>JAKEEH010000014.1 GCA_022616725.1 Limisphaerales bacterium | reverse complement strand
CGTCCAAACTAGCCGAAGAAGTTATGCGTGAACCGTAGCTATTTCTAAGGATTGCCGAATAGTGGCCCGAATCCTCAACTTGAACATCCGCCAAATGTACATGTAGACTGGGTGAAGTCGCTCCTGCCAAATTCGTTCCGTTATGGAACCACTGATACTCCCACGGGTACGTTCCAACTGCTTCAACAACGATGGTGACATTTGTTCCAGCACGCACAGACTGACCCAACGGCTGCGCAGTAACGACAGGCAGGCGGGTCAAGGCAAACGACGTAATCTCTCCAGCAGCGATCCCAATGAAACTGGAATCAGAGGGCGGGATCTCCAATTGACCAAAGCCGTTCCAGCCCCATCCCGCAATCGTTCCACTCGCTCGCAGGGCGAGGCTGTGGAAACCTCCTGCGGCGATAGCTACCACGTTAGTCGCGTCAGGAGGCGTTCGCGTCTGACCTGAATCGTTGCCACTCCCCGCCCCCCAGCCGACCACTGTCCCGTCGCTCTTAAGGGCCAGACTGTGGGTGTGTCCTCCAGCAACCATCACCACACCCGTCAAGCCAAGCGGTACGCTACATTGGTCAAACTTATTATCGCCCCAGGCGACCACTGTTCCGTCGCGCTTGACCGCAAGACTATGCAGCTGACCAGCGGCAATCGCCTCCACGTTCGTAAGGTTGGCGGGAACATTCCCTCCCCCCCAGCTTAGAACCCGGTGGTCCTCTGTGAGGGCAAGGCTGTGATTGCCGCCAGCGGCAATCGCTATGATGTTAGAGGCCAATATTTGTGCCGGACCTTGCTGATCATATGCCCAACTCAGCATTACTCCATTCCTTGTGAGCGCAACGCCGCGCTCATCGCCCGAAGCCACGGCGACAATATTGGTCAGCTCGCTTCGCGAAGGACTTCCAGGTGAGAGCACCTCTCCAGTTTCCGTGAGAACAAGGCAGTTCCGCTGGGCAAGTTTTACCCCGTTGGTGAGCGGCGTTGGTGAATGCAATTCTCGGATATCGAGGTAGCCACCCCAACCGGCTACCGTGCCTACCGGCTGCGCGGCTGGATTGCACACAGCGCTGTGCATGAATGATAATCCACCGCACAGCACTAACGAGAATCGGCACATATTGAACCAGATGCACATGCCTGCCTGGGTGGGGCCGATTCTGTCAGTAAACTGTCAGTAATTTAAGGAAAAGTTGGTTGCGGGGCGGGATTTGAACCCATCTGCCATTTCGGGCAGGTTCGGGAAAGGTGCGTCAACATTCGGTGAAATTGAAGTCGCTCCGAACCTCACCACCTCTCGCCGCGCTTAAAACGAAGTTTTCGTGTAAAGCTTTCCCAAAATTTTACTACGGCCAGGGCCGGGCACGGAAGAAGTGCAAGGCGTTCGTGACGGGAATGTCAATTAGCGGCCCGGCATCGCGCAAACGTCCCAACAGGCGGAGGCGCGAACTGAGCTTCGTTAGGTGATCAGAATCAGCCCTTGACCCTACACTACAGTGCAGGGTTTATCTGTTTAGCGGATGCACGGCTTGTCCGAAACCAGGCCTTTGACCATCGGCGGCGTCGCTAAGCTCGCTGGCGTGTCGCCGACGACAGTACGCTTCTATGAAAGGGCTGGCGTCGTCCGGCCGGTGAGCCGCACCGCAGCAAACTATCGCCTCTACCCGCCGGATGCCGTTGCGCGTATTCGATTTACACGGCGCGCACAGGAACTGGGCTTCACACTGCGCGAAGTCAAGGAATTGCTTACTTTAAGGACTGACGGTGCCCGAAGTTGCGAGAGGGTTCGCGAGACCGCCACCACCAAGATTGCCGACATTCAAGATCGCATCCGATCCCTTCAACGCATGGGCCGCGCTCTGGCCAGGCTGGCCGAGGAATGCAAAACGCACAAACCTGGCTCCGGATGCCCTTTGCTCGAATACCTTGAGAACAGGTTATGAAAACTGAAATCTGCATGCCGTGCGTCCGCGTGACGGATGCATATGCCAGCTTGGAGTTTTACGAGCGGTGCCTTGGCTTCCGCAAGGTTTCCGAACACCGGTTTGCGCCCGGCCTTCCTCTATGCATTTCCATAGAACGCGGCGAGTTGCGCTTCCTGCTGACAGAACACAAGGGCGACGGAGCTTTCGGCATCTGCCTTTACTGTTACATTAATGACGACGTTGATGAATTTTGCCGCCGTTGCCGCGCTGCTGGCGTCCGCATCACGCAGGAACTGGAAGATATGCCTTGGGCGCGAGATTTTGGTTTGAAAGATCCCGACGGTAACATCCTGCGCTTCGGTAATAGAAAGGAAAAAGCTACCTTATGAAATCCCTGATCAAAGCATCGCCCTGTCGACTCTCTGCCGTCGCGGTCTTATTCGTCGCATCCCTGTTTCTCGCCGGCTGTGCGAATCCCAATATGCAAACCAACAATCAAACCGCTACGACCAAATCTGAACTTCTCGCCTTTTATGCCGTTCCCTTTACGTGACCAGCGGCCCGGGAGATTGGTTGTGGCAGCCGTGCCAAGCCGATCCTCCAGGAGCTGGAGCGTGCCTCCGGCATCAAAGAGGCATGGTTAAACCGGGCTGGAACACAGCTCGCAATCGTCTGGTCGGATATTGGTTCCCCCACGACGAGGAATGAAACGCTTGAGACGATTCTGAAAAGCCACAAGCTGACTGCCACCGAACTCACACGTTCGGAGCGTGCCCGAGCCTTGAGGGGATTCCGATCGGGCACAACCTGGCACCGGGCCGAGGCCATGGACCAACTCAGCGAGGAAGAAGCCGGCATCATAGCCGACTGCTGCGACGGGTACAAGCGAAGACGCTACTATCCGCGGCTAAGGCTGCCACACTGAGAAGCTCGATTGTGAACACGCTGAAGGAACGCTTCACGGGTCCGCCTGAGCGGGCTTCACGCAGCCACGAACAGGAACGCGATGACTTGTGACCCATGCCAAACCCCGTTGACAAAGAACAACTCACGCGCTGGCGGCTGATCCTCGGCCAGCACGCCCAGGATTCGCTCTGCCAAATGGGCGGCGCGGGTGGTTGCCAGCTTTCGGCCGATCAGGCCGCCATGACGATGCCCTCGCCGCTATCTACGACGAAACCTCCGGCGACACCGGCAACCAGCGCCCACGCGGCGGCCCGCGCAGCGCCGGCCTCGGTCCGTCTGCTCCGAACCTTGCCAAATGGCTGGGCGACATTCGCAACTATTTCAAGGAAGACGTTGTCACCGTCACCCAGAACGACGCTATCGAGCGCAAGGGGTTGACCCAGCTTCTGTTCGAGCCGGAGATGCTCAAGAACGTCGAACCGAACCCGCAACTCGTCGGCACCCTCATGTCGTTGAAGGGCCGGATTCCCGAGCGCACCAAGGAAACCGCGCGCATGGTCGTCCGCGCCGTCGTGGAAAAAAATCAAGCGCCTCCTCGAACAACGCATCCGCCAGGCTGTCCTCGGCGCGCTCAACCGCAAGGAACATTCGCCCATTCCCCACGCCCCATCCATTGACTGGAAATGGACCATTAGCCGTAACCTCAAGAACTTTCAACCCTCCCTTGGCACCATTGTCCCCGAGAAGGTTTACTTTTACTCGCGTGCTCAGCGCTCCAACAACTGGACCGTGATCGTTTGCATGGACCAGAGTGGCTCGATGGCTGAGTCGGTCGTTTATGGGTCGGTCACCGGTTCCATCTTCGCCTCATTGCCCGCCTTGAACACCCGCGTCGTCGCCTTCGATACCGGGGTCGTGGACCTCACCGAAGAATGCGGCACCGACCCGGTGGACATGATCTTTGGCGTCCAATTGGGCGGCGGCACCGACATCAACAAAGCCATCGCCTACTGCGAAAAGTTTGTCACCGACCCGGCGCAAACAGTCTTCTTCCTCATTACCGATCTCTTCGAGGGAGGCAACCAGGCACAACTCGTCCGCCGCCTCAAAGACATGGTCGCATCCGGTGTCCGCGTGGTTTGCCTCCTCGCCCTGTCAGACAGCGGCGTCCCAACCTTCGACCAGAACCTTGCGAAGAAAATCTCCGAGTTCGGCGTGCCCTGCTTCGGCTGCACGCCCAATAAATTGCCCGACCTCATCGAAGGCGTTCTTAAGAAGCACGACCTGAAAGCCCTCGCCGCGCGGCTCGCTACTAAGGAAACGAAGTAACTCGAGCCAGGAGCGAATTCACATCTAGGCGGGCCAAGTCCACGTCGTAATATTTGAAACGGACGGCTCGGGCGTCTTTACGCTGGAAGGTGAAACAACCCTCCACCTTCAAGCAGACGACCGCGAACTAAACTTGCTAACCTCTTCCCGCCACTCATCCGATCACCCTGCTCAGGCCCAAAATCGTTGTGCTTTTTCTTCGTTCGAGAGGCGATCTCGACAAAGACAGCTAATGCTGCCGTGGTTGTGCGATGAAGCAGCGACCTCGAACGAAAACGCTCTCGTTGCACCGAAGAGATTCCAGCAAAAGACATTTCGTGCAAATTGGAACCGCGCCAAATTCCCCGAAACCCGTCGTTTCAGCAGCTTACACGCAATTACAACCTATACATTTGTATCGAACACTTTTGTGTGAGTTGACGGACAGAGCAATTCTTCAATCGAAAACCCGGCGCTGAATATCGGTCAACTCATCCATGTGGCCAAATGGCTAGGCCCGCCGTCCCCGCTTGTCAACTCGGCTTTCGCGCATGAGTTTCGCTGGATGTCATTCGCTGGTTCACCGATGAAGGACCAATGCACTCCGATGTGGAGCAATCTGCGAGTTTAGTTCAACGAATTGTTGGCGAATTATTGCGAAAAGATTTGACGTAACCCTGTTTATCGTATATACGTCTGCTGGATTCGATGAGAACCTGCAATTACATATCAACCGTGATTTGGCCGACAATGTCGGTCGCG
>JAKEEH010000144.1 GCA_022616725.1 Limisphaerales bacterium | reverse complement strand
GGCTGAAGCCGAGTGACTTCGTCGGCAAGACCGATGTCAAACACTTTGGATTCTCGGGGGGCCTGTTTCGCGGCGTGTTCCTGAAGCTGGCCGATAATCCGATCCAGCAAAGCAAGCTGCGCGTCGTCTCCGGTCAAGACGAGTTGGTTGCTAACCGCGTCGTCGAGAATGAGAATGTCGGCGGTGGACAGCTCGGTGAGTCCTTTCGCCTGGTCCTGATAAAGCTGGCGGAGCCTGGCGGCGAACTCGGCGGCCCGACCGGTTTTAACGGGCACAACTTTCATTTTACGTTCGGCTTGCGAGCCGAGCGAGTCAATCTGTTCGATAATAACCGACGCCGCCTGGAGTTCCTTGGGATCGCCGGTGGCAATAAGTGTTCGCGTTTTCGCGTCCACCACCACACTGGTGCGCTTCTGCGGCCGTCCATAGGCGTCGTAACGGACAAGCGCAGTGGAGAGAATCTCCATGACTTTATCCGGCTCGGCGGATTTGAGTTTAAAGACACGAGTGGAGGCGCTTTGCGCGCTGACTTTATCAAGTTTCTTGACAATCTCCTCGATGACGTCGAGTTCATTCGTCGCGGCCGAAACAACGAGCCGATTCGCACCCGCATCAGGCATGATCAAGGCGTCGGCGGGTTGGACGCCGGCGCGATTTTTCGATTGCTCCTGGTAGAGAGTGCGGACGGTGGTGGCGAGTTCGATTGCGGAAGCGGTTGTCAGGTCGTAAATGCGTGAGTCGCGCGCGGGCTGGCTCGCTTGAGCGCTTTGGAGATCGGCCAGGATTTGTTCCAGCAATTTCAGTTGGCCTTCGTTCGCGGCGAGAATGAATTGATTGCTCGAAGCATCTTCCATGATGAGCGCATCGGCGGTGCCCAAATCGGGATGGCTTTTCATTTGGTCGTTATAGAGTTGGCGCAGCTTCGAGCCGAGGTCGTTGACCCTGCCTGCAGCTACCGAAACTACCTTCATCTTGCGCTCGGGTTGCGAGCCCAGCGAAGTATCGAGTTGTTCGATAATGACCGAGGCGCCCTGGAGGTCCTTCGGGTCACCCGTCGCGATAATTGTCCGCGTTTTGGCATCGACGCTCACGCTGACGCGCTTCTGTTGCCGGCCATAGGCGTCATAACGCACGAGGGCACCCGAGAGGATTTCCATCACCTTCTCAGGATCGGCGGATTTGAGTTTGAAGACGCGAGTGGACGCGCTCTGGGCGCTAACCTTATCGAGCTTTTGGACGATGTCCTCGATAGCAGCAAGTTCAGAGGAGTCGCCGGACACAATGAGCCGGTTGGCGGAAGCGTCGGGCAAAATAAGCGTCTCGGGCGGGAGGGTGCCAAGACGAATTTTGGCTTCTTCGGTGTAAAGCGTACGGACGGTGGTGGCCAATTCCATGGCGTTCGCGGTCGTGAGATCATAAACACGCGTGGCCCGCGCCTCAGTGACCGGTTTGGCTTTGCCGGTCCCCAATTGTTGAATGATGGTCTCGATTTGTTTCAGATGCTCGGGTTTGCCGCTCACGATGATGCGGCCGGCACGCGCGTCACCGACGATCTGGGCATCGGCTGGATCGGCGTCGAGACGGTCCTTCCATTGGTCCTGATAGAGCTGCTGAATTAATGGCAGGAGGCGCTGCACGTCCGCGGCCGTGCCGATATCGAAACTGCGCGTCTCGCGCGCGGCATGGTTGGTTGTGGTGCCGGAAAGGAGGCGATTAAAAATTTCGTCAATTGATTTGAGGTGGTCCTGGCGGCCGGAGACGATCACGCGGCCCGTCCGGTTATCACTGATGAACTGAGCGTCGGCGGCGCCGGTGCCGGGATTGTTGGCAAACTGGTCGCGGTAGAGTTGTTGCGCCAGAGGCATGAGGCGCTGGGCGTCGGCAAGTTTGCCCAATTCAAAGACTTTGGTTTCGCGGGGTGCGCGGCTCTGGCTCTCGAGCGTGCTGACGATCTGCCGAATGCTGGCGGCCTGATCCTTCGTACCCCAAACGGTGAGACGCGAGCCTGAAGCATCGGGGTAAATAGAAGCGGGTTTAATAGTTTTGCCGGCCGCCTGCTCCCCGTAAATACGATTCACGGTTGGGAAGATCTCCTGGGCGGTCGAGTTTTTGAGTTCGACTGAATGCAGCTCGCGCGCAGCCTCGTCGGCGGGTTGGTCAAGGGACATGACGACCTGCTCGACCTGCCCGAGCATCGACTTTGGCGCCAAGACGATGAGGCGCTTGCCGGAAGGTTCCGGGGTGATGCTGAGCGTATTGGTGACGTTGCGCCCCAGATTCTGCGCGGCGAAAACGCGCATGGCCAAACCGGCGAGCTGGTCGGGATCGCTGGTGTTGACCTGGATGATGCGCAGGTCGCGCGCTTCTTCGGTGAATGAGCCGTCGGATTCGCCATCGAGCCGGCCAATGATGACAGCCGCGTCCTGCACATCCGTCCGTCCGCCGGTAACGATAAGGCTGTTCGACTTGTCATCGGCCGAGACGGTCACTTTGCGCACGGCCTGGCCACGCGCGTCAAAGCGGAGCATCGCGTTGGAGACGATCGGCGCCAGAGTGGCCGCGCTGGCCATCTGAAGTTTGAACACGCGCGCGCTGCCCGATTGTTCTGGCGTTTGGTCCAACTGCTGGACCAGCTTCGAGACCTGGTTAATCTCGTCGCGCGAGCCGGTGACGATCAAGCGGTTCGCGCCAGCGTCCGGGACCACTTTGGTTTGCGGGACGTAATCCGGGCCGCGCTGCTCACGGGTCATGTCCGTAAACAGGCTTGTGACCATGGGCGCCAGCGTTGTGGCGTCCCCGGAGCGCAAATCGATAATGCGCATTTCGCGTGGCCCGACATCCGAGCGGGTGTCGAGTTGCTGAATGATCTGCGCGGCGGCATCCACAGCCGTCGGTTCACCATTGACGACAAGGCTGTTGCTGCGCGCATCGACGAGCACGCGCACCTGTTGTGACTGGGCGTTGACGCTTTTTTCGACAAGGCCGGCCAGTTCGGTCGCGACGCCAGTTTTCAATCGGATCACGCGCGTCTCTTCTCTGGTTGCTTTGGTTTGTGGCGGATCGAGTTGGCGAATAATGGCTTCGACGCGCGCGATCTCCTTATCGGAACCGCTGACCATGATGCGGTTGTTTTTGGCTTCGGCGATCAGCGTGGCCGCGCCGCCGGCCGGCTCAGGCAGCCCTTTGATCTGCTCGCTGTAAAGCTGTTGGATCAGCGGCGTCAGTTCGGTCGCGGTGCGGCCAAAGAGTTCCACTCCCTTGAACTGACGGGTCGCCGCCACTGCCGTTGCGGTATCAAGCTGCTGCACGAGCGAGCGCACGCGCGCCAAGTCGTTCGATGTGGCTAAGGCGATGATCTGCTTCCCCGACGGGTCGGCAATTAACTTCGGGGCGAGGTGCGGGTTACTTTGCTCTTCGCCGAGTTGGGACATGAGTTGCGAGACGAGAGTGATCAGCTCAGCGGCTGACTTTGACTGGACTTGGAACACGGCCATTTCACGCTTTGCCGCCTCCGGCGCGACATCAACGATCTGCACAACCTGTTGGATTTCCTTGAACTGCTCCTCAGTGGCCGTGACCAGAAGGCGATTGTTGATCGCATCCGAAACCAGCGATGGCTTCGGCGTGTCCTCAAAGCGGCGGTCGTTCATGCGTTCAGCGACGAGACTGCCGATGCTGGCGACGGCGGCGTCTGCGCGAAGGTGCTTTAGCGCGACGATCCGCAAGGTGCGCGCATCACGCTTGGGTTTGTCAGCGCGTACTTGCGCCACGATGGACTCGATCCGTTTGAGATGATCGTCGCTGGCGGTAACGATCAACCGGCCCGCCTCAGAGTCCGCCATGATTTTGGCGTGGGCGACCTGGCCGCTCAGGCTGTCAGTCACCTGGCTGCGGTAGATTTGCTCGACCAGCGGCAATAGGCGTTTCGCCTCCGCAACGGTGCCGACGTCGATGAATTTAGTCTTCTGCGGCACGGGCATGGTCGAACCGGTCTCCAGTTGGGTAACGATATCAATGGCGGTTTGCACGTCGCCGGGCGAACCGGTGACGACAACGCTTTGGCTTCCAGGTTCCACCGAAACATTGGCTGTTGGCACCATCAGGCCTGTAGTGGAGCGCTTCGAGAGAGCTTCGGTCAAAATCTTCGCCACCGCCGCCGGCTCCGACGCGCGCGGACGAAAAACCTTCGTGATTTGTACAGTCTGAGATTTCGTGGGTTGCGCGAGCACGCCTGGGCCGTGAATCGGCCTGTCAACCTTGTTGATCAACCTTTCGATCTCATCGAGTTGGGCGCCAATCGGGGCAGCGACAATCAGCCGGTTTTGCGCCGCATCAGCGATGACGCGCGCCTTGGTGGCCGCCGAAGCCGCGGTTTCATTCGGCGCTGCGACTCCGGGAACGGCTTGCCGGATCATCGTCGCCAATTCATCGGCCTTGATGGTCTCCGGAAAATAGATCCGAACGTCGCCCGCTTGCGGACCCTCCTTGTCCTCGAAACGCGAAATCAAATCCTCCGCCAGACTGATACGTTCCGCAGGACCGAAGAGCACCAACGTGCGCGAAGCATCATCGTAAACAGCGGTTACGTAATCGGCTGGGTCCGGAGGTAATGTATCAAGCTGTTTGGTGTTGGAGTTGTACTGCGTACGCTTCGGCGCCGTCGCCAACCCGAAAGTCCGATTGATCAAATCCGCCACCACTGCCCCCGACGAGTGCAACAGCGTGAACGTCTTCATTTGGCGTTGTGCGCTCGACTCGGTATCGATCTGTGCAATAAGGAATTTGATTCGCTCGATGTTCTGCAGGCGGTCTGTGAGGATCAGCCCCCGGCCGCGCGACAGCGGAGCAACCGAACCGGCGTTGGACAGCATCGGGACGATCGAGTCGGCGACTTCCTTGGCGTCGAGGTTTTTGAGCTCGAGCAAAACTGTGACGGCCTCGCCCGGGCGAACGTCGCCGGTGCGATCGGTTCCGCGCAAGATTTTCAGCGGCATTTGCGGGAGCTGTTTGAACGGGACCAACTGCAAGTAATTTCCTGACTCGACCAACATGAGGTCCTTCATCGAGAGGATGACGTTCAGCACGTCGAGCGCCTCGGCATAGGTGTAGGGTCTGGGGTCGTTGTAAGAGAGGGTGCCCTGTATGTTCGTGTTGGCGACGAGTGGCTTGCCGACCATTTGGGCGAACCGCTCTACGACATCGGCATAAGGGATGCCGTCGAACTGGAAGCGGATGTTGCGCGCATTTGCCGCAGGGGCATTCGTCGCGGCGGCGGGTTTGGCGGCGTTGGTTTGCGCTGCGGAGTTAGTGGCGTTTTGTGCGTACACAAACCCGGCAAGGGTTATGAAAGCGCTCAACGCACCAATAGATGGGAGGTGTTGCTTCTTCATTCTGACTTAGTTTTGACGACTGCCGACCTGTAATTCTGGACAAAATGTTTCGGCGCGAAGCCAGGGCTCAACGGCAGTCGCGCTTCCAATCACTGACCGCCGGTCTTCGCGGCCTCCAGACGCGCCAGCGAATCCGGCAACTGGTCCGGATTGAGCCGATACTTCTGCGCAAGGGTTTTGCCGACTTCGATGGCCCAATACTCAGTGCCAACGCGCACGATAACCCGACTGAACGCCTGTAACAGATCACTGCCAGCTTTTGGCATAGTGCGGTAATCAACCATCGCAATCGTTCCGCCCGCCAGTTCATCGCCTGGCTTAAAGCGCAATGTTCGCTGGTTAGCGAGATCGCGAACATGGACTTCGGGTTCGCCGAGCCATTCTGAAAGCGAAACAATTCGCAACGATTCAGGTCCGGGCGGCGCGCCCGGCGTTGCCGCCGGGGCGGATCCTGGCGCGCTCCCCGGTGTCGGCGGGCGTTTAATGTAGGGGCGCAGGATGTCTCGCTGCACGATGCCGTCGAAGATGCGACGCTCAGCCGAGTCCAGGGAAACTTTGGCTTGCAGAGAAGTCGGCTCCACTTCGGGAGCGGGGTCGATGACAAGCGTCGCGTAACGAAAGCGTACGCGGACCATTCCGGGCAAATCTCCGGCCGCGATGGTCAGGCCATCCACGCGATGCAAATGCGGATCGGCGTCTAGAAGAAATAATAAATTGACAGTCTGATCGAGCCGCCCATCCCCCTGTATGTTCCAGCCGATCTCCTGCGCGCCTCGCAACTTGCGGGGGCCGAATGGCAGTCTGGTGAACTCCATCTCGGGCAAACCCGCCCGCAGGATCTGTTGCGTCAACAGCTCAGCGGATTTGGCACTGGCTTTGTCGATGTCGATGTCGAACGAGTGCTGCGTCGTCTTCTTTACCCCTTCTTCGGCAATAAAGAAAGCGCGGCGATCCGCGTGCACTTTGGCCAACTGATCTCTAAGCGTAGCGGTTTTCTTATCGACCTGGCGGATCGGTTTGATAACCAGAGTGTGCGCGCCCAACCCCAGAGCAGCCATGGCCACAAAGGTTCCCACAACACCCGCCAGGATTTTCTCACGGCGTGTCACCGGTTACCTCCGGTCGTTGCGACAGTGATCGCACGTCGCAAACCTGCCGTTGGCTTGGACGCATCCAGCGAGGCGTCGTCCGCGGGCCGGCCGGGCACTTTCACTTTGGAGACGTCGATTTTCATTTTCGGCGGAACGACCAATTCGACACTCGACCGAAAGTCGTATCCATGTTTGTCGCTACCTGGAGTAATGGCCTGCGGCTTGACGTCGTAACCCGCAGCGCGCAACTGCTTGTCGAGCCGGGCAAGGATCTCACCGCTTTTGGCCTGGACCGAAAGGCGAATCGTGCCTTGCCCGCTCACTGTCAGCGAGGTCACGTAAATTTCTTCCGGCCCTGGGAGAATCCCGCTCAGATATATGTAATGCTGCAGCCAGTTCTGTCCTTCTTTCAGCCACTCGTCAATCGTTGTGTGCTGGCCTCGCATCTGCTTATAGAGCGGCTGCAGCTTTCTCGCGGCCGTCAATTCCTCCTGCGCCTTCCGTTGCACCGCCAGACGCTTGTTGATCAGTTGCGCGCGAAGGCCGATCGCCCCAAATAAAAGCAAAACCGCCGCCGCGGCTCCGGCCAGCATTCGAATCCGGCGCATATCCCGTCGCACCGGCGGCCGCTTGGGATTCAGAAAGTCAAATGGCAGCCCCTCCGGATCATTGATCCCGAGGGCAAGCCCAAGGGTGGATAATGCGCCAGAAATCTGCTCGCGATTGCCGGTGGGCAGCTTCAGGTCGCTGGCCAAATCCAGCAAACTAACCGGGCAATTGAGCCGCTTCGCCAAAGCATCGACAACAGCGGGCTCCTGGCCTGTCGCGCCGGTGACTACAATACGGCCAATCACGTTACCGGGCTCCATCCCGCCATAGCTGTGCAAGCTGCGGACAACCTCGATCGTAACCGCGTCAACAAAGTCAAAACCTCCCGCCGGAGCAGCAGCTTCCGCGTCCGGCGCCGGCTGCCGCTCCGGTTCAGGGTTCGCCGCCGCGGCTTCTTCGTGAGGAGCGACGATCGCGGCTCCCCGGCTGAACAGCAGGGACCGGTTTGCTATCACGTCAACGACCGCCTCGGCGGGCCGCAGCGATACCAGAGCCACTCCTTCGCCCGCCGAACCATGGTGGCTCTCTTCGAGGGCCCGCGCATGGGCATGAGACAATAGGCCCAACGCCGCGAGTTTTAATCCCGCTGCAGTCGCAACCTGACGATAAAACTCCACTACCTCGCGCTGCACCACTGCTACGAGCGCCTCGATTTTCGGTGCGGAAGGTGTCTGTTCAACTGCGTCGGGCTGAGCACTCTCAGATAGTGGCGTCACGGACGCCTGCGGCCTGATGCCGAAATCGATCGCCGCTTCCTCTTTCCGGAACGGGAGTTCCCGTCCGACTTGTAAGTGGACCATGGCTGCGAGTTCGGAAAGATCGTCGCTGGCCGGCAATGAGAGCGTCCGCAAAATCACTTGCGCCCGCGGCACGCCCATCACGACAAATGCCGGCTTGATCCGAGCCGAGTCCAGCGACGCGCGAATCGCCTTCCCGAGCGCTTCTGCGTCCGCCCGATCCTCCGCCGTCACATTGAGCGGCACGGCATCGACGCGCGTGACCAGCGCCCGGTCGCCGCGCAGCTCCGCCTGAGCAATGCGCAGCACCGTTCCATCCACGTCCAGCGCGGTAACCTGTCCCGGCTTGCGCATGCGAAAGCGCTTACGAAATCTCTGCAACTTCGCCATGGGCAACGGAATGATGTTCTTCGGTTCAGACATCTTTACGCATGCCGCTCGGTGCAGTGCCCGTATCTCCCGCTGTGATCCGGTAGGGAAGTCCGCGCCGCGTTATATCGCGCATATACGTGACGGTCGGCGCCCGGCCTGCCACATCGATGGCCATCTCCCAAACCCGGTACCGGCCCGAAGGCAGGCCGTATCCTATGACCTGAAACGTGAATTGCCAACTTCTGGTTGAGATAAACGGCGCAATGATCTTGAACACTGCTGCCGACGCGAGACCCTCCTGGTAAAGCCAGGCCGGCGTTCTCAATTTATCGGGTGTCAGACCGCGGCGCGATACGACAATCGCCTCGGCGACTCCTTCGGGCAGCCCCGGGAGAGTCTGCAACACCGCCGCCGATGCAGTATTGATATTGATCAAGCCTGGTAGCTTCTCGTCCCGTGTAGTCGTGAAGCGATCCAGTATCAACGGCAGCTCCTCTTTGCCCACGCCGGACTGCAGCTCGACTTCTTTGCCTTTCGCGTCTTTGAATGTGGCGCGCGCTTCGAGCAACTCCGAGACGTCCATCAGCTCGACCTTGTTGCTCCGCAGAGCGGAAATGTACTGCAGCACCGCCTCCGGAAGGTCGTTCGTATAGAGCCGCGCAGTGGGATCGTTCATGTTCCCGCGTGGCACGCCATCATTATCCACGTTGCGGTCATACGAATAAACGGTCAGAAGCCCGCGCAACCCACTATCGAGGCGCCCATCGCCATTATCGGGTGGAAAGAGGGTCGGTCCGTCATCTTCGTTCGGATCAAGAACAAAATTCTGGTTCGCGTCTTCGCCATAAACCAACGATCGCGAAAAACCCCGGACCAAAAGCAATTCGTCGAGGGATGCCAGCGGGCCGTTCCGGACCATATATGGCGTCGGCAAGGTATCGTAGTACTCCTGTTCCGCTCCTTCGGGTCGAGCCGTCGAATCAGCATCACGAAAATCCCACAGAGCCTGCGCCTGTGACGGGGTCAATCCCGGCAAGCGGGCCATCATTGCTTCACCGGCTTCGTTTATGTTCAACCTGCTTGCTTCATCGGTCAGACCGAAACGCACAGTTCCCCTCTCCTCGCCTTCGGCCGGTGAGAAGACTGTGAAATACCATTTGTCGATGCCATCATCGTGGAATAAGCGATCCTTGAACAGCCCCGGATTGTTGCGCCACTCCGTTGAACCCGCAAGCACGTCGGCTGCGATGCGCATCGCCTCCTGAGCGCCGCTCATGGCTGCGGCCGTCGCCTGTTCAGCGCCACTCCCTGCAGCGCTCGCGGTATCTTCGGCTCGCACACGAAACAGCAAACTGATCGCAACCATTGAGGCCAGCATTATAACGATGAGCACGGCTATGAGGACGAACCCGGAACTGGTGAGGGAGTCGTCCAAAGGCGTCTTTCGTAAGTCAAGGCCCCTCTCATTTTTCATCCGTATCTTCATCGACGCACCTCCGCTGTTTTCGGAGCCGGGTCTAATAAATCAAAAAATGGATCTTCCTCCACGGGCGCGCTATTCGGCAGGTAGATCACCCGCCGAAACACCTCGTACGGATACTCCGCGGGTTCCGTCTCGGGCGGCAGCGCTTCGGCTCCAAGGCTTACTTCGATGCCCCTCGGAAGCGCCGTATGATTCCACTCTTCAACCCAGCCGTAGCCATCCCAATAGCGAAACCACACGAATCGGAACTGGTCCGTGATCACAAGGGCACTGGTTCGATTCGTTTCGGTCGCCTGCAGCACCGCCGAAGTTGCCGCCACGGTACGAAACTCGACCAGCGGTTCCTCGGTACGCGTGAGCCCGACGACGTTCGTGTCTTCGGCTGACACCTCCAGTCCGTAGCGAACGAACTTCAAATCGGTCTCCGGGCGTGTGATTCGTCCGAACCGCTCACCGCTCCAGTTGGCCTGCGACGGAAGATCGGTCGTGATGAATTGGATGTAGTCGGCCCCCCCCGCCATCGGTGTTGCGTAATAACTGTGCGTCCGGGCCGTACGCAATTCTCCGGTCACGCGGTCCATCAACAGCCGTGCCGCGGCGCTGCGCTCAGCGTCCAGCAATAATTCCGTCCGTAACTGCGCGGCTTGTTGATAGAAGAACAGCACCACTACCAGCAACCCGGCGATGATCCCAACTGCAAGCAGCACTTCAATCATTGTGAAAGCCAGCAGGGCGCGGCGAGGTCCGTTCACCGATTCTCTAACCGGACACGGGAAATGCCGGCAGGGCTGGCCCCTTGCCGGTTTTGATTGTGTGACGCACCAGACTCTCATGGCACAAGCGGAGCAGGTTCCGTGACACTTTCGACCCGCGGCGGCTCCACCCTGATCACTTGCGCCAGCCGATGCACAAATTCGGTGGGCTCATGACGGACAATCACCTCCACATGAGTCAATCCTCCCCTCGCGCCTTCGTTTTGGCTCCATGGCGCGCCCACAATTTCCCAGCTCCACCCCGCAAAGGGCGGTCCAAAAGCCTCCGGTCCGGTGTCGGCAAGCGATCGCAACCCCATCTGCAATTCGGACATTACAGTCACCGCCAGGTTCCCGCCGTGCGTGCTCAAACGCACCCGCTCGGTCCCGTCCATTGCGGCTTTCAGCCCTATGCCGACCACGGCCGCGGCAGCAGCAAACAGGACGATCGCCAACACGACTTCCAGCAATACCGCGCCCTTGTGATATCGCGTATCAATTCGCAATCTTCCCTCCAGTTTTCTGCGCGGTTTCAAGAGGCACGTCCGGCAAAACAGGCTCCTTTTTGATGCTTCCTGTGGCCCCCAGAATCCGCAGCGCCATGCGCCGCCCATCTTCGCTTTCCCGCGTCGTCAAAATAATCTCTGCTGAATCGCTGGAACCGTCCGGATAAAACGTAATCGGAGCGAACCCTGCCAACTGCGCGTCGTCTCGGGCTCCCCCGGGCTCCGGCACGTCCGCGCCGAAGCTCGAGATCGCCATTCCGCCAGCCCCGACCGGCTGAACGTCCTGAACCTCCACAAGTCGCAGCATGCTTTCCAGCAATGGCGCGACTTCCAACAACGGTTGAAATTCACCGGGACGACTCAACGGATCTGGTTCCCAGCGGACGAACACATTGCCGAGCGGCACGGCGAACCCATCCTCCACCAGTTCCTCAAAACTCAGTTGCACCTTGCAGCCGGTATTCGCGGCATGCGCGCGTGCGTATCGAATCACTGTCTCAAGCTGCTCCGCGCCTTCGTCCAACTGCACTCCCTCTTGCAAAGACGTGAAGTTAATCACAACCGCGCCGAGCAGCAGCAACACCAAAACGAGCGTGAGGAGCAACTCGATCAGTGTAAAACCGCCGACGGCGCTCCGTCCTGCCAGAGCTGCCGTGGTCTTCATACCGAAACCCGTTACTGATCCTGACTTGAGGCCGAGCCGCTGGTATCGGTTTCCGTGCTGACGCGAATGTCGTCATCAGTATCCGGCTGGCCGTCCGGTCCGAGGGAATAAAGCTTATATGGCAAAGCTGTTTTGTTGTCGCTGGCCGCGCGGTCAACCACTTCATAGCGCAGCTTGTTGCCCCAGGGATCTTCCAGCTTGACGCCTGGCTTGAGGTAAGGCCCCTTCCATCGTTCCCCAGTTCGCTCATTCTCAAAACTCGGTTTGACCATCAACGCATCCAGTCCCCCTTCTTCGTCCTTCGGATAATGTCCCATCTGGAGGCGATAGGTATCCAACGCCGTGCTCACCTGGCTCAGCAATAGTTTGGTCGTATTCTTCTCCGCGCCTTCCTGTTGCGGCAGCACGAAAATCACCAGCGCACCCGCCAGCAGCAGGATGATGACAATGACAAGAAGTATTTCGATCAGTGTGAAGCCCGCCGCGCGAGCCGTCCGTCTCTTGAACGATACTGTTTCAATGGTCATAATTTAGAGTGGTCGCAACTACTTGCACATAGACGCTTTCCGTCGCCCTTCGATTCAAAAAACCCGCGCAGCGCAGGGGCGGCGTCGCGCGAGCAAAATCAGATGCTCTACTTACATTTGATTACAACGGAGGGAAAATCAACCTCCTTCGTCGCGTTCGGAACATTTTGTTAGAAATCGCTGAAGCGCGATGCCACGCCTCTTGCGTCCCATGATTGCAAAGACGGGACTCTTTGTGATTCAAGGGGGTGCCGTGATGTGATATGGTCTGGCACGTGAAGCCCATCCATGCCTTGGCGGTTGGCTCGCTCCTTTTGTGCGCGGCGGCGCACGGAGAGGAAAAATTGCTGGATGGAGGTTTTGAATTGAGTGTTCCAGATGGAACATTTCCGACTTCGGGTTTTTGGACGCCCGCGTCGGCGGGACCAGGTGCACAAGCTATCTGCACGACCACCGCCGCGCGGTCTGGTGACGCGGTCCGCACGAACGGGTTATGGGTTTTCACGGGATTTGAAAGGGAGCAATGGTGGGTGGCGCCATTTCAGGAAGTGAGCGCGTACACGGGCGCGGTATTTACAGCCAGCGCTTACCTCCGAACTCCGCCGGGCGAGCCGTGGCTAAGCGGGGCGCAGGCGAGTATTCGAGTAGAATTTCTTGGAAACGGAACGAACGTACTCGCGGCGGCGCAGAGTGCGGCATTGAGCGCTCCGGACACAAATTGGACGCGATTCGAGGTCATAACTGCGCCTGCCCCGAACGGGACGACGCGCGCGCGGTTTGTCTGTTCGCTCGCGAAGCCGAGCACGAGCGATGGCGTGAGCATCGTCAACTTTGACGAGTGCTCACTGCACGACCCTCGGGAGTATTTATCAAACACGAGTTATGAGCAGATTTACCAGCGACCGCCGCTCGGTCCGTTCCCCACGAATTGGATCGGGTCGTGGCTGGGCGAAGGCGGCGCGGTGGCGATCCGTCCGGTGGGCGAAACGGACAACGTGCTTTGGCAGTTCACAGGCAGCGCGACGAATGAATTGTGGTCCGCAATCCGCCAGCAAGTGAGCGCCAGCCCAGGCACGGCGTTTCGGGCCAGCGCGTATTTGCGCACGCCCCCGGGCGAGCCCTGGGTGCCCGGGTCTGAAGCGTATTTTCGCATTTTGTTCCTGAATGCCTCGAACACTGTTCTGGCGTCATTCCAGAGCGCCACCTTAGCAGCGCCGACCACCAACTGGACGCCGATTGCCTTGACTACTGAGCCTGCGCCTGAAACGACCGCAACAGTGCGATTTACGACATATTTGCGAAAACCGGAGACGAGCAATGGAATTTCGGTCGTGAATTTTGACGACGCTTCATTGCTGGAAGTCTCTATGCCTGGAGTTCGCGTGTCCACACGCGCTGTCGGAATCGAAGCAGAAACCAACCAGGGCTCTTTTGAATTGCGCAATACGGGGACCGCGCCATTGACGTGGCAGTTGGCAGAGAACCTGCCATGGCTCACCATTCCAATCGCGAGCGGAACGCTTGCGCCGCTTGGAACGTCAAATATCAGCGTGACAGTGAATCGGTCCGGGCTTGTGAGCACCAATGCAATAAAGGGCACGGTGACGCTGCAAACGGCGATAACG
>JAKEEH010000013.1 GCA_022616725.1 Limisphaerales bacterium | reverse complement strand
GTGACTTTTGACAAAGAGAGTCGGCGCGTGAACGTGGTTCCGTCTCCGCCGGCGCAACCCGCGAACAATTAGCTTCAGCGGCAGCAAGCTTAGGGCGAGGTCCATACGGCCTCGCCATTTTTGTTGGCGCCGGGCACATTTCGGGGCAGCGATCGGAAGCAAGAGGATGTTTGTTGACGAGATCAAGGTGTTTGCGCGGGCCGGACACGGCGGCAAGGGCGCGGTCGCATTCCACCGCGAGGCGTTCGTGCCCAAAGGCGGGCCGAGCGGCGGCAATGGCGGGCGTGGCGGCGATGTGATCCTGCAGGCCGATCACGATTTGAACAATCTGATTGCACAATTCTATCAACCCCGGCTCATCGCAGAAAGTGGAAAGGCCGGACTGGGCAAAGGCATGGACGGACCCGCTGGCAAGGACCTCATCGTGAAGGTGCCGTGCGGCACGCTGGTGTGGAAGCTTGACGCCGCAACCTCCGCGCCAAGTCCTGGCGAACGGTCGGAGCCGATGCTGATGTCCACGGCCTCGACGCGCCCGGTGATTCGCCATTCCGGCAGTGCCCGCGCGATGGAGATCGACCTTCCTTCCGAGGAGGAGGGATCATCGGCAACCCGTCGCGCAGAAAAGGGCCAGCGGATGACCGACCTGACGACACACGGACAGCGGTTCACATTGTGCAAGGGAGGTCGCGGGGGACTGGGTAATCGGAATTTTGCGACGGCAACGCGCCAGACACCCCGCTTTGCCCAGCCGGGCGAACCCGGTGAGGAAGGGGAGTTCCTTCTCGAACTGCGCATCATCGCGGAAGTGGGGCTGGTCGGATATCCGAACGCGGGCAAATCAACGCTGCTCTCGGCGATTTCAAAGGCTCGGCCGAAAATTGCGCCCTACCCGTTCACCACATTACATCCGCAGGTTGGGATCGTGGAGTATCCGGATTATCGCCGATTGACGGTGTGCGACGTGCCGGGCTTGATTGAAGGTGCCCATCGCAATGTCGGCCTCGGCCATTCATTCCTGCGCCACATCGAGCGGTGTAAGATACTCGTGATCCTGCTCGATATGGCGGGCGCGGATGGCCGCGCGCCGTGGGACGATTACCATCGACTTCTGAACGAACTTGGCCTTTACGACGAAACTTTGCTGAAGCGCCCTTGCCTGGTAGTCGCGAACAAAATGGATGAGCCCGTCGCGGAGGAGAATTTGAAGAAGTTCAAGCGCAAGATCCGCAAGACGCCGGTCCTGCCAATCGCTGCCGCGTTCGATGAAGGCATTGACAGGTTCAAGAAGACGATCCGTGAAATGGTGGACGCTGCGGAAGAGTGATCTCGTTATGTGCACTCGCGGTATAGTTGTGACATGTTCGGATTTTTGACTCGGCCGCTGGATCGGCTCGCGATTCGCAGCGCCACCGCCTCGGTGGAAATCGTGGATGAGTGCGGCGATGCGGCCGCGGCTGAGAGACTCCTCAGAGATCCGGATCTGTTTCGAGCACCGGCATCCTCTGTGCGTGACTTGAGCTTTCGCACGAAGCACGATTTTCAGTTCAGCTCCCCGGCGGAGTCGCGCGAACCGGAAAACCGGATCGTCCACGGCAAGTTATATAGAGCCGGCAAAGAGTGGCACAAGAAACCCTCTGTCATTCTGCTCCACGGCTGGAACGGTGAATTGGGCTATTGGCGTCAATTTCCCTACCTGGCCTGGCGGCTAAATCGTTGGGGCGTCAACGCAGCAATGTTCGAGCTGCCCTACCACGCCCAGCGCAGACCATTGGCACCCAATGCGATCCGCAATTTCATCTCGCACGACCTGGTGCGGATGATTGAGGCCACCCAACAGGCACTGGCTGATGCGCGGGCGCTACTGGGATGGCTCGAGGAACAAGGCTCGCCACGCATCGGTTTTTGGGGTGTCTCTCTCGGCGGCTGGCTGGCCGGATTGCTAGCTTGTCATGAGCCGCGGAGCGGCTTTTCTGTTCTAATGACACCGGTGAACCGCATGGACCGCGCCATT
Organism: Limisphaerales bacterium; assembly: GCA_022616725.1. Taxonomy (GTDB): domain Bacteria; phylum Verrucomicrobiota; class Verrucomicrobiia; order Limisphaerales; family JAKEEH01; genus JAKEEH01. The sequence goes on along the minus strand of JAKEEH010000013.1, from coordinate 18,064 downwards.
AAGGAACTCGAATTTTGCGAAGCGATCCGGCGGAGTCTGGGCAACGCGACGTTATCGCTCGAACCGTTGAACCTTCTGCATTATCGACCGCTCCTTGACCCGCAGAGAATTCTCTTGATTCAGTCTAATTTTGATCTGTTCGCGCCGCGCGAGACTGTGGAGGAATTGTGGCAGGCGTGGTGCAAGCCCCATTTGTGGCGTTACCGTCACGGGCACATCAGCATTCTGATGTCGGTTCCTGTGATGGAACGAACAGCGCGCTGGGTGGCCCGAACGGCCAGCGCTGCACAATAGCAGTATCTGCAAGTAGCGTTCTCATAGGCATTTAAGAAGCTTCAAGCAATCCCTACTTAGCCTATTGACATGCTAATGTTTTCTGCCATATTCAGCCCATGCGCGAATCAAGCAACGGTACCAGTGGTTGGATGTAGTTCATGTAGTTCGGCAACAGGTTGACAAAGCGGAGTTTTGGCCTCGTGAATCGTCATTCACGACTCGCGCGCCAGTAGGATCGCGGATACCGAGAAGCTGCTTGTTCAGCAGAACGTGACTGAGCAGAAGACTGCTGTTAACGGAAACCGCGTGTGCCGCTGCGTTTCGACGGACGGCTCGGGCAACAAGAACAATATGAGAACATTCAGTCTGATTTTGGGGCTCGGCCTGGCGCTGAGCGCGTTCGCGAAGGAGGTCACCATCCTGAACGTATCCTACGACCCAACGCGCGAACTTTACGACGAGGTCAACGCCGCTTTCAGCAAACAGTGGCAGGAAAAAACCGGTGATAAGGTGACGGTCAAGCAATCGCACGGCGGCTCGGGCAAACAAGCGCGCGCGGTGATCGATGGATTGCAGGCCGACGTTGTCACGCTGGGGCTGGCCTATGATGTCGATGCGCTGTATCAAAACGGAAAATTGATTCCTGCGGATTGGCAAAAGCGTATGCCGCACAACAGCGCGCCGTACACTTCGACGATTATTTTTGTGGTGCGGAAGGGGAATCCAAAACACATCAAGGATTGGGATGACCTGGTCAAACCAGGGGTTTCGGTCATCACTCCGAATCCAAAGACGTCGGGCGGGGCGCGCTGGAATTATCTGGCTGCGTGGGGATACGCGCTGAAGAAGCACAAGTCCGAGCAACAAGCCCAGGCGTTCGTGGCCGCGCTTTTCAAAAACGTGCCTGTGCTCGACACCGGGGCACGAGGCGCCACGACGACTTTTCTGCACCGCAAAATTGGCGACGTCCTGGTGGCATGGGAGAACGAGGCGTTGCTTGCCCTCAAGGAAAGCAAGGAAGTTCAAATCGTGGCGCCTTCGGTGAGTATCCTGGCAGAACCGCCCGTGACAGTGGTGGACAAAGTGGTACGAAAGAGGAAGACCGAAGCTGTGGCGAAGGCTTACCTGGATTTTCTCTACAGCGAGCAAGGGCAGGAGATCGCAGGGAGACACTTTTATCGCCCGCGCTCGGAGGTCGTTTCAAAAAAGTTCGAGCAGCAGTTCGCCAAAATCGAACTGTTCACCATTGACGACACGTTCGGCGGCTGGGCGAAAGCACAGAAGACGCATTTCGGCGACGGCGGTGTATTCGACAAAATCTACGCAGGCAAATGACCGTGGCTCCGCAAATCACAGCCCGTGAGAGGCGTTCTCACGCCCTCCCCGGCCGCAGATCGCCAAGGGTCATAGGCTGCAGCTCAATTATGAGCAGACCGACTTTAGCGGCGCAGGCTCCAATCCGCTGCTCGAAAACGGCGGAAAGGTAGTGTTCGGCCGCGTTCACATGGCCTTCTGATGCGGGTAAAACCCCAGTTCCCAGTTTACTTGTAAAGTGCCAGGGTGGGAGCAAGAATTTGATCTGCAGTTCCTCCTGCGATCAAACCGGGGGCGAATGGGATCCGATGTTCGGAGTTTCATATCGCCCCTATTGTTTGCGGGCTTCTTTCCCTCAGGCGTTTACCCCATGGCAACACTTTTTTTTCAGGGGAATATTGAATCAAACGGAAAAAGGGTGGTTTAGCGGACCTACGGCAACTGTTGCGAAGACGCGCACAGAAAGAGACCCTACAGGCGGGAAAGGTCGGGGGATTCTGCTGTAGTTATTGCGAGTCTCGATCCGGGTCCTTTTGATTCTCTTTCTGCTGCGGGGCTGCACGTACGGCGCGCCAATCCACCACAAACCAAGAGGAGATAAAGATGAAACGGACATTCGTACTGAATGGGGCGATTGCGGCGGCCGCCCTGCTGACGTGGACGTCAGCGAATGCCGCCGAGACAAGGCACCTGGGTAAAATCGACGACGCGAAAGAACTCATCAGTCGTGATATCCAGGGCCCGGACAACCAGAAGATTGGGGACTTAAAGGAGGTGGTTGTGGACCTTGAATCGGGTCGAGTTTTGTACGCCATCGTTGGCGCGGGAGGCTTCCTGGGAATTGGAGACGAACTAACGGCGGTTCCTCCGGGAGCCTTCACGTCGTCGAGCACTCGCCTGACGGTCAGCGCGGACAAGCAAAAGCTGCTTGAGGCGCCTCGCTTTGCGAAAGATCAGGAGAAGCAGTTGGCCGATGCAGAGTTCGTGAAGCGAATCCATCAGCATTTCGGGCAACAAACCTGGTGGGAAAAGAGCGGCGGGTCCTTTAAAAACGCTCATAAAGCTAGCGAACTGATGGGCATGAACGTGAAAAACGCCTCGGATCAAGGGATTGGTGATATCGCCAATCTCGGAATCGATCTGCCGGGTGGCCGCGTGGCGTTTGTAATCCTCGGCACCGGCGGTGTTTTGGGCGCTGGCGATAAACAATACGCCATTCCTCCCAATGCCTTCACGCTTGGGGCGGACAACAAAAGCCTGGTGATTAACCTTGACAAGGAGAAGCTCGCCAACGCTCCGCAGATCACGGCGGACACTTGGCGGCAGCTCTCTGATCCGCGATTTGCGGCACGGGTGTATCAACACTACGGCAAGCAGCCCTATTGGGATGTGCCGCTGACACCGACGGGACGTGAAGACAATTCGCGGGCGTACCAAGACAAGCAACAGGACCGCATCTCACGCGACCGCGATGCCGACCGCACGCGCGACGATCGAATCCGGGAACGCAATGAACGCATTCAGGGACGGGCTATTGGCGACTTCGCTAACGTCGAAGAAGCCAAGAAGCTTATCGGCATGAACCTGCGCGCCTCGGATGGCGACGTTCTCGGCAAGCTGAGCGACATGGTCGTTGATCTCGAACCGGGCAGGGTGATTTACGGGATCGTGAACCTCCAGGGTCGCGGCGGAATGAAAGCCGTTGCGCCGCAAACGCTCTCGCCAGGGTCTGACGACAAATCGCTTCGGTTCATGGGCGATGAAGCAAAATTGAATGCAGCGCCGAGCTTCGACCGGAATGCGGATCTGCACAACGCACAGTTCGCCAGCAGCGTCTATACGCATTTCGGCCAGCAAGCCTGGTTTGCAACTTCGGGTAAATTCGGCAACGTCCACAAAACCAGTGACGTGATGAAGATGAAAGTCGAAAACGTGCAGAATGAAAATCTGGGGCAGGTCCAGAACCTGATGGTGGATCTGTCGCAGGCGCGCGTCCTGTACGTGATCATGTCTGTCGCGCCATCGATTGGCCGCGGAGACCATCTGCTGGCGGTTCCGCCGAGCGCGTTCACGCTCAGTCCGGAACGCAAGACGCTCGTGTCGGATGCGGACAAATCAAAGCTGGAAGGCGCTCCGCGTTTCACCCGCGCGAACTTGCGTGAATTGGCTAATCCCGCGCGGGCGACCGAAATCTATCGCTATTACGGGAAGCAGGCCTACTGGGACACGAGCGGCGCTACGCCCACCGGCCGAAGCGACCGGCGCGTCTATCCGGACAGGCAGGACTAACAACTGACAGTCTGTGAGCAAAGCCGGCAACCGCGCGCATTATGGAGCCCGCAGTTGCCGGCGATTCACGTACGCGGGAGGTCATCATCGTCGGGGCGAGGCGAGGCCCTGCAGATTCAGTATCGTATCGCCAGGCTGCTCAACGCCCTGAGCCCTGCGGAGCTGGCGTCGCGGCCGGCGCTGGCGCGGAGGATCCCTGCTGGTTCTGGCCCAGCGGCAGCGAAATACGCACCACTCCCGCCCGCCCCTCTTGCGGCGGCAGGATCGCCAGTTTCCCCTGGTGCGTCTCGATGATTTTTCGGCTGACCGTTAAGCCCAGGCCCAGACCTACATTGCGCGTGGTGTAAAATGGTTCCGGGACCTTTTTCAGAGCCTCGGCCGTGAAACCCGCGCCGTTATCCTGCACGTCGATATGGACCCACCGGGAACCCGCCAAATCTGTGTCGGTCAGCGAGCGGACCGCAACTCGGGGATCCGTCGGGTTAGCCTGGATGGCATTCAGAAAGACCTCCGAAAGCGCGTGGCGCAGGGCGGCGCGGTCGCCGGCGACAATGACCGGCTGGTCGGTGGCCTCCTGTTTCAACCTGGACCCTCGGCCCGAGGGCGCGGGTCCGGGCTGCTGTTTTTGCGCATCCTGGAAGGCTTCTTCGATCAACTGGTTCAGTGGCAAGGCTTCTCGCCCGACGGCGCCTTCACGCGCCAGAAAACGCATTTGGTTGATTAGACGGGAAATCCGCTTGACACTGTCGGCCAAAGCATGGTCCAGGGAGACGCGGAACTCCGGATCGCGGAACTTGTCGCCCAGAAGTTGCTGGTGCGTCGAAAGCGGAACCAGGGCATTGCCCACCTCGTGGGCAAGCCGGTCCGCCATCGTGCGCACCAGGCGCAAGTTGGCCGCTTCGATTTCAAGACGCTTAAGGTGTTCGGACTGAGTCTGGTCCTCCACCACAAGCAGAACAGAGTTCGGCAAGCCCCCATCCTGCTTCTGAAAAGGCATGATCGTGACCTGGTAAATGGTGTGGGGTTCGTCCGGCGGTTGATAGCGGAAGGGGGCAATGGCGGTGCCGGTGCGCAGAACCTGGTAAACCTTGCTCCCAAGCACCATCGGCAGGTCGCTGAACTCCAGTTCTCCCGACGCGCGCGCTGATTTGCCTGAACGCGCGAAGTAACTTCGCGCGGTTTTGTTGGCGTGCAGAATCGTCAAATCGCGGCTCACAAGCACGCATGCGCTGCTCAGTTCGCGCAGGATGTCCGTGAGCATGCTGTGATTCTCGGCGAGTTGGTCGTGCAGCCAGATGTTTTTGACCGCCAGTCCAAGCTCCTCGAGCAAATGGAAGATCAACTCCAGTTCGCTGTTTCCCAGCGGTTCGCCCGTGACTCGGCCGTCGAAGGCCGCGATTCCCACGAGGGTTTCACGGTCCAGGACAGGTATGGCGACCTCGGCGCCGAGCAATTCAAATTCCTTTTCCATCTCGGGATCTGCGACGTCCTCGCGGCGCAGAATCCGGCCACGGCGGAATAGGAAACCGCCGATGCCGCTTTCGAACGAAAGTTCAAAATGCTCCAACAAACCCGGCGCCAGGCCAATGGCGCAAGCGGACCGCAACCGACGTCTTTCCAGTTGCGAATCGCCAAGTCCGGCTAGGGGCGAACGCAGGAAAATGGCCGCGCGATTGACGCCGACGATTTCGCGCAGCAAGAGCAGGAACTGCTTCAACAGCCCCTCGGCGCTCAGTGAATGCGTCAAAATTCCAGAAAAATCACGCAACGCACTCAAGGTCTGAATGGAAGAAACCAGGCCGACCGGTTCATGCCGAACTACTTCCTGGCCACGTTGGCGCACCGCGGGCACGGCGGGAAGGCGTGGCGCCAGCGCGGCCGAGGCCGTCGATCCACGTTTTAAGACCCGCTCGAGCAATACATTCAACATCCGCGGACGGACTGGCTTGCTCACCACGAAGGAAACTCCTTGCAGGTAGGCCTCCTCCTCCCAATCCCACGGCCTTGCGCCGACATAAACGAGCAACGGTAGATTAGGCGCTCGCCGCCGCACCCGCTCGATCATCCATACGCCTTGGACGGCGGCAGCTTCCACGTCGATGATGCAGGCATCCACCGCGCCGGCGCCGATCAATGGTTCGGCCTCTTCGACGCTCAACCGGTGCAGAACACGATACTCCTCCGGGTTCAAGGCTTCCGGAATGACCTGCGCCAATTCGGGGTGCTGGGCGAGGACCAAAACAGTCTTCATGCGGACGTTAACTCAGGCGGCGCGGTCGTCATCGTTGCTCGGCAAACCACAACCAAAATCACGGCTCATCTTGAGCCTTGATTGCAATGCACTATCTCTAACATCGCGCTCCGTCAGCCGCAATACGGGCCTTTGCACATCTGTGCTGATGGGAAAACCACGCGCGCAGCTTAGGGGTTCCTCGGAGGAGCGAGACGCTACGGCGCGTAAGCGCGATAAATTCGCTGGTTGAAAGATGACGCGTTCGGGTCGGTCACATCGATAAACCCGTCCACCGGAGTAACCATGTCGATAAACTGCCAGAATCCCAAGTCGTCAGAACCTTCCACGGTGTAAGCGATCCCGTCTTCGCCCAGAAGGCGAAATTGGAACGAGCCGCCGTTCGCCATCGGCATCGTGAGTCGGGGTGGCGGCGGTGGCGCCCCCGGCTGTGCATAAGCGACAAAGCCGCCGGGCAAATCGGTTCCAATATAAATCTTGTCCGTGCCCACGGTGATAGCGCGCACAAAATCAGACCCAGACGGCGCGCCGACGCGCTCGGGTGCCGGAGCCCAGTCCGTGCGGTTGCCAGTAGCGAGTTCCAGTTCCAAAAGCTTGGCGCCCAAAAACCCTCCTACGTCGTCAAATGAGGCTCCGCCCACGAGTAATGAGTTTGTTCCGAGGAGCGCAACGGCATAAACACCGCCGCCTGCGAACGAATACTCGGGATTTGGAAAATCGACCGCATTGCCGGTGATCACATCCACAGCGGCAAAATTGGTCCGGCTGATACCGCCAATGCGCCGGAACAAGCCGCCGGCGTAGACCGTATTTCCGTGAACTGTCAATGCATACACCTGGCGGTCCACGCGTGGATTCCACGGTGTGGCCGTTCCCGTGATCGGGTCAAGCGCGGCAAGGTTCGACATTTGAATGCCACCGATGCGCGTGAATGCGCCTCCGGCATAGATCACTCCGTTGCCCAGGACCAGCGTGTTAACCAGACTGTTTGGGAATGGATTCCATGCGGTGACTGCCCCGGATACCGTATCGAAAGCCGCCGCGTTGGTTCTCCCCGCATTGATGGCACTCCCCGCCGCATAAAGCGTCGTGCCGGACAGTAGCAGAGCGCTAAAGCTATTGACCGAGTTCGGAGCGGGCGCAGGCGCGGGATTCCAACTGGTCGCCGCTCCCGTCGCCGGATCGAGCGCGGCGAGACCATGCCGGATTTGTCCGCCCATATTCGTGAAGGTCCCGCCCACGTAGATGGCGCTGCTCGACACCGCAATGCTATTCACCCCCCCGCCGAATTGGCTGCCGGGATTCCATGCCGTGGCGGCGCCTGTCAGCGCATTCAGCGCCGCGATGTTGTTGCGCTTCACCCCGTCGATGCTGGAGAAGTCTCCCGAGGCGATAACGCGCGTGCCAACCGGAATGACCTGTCGGACGACGTTGTTGGCACCCGGATTAAAGCCCGGCAACGCGTTCCCGCTCGTGCCGTCCAGGGCGGCAATGCGCAGACGGGGCTCACCGCCCACCAGCGTAAACGTCCCGCCGACATACACTGTATTCCCCGCTATCCCGATACTGAAAACACTCGGCGTCAGGTTGCCGACAACCCCGCTCCCGGGATTCCAGCTTGTCACGTTGCCAGAAGTGATATCGATCGCGCCAAGTCCCGCTCGGCTGACCCCGCCGAGAGAGCTGAAGAAGCCGCCGAGGTAAAGCGTGTTGCCGGAAAGACCGAAGCCATTCACCGCGCCGCCCACTGCGTTCGGTCCCGGCAGCAGATTCCCCGTCGTGGCGTCCAGTGCGGCAAAATTCGTCCGGTTTTGTCCGCTGATTCTGAAAAAATTTCCCCCCGCATACACAGTGCCTCCCGAAGCCAGCAGCACCAGGGGCGCGGCATTTGGAAACGGGTTCCACGCCGCCAGCGCGTTTCCCGTCGTGGCGTCGATCGCGGCCAGATTTGTACGCGCCTGCCCGCCAATGTTATTAAAAGTCCCGGCAACATAAATCGTGTTCCCAAGCGCCGTCATCGAATTCATTTGGACAAAGAACCCTGTCGGAGCGGGATTCCAAGGCGTGACAGCGCCGGTCGCCGCATTGATCGCACCAATGCTGCTTCGAGGCTGATCGCCAAGTGAAAAAAAGCTCCCTGCCACATATAGCGTTCCCCCTGCCAGCACGATGGACGAAACCGTGCCCGGGAACGCTGTTGGTGCCCACGAGGGATCGACCGATTTGTCCGCGAGTATGTGCGCCAGGCCAAAGCGCGGCTCCTCGCCCACCATCGAGAACTCCCCGCCAATGAACCACCCCCCGGCCCCGTCGGCGACTGCCGTCCGAATTTGCCCGTTTACCGGGGGAAAACTGTCGTCGCGTGCGCCCGTTGCCGGATCGAGGAACGCGTTCGGGCCGGTTTCAGGGCCAACGTAATGGAAAGTCCCACCGATGTACACGACGCCATTCGTCTCAGCCACGGCATACACGTAACCGTCAGTGTACCAGAAGTTTGTGAGGACCTGGTCCGGAATCCCGGCGCTCCGGGCCGGTGGTGCCGCCGACAACCAGGCCGCGAAAACAGCAAGTCCGCAGCGGAAGGATGATGTACTTGGATTGTTCATGGGTGCTCTTCTTCGTGGAAACACAACCCTTATATGAATTCCATGCGAAATTTCAAGGCTTTTTCAAGGAAGGCAAGGAAGGAATCCGGGTGGGTTGGCGAACAAGGAGCACTCCTAAATTGAAATGCGGCTGGGAATCCGGCATGATGGATTGAGAAGCCAATGGAAGCGAAGTTTCAGGCGAGTGCGCGCTGGTGGGTCCTGCTGCTGATCGCAAGCTCTGCTGACGCTTCGCCCGCTGAAACGGGGTGGTGGTCGCTGCAGCCGCTTCGCAAGCCGGAGTTGCCGGCTGTCAAGATGAGGGGATGGGTGCGGACGCCGGTGGACCGCTTCATTTTGGCGAAGCTGGAGGAGAATAGTCTAGAGCCTTCGCGGGGGGCGGAGAAACGAACGCTGTTGCGGCGAGTTTATTTTGACCTGACCGGCTTGCCGCCCACGCCCGAGGAGATGGAGGCGTTCCTGGCAGACCGCTCGCCGGATGCATACGAGAAAGTGGTGCAGCGGTTGCTGGCCAGTCCCCGTTACGGAGAACGCTGGGCCCGCTACTGGCTGGACATCGCGCATTATGCGGAGACGCACGGGCACGACCAGGATCGCCCGCGGACGAATGCGTGGCCCTGGCGGGATTACGTGGTGCGTGCGTTCAATGAAGATAAGCCGTATCCCCGCTTCGTGGAAGAACAGATCGCCGGGGACGCGCTGTTTCCCGACGAGCCACAGGCGGTCGTGGCGATGGGTTTCCTGGCAACAGGACCGTGGGACGAGAGCTCGTTGCGCGATATCCGGGAGGACACGATTGACCGGCAAATCGCGCGTTACCTGGACCGGGACGATATCGTGACGACGACGATGAACACGTTCGTGAGCAGCACGGTGCAATGCGCGCGGTGTCACGATCATAAGTTCGATCCGATTTCGCAGGAAGAATATTACGGGTTGCAGGCGGTGTTCGCGGCGACAGACAAGGCCGACCGCGCCTACGATGCCGACACCCAGACGCATGCGCGACGCAGGAAGTTGCTGGAGAGAAAGAGAGCGATCGAACGCAAAGATCCCGCGTTGCTCCCGGGGATGCAGCAGGCGGATTTCAGGCGGGAGGTTTCGGCGTGGGAAATGCAGCGCAGTGAGATCAAGTGGGCGGTGCTGAGGCCGAGCAGCGTCACGGCAGCGAGCAATTCAACGTTGACGGCGCAAGCGGATGGGGCGGTGCTCGCCAGCGGCGCAGCGCCGGAGGCGGACACTTATACGGTCAACGCGCAGGGAGCGTTTCGCGGCGTGACGGCGATACGCCTGGAGGTGTTGACGGACGGCGGCCTGCCTGCGAAGGGACCGGGGCGGGCTGAGAACGGCAATTTTCATTTGACGGATTTTCGTGTGATGGCGACGCGGGAGGGCGAGAGGAACGCTTTTCCCGTGGGCAGCGCGAGCGCGGGTTTCGATCAAAAGGATTGGGAGATCAGCAAAGCGATTGACAAGGATCCAAAGTCGGGCTGGGGAATCCATCCGCAGGAAGGCAAATCGCATTCCGCGGTGTTTGAGCTGAAAGAGCCGATGACGCTGGAGGCGGGGACGACGCTCACGTGCGTGCTGGAGCAGAATCACGGGCGGCGGCATGTGATTGGGCGCTTCCGGCTGGCGGTCACGAGCGCGGCGAGGCCGATGTCGCCGTGGATTGCGCCGGAGGAAATCGCGAAAATTCTGGACGTGCCCGCAGCAGAGCGAACGGCAGAACAGGGTATCGAGCTGGGATGGTACTTTCTGAGGCAAAAGGTTGAACACGAAATTGCGCAGCTTCCGCCAGCCAAACTGATTTACGCCGGAGCGAGCGATTTTCCTGCCGACGGCAGCTTCAAACCGGCGCTGGGGCCGCGGCCAGTACACGTGCTGAAGCGCGGGGACATCCGGCGCCCGGGAGAGTTGGCGACGCCCGGGACGATGGGGTGTGTGCCAGGGCTGGCGCCGCAGTTCCGCCTGGCGAACGCGAATGATGAGGGAAGCCGTCGCGCGGCACTGGCCAAATGGATCACGAGTCCGACCAATACGCTGACGTGGCGTTCGATTGCAAATCGCGTGTGGCAATATCATTTCGGGCGCGGGATTGTGGAGACGCCGAATGATTTCGGGCGCATGGGGGCGCAGCCGACGCACCCCGAATTGCTTGACTGGCTGGCGACGCAGTTGCTGGAGAATGGCGGCTCGCTGAAGCAACTGCACAGGCTGATCGTGAGCAGCGCGGTGTATCAACAATCGTGCGCGGACAACCCGAAGTTCGCCGCGATCGATTCCGGCAATCGCTATTTATGGCGAATGAACCGGACGCGGCTCGATGCCGAGGCGGTGCGCGATGCGGTGCTGCAGATGTCGGGCAAGCTGGACCTGGCGATGGGTGGCCCGTCGGCGCAGCAATTCGTGATGTCGCCCGGGATTCACGTGACGCCCAATGTCGATTACGCGAAGTTCGATGTGGACAGCCGAGCGAGCTGCCGGCGGAGCATTTATCGGTTCATATTTCGCACGGTGCCGGACCCATTTATGGATTCGCTGGACTGCGCGGATCCGTCACAGCTCACGCCAGCGCGCAATGTATCGATGACCGCCTTGCAGGCGCTGGCGATGTTGAATAATCATTTCATGGTGCGGCAAAGCGAACACCTTGCGGAGCGCCTCGGCAGGATGGAGACAAAACTGGATCGGCAGATAAACCTGCTTTATGAGCTGGCGCTTGGAAGGCCGCCGCGGCCGGATGAGCTTCGGGATGTCGCGGATTATACGTGGAAGCACGGACTGGCGAATGCTTGTCGCGTGATTCTAAACAGCAACGAGTTTATGTTTGTGAATTGAGATGCGATTGCTCGGCAACAACGGTGTGACTCGGCGCGAATTCCTGTGGCGTTATGGCGGCGGGCTTGGGGGCATCGCGATGGCGCATTTGCTGGGCCAGCACGGCTTGCTGGCCGACGCCGCTCCGCAACCGCGCGCCGACCTGAACGGAGGCGTGCATCATCGCGCGCGGGTCAGGCGCGTGGTGCAGTTGTTCATGAACGGGGGCGTGAGCCAAATGGACACGTTCGATCACAAGCCGGAGCTGGCGAGGCTGCACGGGCAGAAGTTCGATCCGGGAAGCCACGTCGAAGCGGCGACGAGCGCACCGGGGAACGTGTTGAAGAGTCCGTTTGAATTCAGGCAGCACGGCCAATGCGGACGCTGGGTCAGCAGCGTGTTTCCGCACCTGGCGACGTGCGTGGATGACATCGCGTTCCTGATGGGAATGGCCTCGAAGACCAATGTCCATGGGCCGGCGAGTTACATGATGAACACCGGGTTCGTCAGCCCCGGCTTCCCCTGCATGGGGGCGTGGATTTCGTATGCGCTTGGCGGCTTGTCGGACAATTTGCCGGCGTTCGTCGTGCTGCCGGATGCGCGCGGCTTGCCTTACAACCAGAAGGGAAATTTCTCGTCAGGCTTTTTACCCGTGACGCACCAGGGGACGATCATCAACGCCGCTGCGCCGACGCCGATCGCGGACCTGTTTTCGCCAGCCCGGGCGAAACAGATCACGAAGGAAAGTGAACGCGACGGCCTGGCGTTGTTGAACAAACTGAATCGACAGCATCTCTCGGAATGGCCAGGGGATTCGCGGCTGGAAAGCCGGATCACTTCTTACGAGCTGGCGGCGAAAATGCAATTGAGCGCGCCGGAATTGCTCGACCTGTCGGGTGAAAGCGAGACGACGCGCAAAGCATACGGGCTTGACGCGAAGGAAACGGAAGAGTTTGGACGGCGCTGCCTGCTGGCACGGCGGATGTTAGAGCGGGGCGTGCGGTTCGTCCAGGTCTGGAGCGGCGCGGGAGGCCCGACGAATAACTGGGACAATCACGCCGACATCGTGAAAGAACTGCCGCCGATGGCGAACGCGAGCGACAAGCCGGTGGCAGCCCTGCTGAAGGACCTGAAAGCGCGCGGGATGTTCGAAGACACGCTGCTGGTCTGGAGCACGGAATTTGGCCGCATGCCTTTCGCGCAGGGCAGCACGGGCCGCGATCATAACGGAGGGACGTCCGTGTCATGGCTGGCAGGCGCGGGGATCAAAGGCGGGGTCGCGCATGGTCAAAGCGATGAGTGGTCGTGGAAAGCGACGATTGGACGGACGTATTGCTATGACCTGCACGCGACGATCCTGCACCTGCTGGGGATCGATCACGAGAAACTTACGTTCCGGCACAACGGGAGCGACCGCCGCCTGACGGATGTGCACGGCGAGGTGATCAAGGAAATTCTGGCGTGAGTATCAATCCTGTCGCAGGCCAGTTTTTCGTTATGCCATAAGTACGTCATCATCATCCCATGACGGCAATCATAAGACTGGATGCTTCCAATCGAATTGTCCTTCCTCGTGATTTGCGCCGGGCTGCAGGGATCCCGCCCGGACAAAAGCTGAAGGTTTCGGCGACTCCGGGTCGCATTGTCCTCGAAGTCGAGCCCAACGCGGGAAAAATCGTGAAACGTGGGAAGCTCAAGCTCTGGACAGGTCAGGTGCCGTCCACGCCTCTCGAGGAAGCCGTCGAGCAGGTGCGTCATTACGAGCGATGACATTTCTGGATACGTTGACGCTGGGTGGTGTGACCGGACGGGAATCCATCGGGCTCAAGCCAGGAGCAGTAGAATCACCATCCCGCCGATGGTCGTCAGAATCGTAACCGGAATGCCATACTTGGCGTAGTCCCAGAATCCGACCGCGACGTGGCGGCGCGCGGATTTCGACGACGATTATGTTCGTGACGGAACCGAGAATGGTGAGGTTACCGGCAAAGGTGGTGGTCAACGCCATGACTTTCCACATCAACTCGGGCTGCCGAGAAGGGCGGCTGCCGGGCGATTCAACGGCAGAATTTTAAGTCGGCGCCCGCTGATCAGGACATACGTAAGAACAAAAATAGCAATGGCAATAGCCTCCTTCGTCGCGTGCGTCATGGCGGAGTGATATCACAAGGTTACCGGCGCGTCGCGGGTTCTTCTTGTGCCGGAGTGCATGGGTCATTCATCCGGGACCACGGCTAGGACATCGATTGTCTGCCGGCGCGGCAGCTTGCGTGCTATCCACTCGACGATCCGGCCCCAAGCGACGTTGAACAGACCCGCGAGCAACGCACCTGCTGCCAGCCCGACGCTCGCACCAATGATCCACGGCTTCACCGAATCCAACGGAACTTTCGCCAGCAACAGAAAGATTAGCGACGCAAACGATCCCATTGCCATGCCGAGGACAGCACCCATCTGAAGGAATAACGCACGGAAACCACTTGACACACTGCGGCGCAGAATCGCGGTGAAGACCGAAGCCGAAAGGATTCCGGCGGCTACTAACGCTGTTATCATAACTGCGGCGAGGCTCGCGAGCAGCAGCGCCAAAACGCATACGAGCAAGCAGGCAAGCAAGAACATAAAGCCCAAGATCGTAAACCCAATGTCCCCCGGAAATCCCTCGCCGGGAAGTTCGGGCGGCTGCGGATCGATGGGCGCATCCTTCCATTCCTGGAGCAGCGGCCCGATCTGCGCCAGCGTAAGCTCGCGTGGCCTTCTGAGATCTGAACGCGGCCCTGAATACCGAATCTGCAATTGGTTTGCTGGATTCCCACGAACCGGCTCGGTGTGATATTCAATCGTAATCGACTCCTGAAACGTCCCATCGACAGTTTGCTCCCACTTTGGGCCGAGGTGCGTTTCCTGTTCAGAAATCCACCGATACCCTGAATCGGTTTTGCGGAAAGCGATCGTTCGCGATGTTTTGCCATAGACGTGCAACATGGCATCGTAATTCTGTCCCTTATCTTCCAGGCTGATGTTTGCGTCCTCCGCTATCGGCGTAAATCCCATCGCGGCTCGGTCCACCTCTTCCATTGCCGCGAGGAGCGGTTTGACTCGTGCATCTTCGAGCGTGACCCGGTCGGGTCCGATCCCGCAGCCGGGCGTAAAGCACAGTAGGAAAAGCGCCGGCAGGGCAAATGATTTGTTAAAGAAGGCCCTCATCGGATACACGACACAATTGATCATCGTCTCCTGTAAAGGGTTTTTCAAGGCGCCCGACGGAGGGACTTGATTGGAGGCTCAATCGTGCAGGCTCAACTCGCGGTTTGCCTTGCGAAGGCGGCGGCACAAGCTGACTGTCAGGTTTTCGAGAAACTTGATCCTGATTTCAGGATGGGATTTTCCAAGGCGCTCGATGTCCTCGACATTCAGCGTGTCGCATTCTACCGCGGTGTCCGCGACGATCCGGGCCGAGCGGGGAGAGCGGTCGATGACGGCCATTTCCCCGAAGACCATGCCGGGCGAAAAAGTCGCCAGGCGGCGGCGCGTCCCGCTCGCCAGTGTCACAAAAACGCTGGCATTGCCGCGCGCCAGGAAAAACATTTCGCGCGCGTCGTCGCCGCTTTCGATGATCGCTTCGGTCTGTTGATAGACGCGCCGTTTGAGCAAGGAGGTGAGGATCTCGACCTCGGCCGGCGTAAAGTTTTGCAAAAGTTCATAATCGGTCGGCTGGACAGCGCGATCGGGCTCGCGCGCCGGCAGAGTCGCCTCCAGGAGCCGGTTTTCGCACCATTCCAGCGCCAAATCGTTGTCGTCCAGCGAGCGAAACAGCTCTGAAAAACGCGCCCCCAGCTTGGCTTTCATGTATCGCCGGAGCAAGGGAAGGTGATCCACGTGTGTGAATAGAACGGGTCGCCCGGCATCTGCCATCTTGAGGAGCAGTTGATAAAGCAATCGGGAGGCGCTTTCGTTCACAGTCAGCACTTTCTTTAGATCGAGGATCAGATGGCGAACCGACGCGGTGGCGTGCGTGATATCGTGGACGACCGCCTCAGCCGTGGCAAAATCGAGGTTGCCCTGGAGCTGATACACGACGATGGACGAGCCAAACTGGTGCAGCGCCTGGGCTTCCTGCGGCGTGCGCACGCGGCTGGAGTTGATCTCGGCGGCGGTGAATTTGAAGCGAATTGCGCCTTTACCCGTGCGGGGGCGATTGAGCAGGTGCAGGTCGCAATGGCGCGAGAGGGCATCGCACACGCGGATGCCGCGCACGCTGTTGCCGCGGGAGTCGAGCGGCGGCGAAAAAACGCCGATCCCAAGTTGGCCGGGCAGGACCGCGATGACGCCGCCGGCGACACCGCTCTTGGCGGGCATGCCGATGGTGTAAATCCATTCGCCTGCATAGTCGTACATGCCGCACGAGCCCATTACGCTCAGGACGCTCTCGACGTATTCGGCGCGAATCGCTTGCTTGCCCGTGAGCGGATTGATGCCGCGATTGGCCAGGGTCGCCGCCATTACCCCGAGGTCGTGGCAGGTGACGGAGACGGAGCATTGCTGGAAGTAAAGCTCGACTGTCGGACCGGGGTCCTCCGAGAGAATATCGAAATTGCGCAGCATGTAGCCGATCGCACGGTTGCGATGGCCGGTCTCGCTTTCGGAGCGGTAAACGGCGTCATCGAGCGTCAACTCGCGCCCGGCGTAGAGCGCAAACATCTCCAACAGCCGACGCAACCTTGTCGCAGGCGATTTGCCGGCGATCAGCGCGGTGGTCGCGATGGCGCCCGCGTTGATCATCGGGTTGCGCGGACGACCGGTGCCCGGCTCGAGGCTGATGGAATTGAAGGCGTCGCCGGTCGGTTCCATGCCCACTTTGGCGAGCACCGACGGGCGGCCATTGTCTTCGAGCGCCAGGCCATAAACGAAGGGCTTGGAGATGGACTGGATCGTAAAGGGTTGTCGGGAATCGCCGACTTCATAGACCGTCCCGTTGGCAGTCACGAGGCAAATGCCGAACCAGTTCGGATCCGCCTTGGCCAGCTCCGGAATGTAGGTCGCAACTTTGCCCTCGGTGACCGAGGCGAATTCCCGGTGCAAGTCCCTCAAATAATCCAGGACCGGTGAGGTACAAAAGATATCCGTTTTCATTCCAATGCTTCAGCGCGTTCAGTGCTGGTACGGCTCAGGTGCGTTTGGTTGAGCGCAATAACGCAGCCCGTGTGCCAGTTGTCAACCCGCCAGTGGACATGCTGACATAAGCACTTCGCTATCAAGCACTTACGTTTCAATCTGGGTTGCATAGATGTTACGGGGCAAGCCTGACCAACGGCTCGTTTTGCACAGTGTGAGCGAAAGGGGTTCGGACGGAAGCAGCCGCAGATTTGTCTCCGCACGCATGGGACAGGGGCTGAACAGACCCACCCACCCCCACAGGTGTTCAATTTTGTTCAATTTCTTCATTTTCCTAAGGAATTTCACAGGTCGATGTTCAAAAATGTTCAGAAATGTTCAGAAATGTTCAATTTTCGGGCGCTGAATTGGCCGCCACCGGCGGCGGAACGGGCGTGGAGGCAGGCGCGGCAACGAGCTTGTCGAGACGGGCTTGCAAGCAGGTCTTGCGGTAAAGGAGGAACTCGGTGGAGACGGTCTCGAATTCGCGGAGCTTGAGTTCGGCGTCGATGCGCTCCAGTTCGCCGGCGAGGTCAGCGAGTTTGTCCTCGTATTTGCAGAGGTAGCGGGCGCGCAAGGATTCGCGGCGGACGAAGGCGAGTTGGTCGATTTCGTCCTTATGGTCGCGGGCCCATTTGGAGGCGAGGCCGATGGAGATTTTGAGCTGGTCGGCGATTTCGCGCAGGGTCTTGTCCTCGGCGCGGAGTTCAATGAAGTGGTTGATGGTGTCGGTGGAGTGCATGGGATTAAGTTAAGTCGTTGAATCTTTGAATCGTTGAATCGTTACGTCGCTGAAGAGTCCTCCTCGCGAGGAAGGGGAAGTGCGGGCGGCGAGTTGTTCCTCGCTTCCCGACGTTCTGCGATGTGACTTTTTGTTTCACGGGAGAAGTTTACACCCGGTTTTTTCGAGGAAAGCGGCGGGAGGGAATTTGAAACCGTCTGACCGCGTTTAAGGTGCCAGACGGTTTCAGATGAGTTGTTGACAGGGTTGGGAAAATGACGAAAACCGACGGCCGAAGCCCGAGGGAACTGCCGAGTCGGGGTGTGAATGGCGTTTATTCTTAGATCTTATGGTTTTGATTTCACCACAGAGACACGGAGAGTCCATTGGAAGAAGCTTACTCACACAGCCGTTCAGCTTTGGCAGATCGCATCGAGGTTCGCCGGTAATCCGCAGTTGCCGCCAAGTCGATGGCCGAATAGTTTCCGTGCAGGAACGCCCTATGCCGGACGACCCGACACAAAGTCAGGCTGGGAATAGCGCTGATTCTCCGCGAAGACGTTCGGTCATTACAGCATCGAGTCAGAGGTCCGTTCCGGGCCTTTGAAACCACGGCGGATTATCGCCGTTGGT
>JAKEEH010000143.1 GCA_022616725.1 Limisphaerales bacterium | reverse complement strand
GTTCAAGGAACTCCTCGATGCCAACCACCTCAAGCCCATCAGCGGCCATTTTCCTTTTGAACGGCTGCGCGATGACGTCGCGGGCGTCGCGCGCGACGCCAAAACCCTCGGCGTCGAATACGTCGGTTGCGCCTGGGTGCCTCACGAAGGCGACTTTGACGAAAAGGAATGCCGCAGCGCCATCGAGACGTTCAATAAGGCCGGCGCGGCGCTCGCCCGTGAAAACCTGAAGTTCTTTTATCACGCTCATGGCTATGAGTTCGCCCCGCACGGCGACGGCACGTTCATGGACCTCATGATGAAAGAAACCAATCCCGAGCACGTCCGCTTCGAGATGGACATCTTTTGGGTCGTTCATCCCGGGCATGACCCTGTCAAATGGTTCGAGAAATATCCCAAACGCTGGGAACTGGTCCATTTGAAGGACATGAAAAAAGGCGTCAAAACAGGCGTGCTCACCGGCAAATCTGACGTCGCCAATGACGTGCCCCTCGGGACAGGTCAAATGAATTGGCCGGCTATCTTGAGCGCGGCAAAAAAGTCCGGTGTCAAGTACTATTTTATTGAGGACGAATCCCCGACCGTCGTCGAGCAGATTCCTCAGAGCCTGAAATATCTGGAGCAGGTAAAGTTTTAGCGCCCTCGGATCAGTGGCGGGTCGCTCGCGCGCGCAGACTGGCCACGAGGCCCGCAATGGTATGCTCGCGCGCCTCAACTGCTGGTTTGAGGCCCAGCGCCGTGATGGCCCGGCTCGTCTCGGGGCCGATCGAAGCCAATCGAATCCCGGGGAACTGCTGGACGATTCGGGGAAGGTCGAACCGCGCGTGAAAGTTCTCCACCGTCGAACTGCTTGTGAACGTGATCCAATCGGCGCCGGCTTCGAGAAACCGCGCGGCAGCGCCGTTGCGGTCTTCGGTTTCCGGCACCGTTTTATAAACGGCGACATCGTCCACAATAGCGCCCTTTTCCTCGAGGGCTTTCGGCAATTCCGGGTTTGCGACCTGCGCCCGCAGCAGCAGCATGCGGATATTCTCGATGCTCTCGAAATTCTGAAAAGCCGAAACGATTTTCCTGGTGAGATATTCCTCCGGCATCAGGTCCACTTTCAAATGGACTTCTTTTAGCTTTTCAGCTGTGCCCGGCCCCACCGCGGCAATCCGGGCACCGCCAATATCGCGCAAGTCGTCAAACGTTTTGAAGAAGTAATCGAAAAACGTCGTTGCGCCGTTGGGACTGGTGAAGACCAGCCAATCGTAACCGTTCAGGCCCAGGATAGCATCCGCCAGAGCGTTTCGGTTGTCCGGCGCGGTGATGCGGATTGTTGGGATTTCCAGGACCTCAGCCCCCAATTCGAGGAGTTGTCGCGAGAGTTGGCTGGCCTGCTCCCGCGTTCGGGTCACAACAATGCGCTGCCCGAACAGCGGACGACGCTCAAACCAGTTCAGCTTATCACGCAGCTTGACCACGTCGCCGATCACGGTCACCGCCGGCGCCTTGAATTGCCTTTTCTCCGCCAGGTCCGCAATCGTACCCAACGTGCCCTCAATCGATTCCTGCTGCCCCGTTGTGCCCCAGCGCACCATCGCGGTCGGTGTTCCGGCCGCCATCCCGTGATCGACCAACGACTGCGCGATCTGCCGGATTCGTTCGACGCCCATCAGGATCACTTTCGTGCCGGGCATGCTCGCGAGTTGCCGCGTGTCCAGCGAAGTCTGTTCCTTGGTTGGATCTTCATGCCCGGTAACCACAGTGAAGCTGGAGCAATGCTCGCGGTGCGTTAGCGGTATGCCGGCGTAGTTTGGACCCGCCACAATCGACGAGACGCCGGGCACCACTTCAAAGGGAATCCCTGCCGCCGCCAGTTCTTCCGCCTCTTCGCCCCCGCGTCCAAAGATGTAAGGGTCTCCGCCCTTCAAACGGACGACGGTCTTGCCTTCTGAGGCTTTCGCTGCAAGCAATTGATTCAGTTCGTCCTGCGGAATGGCATGCTCTTTCGCGCGTTTTCCGCCGAAAATAATTTCCGCCTCACGCGGCGCAAGCCGCAGCAGGTCCGCGTTGACCAAAGCGTCATAAACGACAACGTCGGCTCGGCCAAGCAACTCGGCGCCGCGCAGTGTCAGCAGTCCGGCATCGCCCGGCCCGGCGCCGACCAAATAAACAATACCTTTCACCCTTTCCTAATCTACCCGGCCCCGGCGGACTCTGAAACGAAAAAGCAAACTGCATCAGTAAGGGAAACAGGCGGTGCAGGAGCGCCGCACTCCGCAAAGCTGGGTATTATTCTGGCGGCTCTATCGTATTCCGCCAGGTCGTGGAATGCGGCGCTCTTGTGCCGCTCTTTACGCCGTTAGCCTGTTCGTTCTAATGAAGCCAGCACTTCCGGGTCTCTCACATCGACCCAGCGGCCCTCGATCTGCAGCCCGGCGATGCGATGCCCTGCTTTGACCATGGCATTGATGGCGTCGGTCAATTCGTACTCGCCCCGCGGGGACTTTTGAAGTTGCGAGGTGAAGTCGAACAGCACGGGACGGAAAATGTAAACCCCGGCGTTATACCAGGCCGTTTGGCCGGGTTTCAGCCAACCCTGTTGGCGCAATTCATCAATTTCCCTGCTGTCGGGTTTCTCGACCAGCCGCGTCAGGCAGAATTTTTCATCGAAAAAATTGAGGCCGCCTTTAGTGACGTCTTCGCTGCCGGTCACGCTGACGACCCCGGCGAATTTCCCTTCATGAAAACGGCGGATCATGTTGGTATAGGTCTCGGGTTTGACGAGTATATCGGCGTAAGTAAGCAGGAACGGATTTTCGCCGACAAAATCCTTCGCCAACTCGGGGGCTTTGCCGGTGCCATCCTGGACCAGTTGCCGGCCATAGGTGATCCGGGCGCCCCATTTCGCGCCATCTCCGAAGTAATCCTCGATCGCCTCGGCCTTGAAGCCAGTGACAATAAAAATTTCCTGAACACCGTTCTCGACCAAACCCTGCAGGATGTGCTCCAGAATCGGCGTGCCACTCACCTTGAGCATCGGTTTCGGCAGATCGTTCGTGAGGTCGCGCATGCGCGTTCCTTTACCCGCCGCCAGGATGACGCCTTTCACGGCTTGTAATGTCCGCCCCCGCCAACCAGAGATCAATATTTTACTGCGTGGAGAAAGAAAACCGATGCGCGAAGAGATGCGGTTTGTAGTAACAGCTCGCGCTTCCATTCGCATGGGGCGAATCTACGCCGCGATGGCGTAGGCTTTGATTTTGTTGTAGAGCGTCTGGCGGCCGATGCCAAGGCGGCGAGCGGTTTCCAGTTTATTGCCGTTGGTTTCGCGGAGGACTTCGACGATCTTGTTGCGTTCCATCGCTTCCATGAGCGTGAGGTTCTGGTCGTCGAGTTCGCTTCGGGTATCCATGATGGAAAGGTCCTGCAAGTCGATGGCCTTGCCGTCGCACATGAGCACCGCGCGCTGCACTTCGTTTTGGAGTTGGCGGACGTTCCCCGGCCAATCATAGCTGCGCATGCGTTCGGCGGCGGCCGGTGTGAAGTCTGTCATCGGCCGGTCAGCTTGCGACGAGAAGCGCTTCAGAAACGCGCGAGCCAGCGGGAGAATATCGTCGCGGCGGTCGCGCAACGGGGGGAGCGCGACGGAAATAGCACTGATACGGTAATAGAGGTCTTCGCGCAGTTTAGATTCCTTGATCGCGTCTTCGACCCGGCGGTTGGTCGAGGCAAGGATGCGACAGTCGGTCTTATAACTGGTGCGACCTCCCACGGGACGGACTTCTTTTTCCTGAAGGACCCGGAGGAGTTTGCTCTGCGTGTCGATGGGCATTTCGGACAACTCGTCGAGCAACAACGTGCCGCCCTCGGCCTGGCGGAAAAGACCTTCCCGGTCGCCCTGGGAGCCGGTGAACGCGCCTTTGACGGAGCCGAACAGTTCGCTCTCGATCAGTTCCCGGGGCAGAGCCGCGCAATTGATTTTGATGAACGGCCCTTTGTTGCGCGGGCTAAGAGTGTGGATAAGGTCGGCGACGACTTCCTTGCCGGTGCCGCTTTCGCCGGTGATGAGCACAGAAACGTCGCTCGGGGCGATGCGCTCAATCGTGCGCATGACCGCTTTCATCTGGGCGCACTGGAAAATCGGGGAGGAATCGCCGCTCATGCGCTTGAGGGCGTCGATCAGCTTGCTGTTTTCCTGGGCCTGCTGTTTGCGTTCCAGGGCACGGTCCACGAGCGAATACAACCCGTCGTTGTGCGGTTTGGTTTGGAAATGGAACGCGCCGCGTTTGGTTGCTTCGACGGCGGTGTCGAGTGTGCCATAACCGCTGAGGACGATGACCTCGGTTTCCGGCCACTGCCGTTTCATGGTGGAGAGCAGGTCCAATCCGTCTGCGTCGGGCAAACGGAGGTCCAGAAGCGCCACATCGGGCTGGGTGCCGGACAGGAGATTCTTCAAGGCGGCGCCGTCGGAGGCCTGAAGCACGTCAAACCCCCGGGCCAGGAAGCTGTCGGCAAGGAGCCCTCTAAGCTCGTCCTGATCATCTACGAGCAAAATCTTATGCTTCATAATTTTCCGCCACGATTGGGTTTGCACGCCGCAACAAAGCTCTCAAAGATTGCTAAATGTTCTTTATGCCGTGAGAACAATCGTTCCGGGTGGAATTGAACTGCCAGCAGGTAGGGCAAAAAGTGCCGCTGCGCCGGTGCCAGCTCCAGCCCCTCAATTATTCCATCTATACTAACGGCAGTAATCCGCAAAGGTTTAGCTATTTTTCCGACCGCCTGGTGGTGCGAACTGTTAACCCCAAGCCGCGTCACGCCAGTCGCTTTAGCAAGAAGCGAGCCCACGCTCACCTGCACATCGTGCACGATCTTGTCTTTCTTGTCGGTCCGGCTGTGGTTCAACGCATCGGGCATCTCGCTGGCAACATCGACCACCAGCGTCCCGCCGAGGGCCACATTGAGCACCTGATGACCCCGGCAAATGGCCAGCAGCGGCTTCCGTTGTCGGAAGACTTCGTCCACCAGCATCAATTCCAGAAGGTCCCGCTCCCCATCGGCCGGATGAACGGTCCGGGCCAGCGCCGGGGGCAGATCGTCCCGGTATATCCGCGGCTGGACGTCATCGCCACCCGTCAGGAGAACGCCATCGCATTTGGCTACCGATTCCGCCACGACCTCGCGCTCCGGCACGCAGGGCAGCACCCAGGGCAGACCACCCCCCGCTTGGATGGCCAGGGCGTAATTCAGCGAGAGGCTCATGGACAGGTCATGGAACTCGACACCGCGTTTCTCCGTGCTGCCCGAGATCAGCACCATGGGCCGGTGCGTGGTTGCAGTGTTCATTCGATTTGCGAAAGGCTATACTTCAGGCAAAGATGTGATCATGACAAGGCAGCAGATCGAGTC
>JAKEEH010000142.1 GCA_022616725.1 Limisphaerales bacterium | reverse complement strand
GGATTCGGAGCAGGGATTGACCCGGCGCCGCAAACGTGCTTCATTCCAGTGTTCCCGGCACAGGCGCGATAAGAGCTTTTGCGTTGTCGAGGGATGGATTAGATGTTGTGAAAGTTGTTTGTCTTATTGCGTTGTTCGTCACCTGCATGTGCGTGAGCGCGGCCCCGCCCGCGAACGATCTTTGTGCTGGCGCGCAGGAGATTCCCTCCACCGGCCCCTTTCCGCACTTCACCATGCCAGTCAACGTTCTGGAAGCAACCACGAACTCGGACCCCGTTTTGCCGCCAATCGGCGATTGCCGTTCTGGCTCGGTCTCGCGCAGCGTCTGGTACCGCTTCGTGCCGTCTGAAACGGCCAATTACACGATCTCGACGTGCATCGACACTATCACGACCTTGCCCGACACGATTATTGGAATCTACGAAGCCAGCGATCCGTGTGCTGGATTCACCTTGTATGATTGCGCCGATGACAGTTGTGGCATCGCCGCCGCCATCGAAACGACCCTCAATGCCGACACCACTTATTATATCGTCGTGTGGAACTCCGGGAATGTCACGCCCAACCCAACCAACGCGACGGTTCAACTGCGCATCTCGCCTCCGCCGCCCGTGCCAAACGATTTGTGTTCAGGCGCGATTGAAATCCCCGGCGCCGGGCCACTTCCCTGGTTGTCCCCTGTCTCTGACACCCGGTTGGCCGGCAAAACGGGCGATCCACCCGCGCCCGGTTGCGGCCCGATGAACCTGGACCGAAGCGTCTGGTACCGATTTAACCCATCCAGTAGCGGTGTTTACAACATTTCGGTTTCCCTGGACACGCTGACCTCCGTCTTCGACACCGTGCTGGCGATTTATGCCGGGTCGTCGTGCTCGAGCCTGACGCGCGTGGCCTGCAACGACAATGCGTTCGAATTCCAATCGGGGATCACCACCAATCTGTTCGCCGGAACCAATTATTTTATCGTGGCATGGGACTTCGATCACACGGTGGGCGAGAGCCTGATCCAGGTGCGCATCGCCGAGGCCGCCCCGCGCCTCACGTCCGGCGCAGTGTCAAATGGAATTTACACACTCAGCTTTGGCGCAAACCTCACCCAACGCTACGCCGTCCAGGCCGCCAGCAACCTCGTGGACTGGGCCACGATCGGAACATTGTCCAACAGGACTGACACGGTCGAATTCAGAGACACTAACGCTGTCCGGTTCTCGCAGCGTTATTACCGCCTCCGGACCCCGTAGTCTCTTTCGCAAGCTTCTGAATTCGCGCCAGCGTCGTGGAGTGCGGCGCTCCTGCGCCGCTTTGGTTACCAGGAAACTGCCGAGCTCCGGGATACCACCTGCTGCTTTCCGGTCTGCGCGCCCGCAATCGCGCCGCTTTGCTGCACACCCTTTGACAAATCGCAGCGGGACGGCATCCTTACTGCATCCGCATTTGTATGCCGGTTCAGTTTAAAGATTACTACGAAGTGTTAGGCGTGCCGCGCACGGCTTCCGAGGAAGAAATCAAGAAGGCCTTTCGGAAGCTGGCCCGGCAGCACCATCCCGACGTGGCGAAAGACAAGAAGGCCGCCGAGCAGAAGTTCAAGGAAATCAACGAGGCTTACGAGGTGTTGGGCGATCCGGCCAAGCGAAAGAAATACGATGAGTTGGGTCCGAACTGGAAGCAGGGGGCGGAGTTCCGTCCGCCGCCGGGATGGGAAGGCTTTATGGGCGGCGGCCGCCGGGGCCAGCCGGGATATCAGGAGTTCCATTTCGGCGGGACCGGTTTCAGCGATTTCTTCGAGCAGCTCTTTGGGTCCGCAGGCCGCGGCGGCGGCTTTCGCAGGCGCGGCGGCGGGTTTGATGACTTGGCCGAGCGCGGCGAAGACATCGAGGGCGATATCATGGTGACGCTCGAAGAAGCGGTGAAGGGTTCGACCCGCACCATTTCGGTCGAGCACGGCGTGACCTGCGACAACTGCGGCGGCACCGGCGAGCGAAATCGGCGCGTCTGCCCGACCTGCGGCGGCGCGGGCCGCGTCCACAAGACCGAGCAGTACCAGGTGCGCATCCCGGCGGGGGTTGCCGACGGCCAACGGCTCCGGCTCGCCGGCCGCGGCGAAGCAGGAGTCGGCGGGGGGGCCGCTGGCGACCTCTTTTTGCGCGTGCGCCTGGCCAAGCACCCGGATTTCCAAGTCGAGGGAAGCGACCTCATCTACGAGGCTGAACTCGCGCCCTGGGAGGCCGTGCTGGGCACCCAGGTGTCGGTGCCGACGCTAAACGGGCGTGTGAACATCAAAATCCCGCCCGGGACTCAAAACGCACAACGCCTCCGGGTGCGTTCGCGGGGGTTGCCGTTGCGCGGCGGAGGTCAGGGCGATCTATTCGTCGTCGTCAAGATCGAGGTGCCAATCGGCGTGAGCGATTCCGAGCGCGCGGCGTGGGAACAACTGGCGCGCATCTCCCGCTTCAATCCAAGGGAATAGAAGGTGGCGCCTCTTGTGATGTCGTCCGTTCGGCATTGTCGGAATTCCTTCGGAGTTCGGGATTCGCTTTTCGGATTTTTCTCAACTGTAATGTCAGGTCGATTTGTGCGACTATATAGGTGCAACGATGATTAGAATTCTTTTGATCCTCTTGATCGGGATGGTAACGATGCAGGCAGCGGAACGAAAAGTGAACGAAAGCAACACGGTACCGGGCACTAACGAAACCGCGCTGGCCACTTTTGGCGGCGGCTGTTTCTGGTGCACCGAAGCCCTGTTCGAGCGAGTCAAAGGCGTGAAATCCGCCATCAGCGGTTATGCCGGCGGCGCCGTGGACAAGCCGACCTACAAGCAGGTGTGCAGCGGCGCGACCGGCCATGCAGAGGTGATCCAAGTCCAATACAATCCTAAAGAGGTCTCCTACGAAACGTTACTGGAGATTTTCTTTGACACCCACGATCCGACAACCCTGAATCAGCAGGGCAACGACAAAGGGACGCAATATCGCTCGATCATCCTCTATCACGATACCGCGCAGAAAGACGTCGTGGAGAAGGTCAAGGCGCGCATGGCAAAGCAGCATCGGGATTCGATCACGACCGAAATTGTGCCGTTGAAGAAATTCTATCCGGCGGAAGACTACCATCAGGATTACTTCGCGAAAAATCCCAATGCACCCTATTGCGCCTTCGTGATTCGCCCCAAACTCCAGAAGTTCCTCAAGAAACAAGGCAAGAGCTAACCCCAACGATTCAATTGACATGGGGAGCGCGACCGTCCCGGTCGCAGTTTTCGGCGTCTCGACAAAAACATTCAGTATCCTTCAATTTCGGTCTTCGGCCTTTGGGAATTCCTTCGGAATTCGGATTTCCCCCGTGCGGTTTGGTGTTTTGTTGCTGGCCAAAATCCTGCTCCAATGCGACTTTAGCCGCAGGCAAGGCATGAGCGATTTTCAGATCATCGAATCGGCTCTCAAAGCCACCTCAGCCCGGCACCGCCTGCAGCGTGCCTGGACGGGTTTGTGGCGGGGACTATTCATCGGCGGAACATTGTGGCTTGTCGTCTTCGGCACCTACAAACTGCTGCCCATCCCGCTTTGGTCCCTCTCCGCCGCCGCCATCGCTGCCGGAGCTGCCGTTATCATTTCGATCATTGCCTTAGTTTGGCGTCGTCAATCCCTCCTCGAAGCGGCCCGCTGGCTCGACGAAAAGACCCGGCTTCAGCAACGCCTCAGCACGGCGTGGGAGGTCCTGCCCATGCCCCAATCCGAATGGAAAGAATTGATCGTCAGCGACGCCGCCCGGCACGTGCGCGGCGTTGATGCGCGCAAGCTCGTGCCGTTGCGCTGGCCCGCGATCACTCGATGGGCGTTACTGGTGCTGGCTCTCGCCACCGGCCTCGGCTTCGTCCCGGAATACCGCACGAAGGCCTACGTCAAGCAACAACAGAACGCCGCCCACATTCGCGACACCGGCAAGCAATTGGCCGCGTTCACCCGCAAACAGATCGAGCAGCGTCCGCCCGCGATCGACCAGACCCAGAAGAGCCTCGAGACCGTCGCCGAACTCGGCGAAAAATTCGGCAAAGCCAGCCTCACCCCGGCCGAGGCACTGCGCGATCTGGCCAGCACCGCCCAACGTCTGGAGCAGCAGGCCAAAGAACTCGGCCAGAAACCCGAGTTGCGTCCCCTGGCTGGCCGCGACCGCGAATCCGGCACTGGCGGCATGCAATCGCCGGACGCGTTGCAGAAGCAGATCGAAGCCATGCAACAGGCCTTGGGCAAAGCCGCTGCCAATGCCGACAAGCTCGACAAGTTGAAGGACCAACTTAACCAGGCTCGCAACGCCCTCAGCGGCCTCGATGACAAAGATGCCGCCGCCGCCGAGGCCGCGCGCGAAAAACTTGCCCAATCCCTCTCCGAACTCTCCCGCCAGATGCAGGACATGGGACAAAAACTCGACGGGCTGGAGGAAGCCATCAAGGCGTTGCAGAACAACCAGACCGACCTCGCCATTGCCGGGCTCAAAGCCGCATTGACCGATCTGGAAAAGCTTCGCGACCAGGCCCGCGCCTTGCAAGCCTTGCAGCAGGAAGCCGCCAAAATCGGCAAGGATCTGCCCGAGCAACTCAAAAACGGTCAGGCCAAAGCCGCCCAGGGTTCGCTCCAGAAAATGATCGATCAACTCAAAGCCGCCAATGTCTCTCCCGAAACATTGGAAAAAATTCTCGATGAAGTTTCCCGCTCCGTCGAACCAGGCAGCCAATACGGCAAAGTGGGCGACCATCTGAAAGATGCCGCCAAACAAATGCAGCAGGGCGACAAACAACAGGCCGCGCAATCTCTGGCCGACGCGGCGAAGGAACTCGAAAAACTCCAACAGGAAATGGCCGACGCCGAAGCGCTCCTCGCTGCCCTGGAGGCCATCGAAAGCGCGCAGCTCGCCATCGCTACCGGCAAGGAATGGAGTGAATGCAAAGCCGCTGGCGAATGCCAGGCTTGCGGCGGCATGGGTTGCAGCCTCTGCAAATCGAGCCGTTGGGGCCATGGCGGACGCCCCGGCGCTGGCGTTGGCACCTGGGCCGACGACCAGGAAGGTTGGACTTATTGGCAGGACACTGGCCCCGTTGATAACTCAGGCGTCATCCGCCCCGACATGGAGGGTCGCGGCATCACCGATCGTCCTGACGACCGCAACCCCAACCTGACCCCGAGCAAAGTCCGCGGCCAGATGTCACCCGGCGGCCAGATGCCGAGCATCACCCTCAAGGGCGTCAGCATCAAAGGCCAGAGCACCGTCCAATTTGAAGAAGCGGCCGCCACCGCCCAATCTGAAGCCCAAAGCGCCCTTAACCAGGACCAGGTCCCCCGCGCATACCAAAACGCCGTCCGCGACTACTTCGATGACCTCAAAAAGTAGGCTTTAAGGATTTACCTTTTTTGACCCATCCCCGCTTCAAAGCTGTAACGGTGTAACGGTTCAATTCAACGATTCAACGCTTTTAACGATTCAACGGCTCCCCCATTTAACCCTTTTAACTTCTTAACTCCCCGTCCCAAATGCCTGATTACCAGCCACTTACAACTTGCAAAGACTTTTATTGGCATAAACCCTTCAAAGCTTGTCAACCCCCATTTCAAAGTTTTTTGGCACGTATAGGCACCCATAGGCACATTAAAACGCCTCACCTCGCCAGGACCGCCAAAAACCCATGGTATAATATAGGCGTGAAGAAGCAGAAATATATTTTATATAACGCCCCTCAAGAGCCGTGGGCCCTGGGAGCAAAGTGGACAAAACTGGACATTCCTGGACGAAAACAGGGAGGGGTGTCCACTTTTGCCCATTCAACTGTTCTAACCTTTTAACTTCAGCCGCAAAACTGAGTCGAGTAGAGCGGAGGCGCGGGATGTTTAGGCCAATGACTTCCGATGTATCTGCCCTTTCGGGCATCGTGGCAAATGGTCATCAGGCCATGCATTCCGGTTCCTCCGCCCCCTCTAAGATTCCATACGGCGAGTTTTCCCCAGTACGGCTCCAAACGAGCTGTCAGCCGCCACCTTCGCCAGCATGACACCGACTTATAGGCAGCCACAGGTTCGGTCAGCACGGGCCGCTTTTACTCCGAGCCGTTTCTATGACTTGCGTCCCATCGGCTCACGCACCCCGCGTCGACACTCACCCGCTCGTCCAGTGGCCCTTGGCTCCCCGGGCGGTTCTATTGTCCGCCCAGATCATCGCTTACTGTCAATTTGCACTCAAAATCACCCACCAATTTGCGGGTGAAAATCACCCACCTTTGAGGTGAAGAGTTGTCCCTTGGAGTTCCCGGTTTGGGAACTCTT
>JAKEEH010000141.1 GCA_022616725.1 Limisphaerales bacterium | reverse complement strand
TGCCGGGTGAAGCGGAACGGGACGCTTGCAAAATTCGCTGTGCGGCGCGACGAACCGAATTCGCCAACTCCGCCGGCCGCACGACCATCGCGTGACCTCCCCAACTCAGCACCCAGCGCTCGATTTCGCGCCAGCTTGATAGACGCAACTGCAGTTCCACACCGCCGCGGGGAAGGTTCCGCAGCCGCTGCGACGCGTGCCATCGCTTCTCGCGAATGTAATCGGCCACCTCGCCGTCGAACTGGATCACAACGTCAAAATAGCCTTCGCCTGAATGCACCCCGAAACTGTCCCGCAACGTCTTTTCCAGCGAGAAGCTCTCCGGCTTGACGAATTTCCTGCCGGTCCGGGCGACGGATTGCATCCGGCTCGGAACGAACGTGCGCAGATCGTTGCGCAAATGGTCGAACGCGAAGACAAACCATTCGCCGTTGATATTGGCGAGGTGATAAGGATCGATGATGCGCTCCTCCGGCTTCGCGCCGGGTTTGCGGTAAACAATGCGCAATTGTTGATGCTGGGCCGTGGCCTGGGCCAGCGTGTCAAATACTTTAACGTTGATGATCGGTTCAGCGCTGGTCCGGAACGAAATACTTTCGTCGAGATCCGGCAGGCTGAGCGACACCGTCTCGGGCAGGGCGGCGGCCATTTTCCTGAAGGCGCTCATGAGCGGCTTTTCGATCGCGGTGCCGCGGTATTGCTGCACGGTTTTTTCCGCGATTAAGATCGCGAACAGCTCGCCTTCGGCCAGATGCAGGGTTGGAAAGCCGCGCACCGGACGCGTGTAATAATATCCAAATCGCAACTCATCGTATTTCAACGGCAGCCGGAGCCGGTCGCGCATGAAGATGAGATCGCGGTGAATGGATTTGGACGTGACCTCCAGTTCGCGAGACAAGGTGTTCGCATTCGGAAACTTGCCGGACTGCACCGCCCGGTGGATGGCGAGCATCCGCTCGACCGCTGAACGAGAGATCGGTTTCGGGGCGACCGAAATCTTCCGCTTTCTCATTGGGCCGCCTGCTCAAGCCTGAAGCGGCTGGGAGAAGCTAGACAAGTTTGGCCAGCAGTTCGTCGTTGGTTTTATGCTTCTTCAGGGCGGCAATGAGTGTTTCCATCGCCTCGACCGGATTCAGATCGACCATCATGCGACGCAGTTTGCGAATCGGCTCGATTTGATGTTTCAGGAACAGTTTTTCTTCCTTGCGCGTGCCGCTCTTCGGGATGTCGATGGCGGGGAACAGGCGCCGATCTGAGAGTTTCCGGTCCAGCACCAATTCCATGTTGCCGGTGCCTTTGAACTCCTGAAAAATCAACTCATCCATGCGCGAGCCAGTATCGACGAGCGCGGTTGCAAGAATGGTCAGCGAACCGCCTTCTTCGATCTTTCGCGCGGCGGCAAACATCTTGCGCGGGATTTCGAGGGCGCGCGCATCGACGCCGCCGGTCATTGTCCGGCCACTGCCCCCGTGGACGCTGTTGTAAGCGCGGGCAACGCGCGTAATGGAGTCCAACAGCACGAAGACGTCCTTCCCGGCTTCGACCATGCGGCGGCAGCGCTCGATCATGAACCGCGACAGGCGCACATGGGTCTCGAGGTCCTGATCGTTGGACGACGCGACCACTTCGGCTTTGACTGAGCGTTGGAAATCCGTGACTTCCTCGGGCCGCTCGTCGATCAGCAACACCAACACATGGACGTCGGGGTGGTTGGCGGTCACGGCGTTGGCGATCTGTTTCAAAATGGTGGTTTTACCCGTGCGCGGAGGCGCGACGATCAGCCCGCGAGTTCCCTTGCCGACTGGCGTCACCAGGTCGATGATGCGCGTCTCGATCAGGTCCGGGGACGTCTCGAGCAAAAACTTCTCAACCGGGTCGATGGTGGTCAAGTTCTCGAACCGCACTGATTTGGTGTATTGGGCGAACGGCATGTTGTTGACCAAGTCCACCGCTTTCAACTGCGAACTGTTGCCGCGGTGCGGCGGCTGGAGCGGCCCATGCACAAGACACCCCTCGCGCAGGAAATTGCGCTTAATTGTGTCCGGCGTGACAAAGATATCGGTCGGTTTGGGGTGGAAATGATTCTCCGGCGAGCGCAGGAAACCAAATCCCTTCTCTGATATTTCGAGGTACCCGGAACCTACTTCCGGTGTGCCGTTGGGCTGATTGCTCATATTATTTTGTGTGCTGAAGTCTTAAGGGAAAACCCTCAAATAACTGTCGAACTTTGAACTTTGGGATACCCGAAGCGTTGACCTTTAGATCCTTAACGCTTCACGGTCAGACCTTCAACGCGAGGCAATAAAGACCAAAATTGCCCACAACGCAACAACTAATTGCGAATATTTTTTGCCGCGAACTCCCTCAACCCCCGACCTCGGCCTTTGCCTCGGCTGCCAGCGGCGTGCTCAGATACCGTTCACCTGTCGAACAGGCCACGGTGACAATCATTTTCCCCTTGTTTTCGGGCCGTTTGGCGACTTCGATCGCCGCCCAGACGTTCGCTCCAGACGAAATCCCGGCGAGGATACCTTCCTCCTTAGCCAGGCGACGTGCCATCACGAACGCGTCATCATTGCTCACCTGGATGCATTCGGTTATCTGAGTGTTCCCCTTCTCGTCCTTCAAATGCAGGTTTCGAGGCACGAACCCCGCACCCGTGCCCTGGATCTTATGTGGACCCGGTTTGAGCGGCTGGCCGGCCAGTGTTTGCGAGATGACGGGGGAATCCTTCGGCTCGACCGCAATCGCCTGAAAGGATGGCTTGCGCGGTTTGATCACCTCGTAACACCCGGTGATCGTTCCGCCAGTGCCGACTGCCGCCACCAAAATATCCACCTGCCCGGCAGTGTCGGCCCAAATTTCTTCGGCCGTCGTCTTCTTGTGGATCTCGGGGTTGGATGGGTTGTCGAACTGTTGTGGAATCCACGAGTTCGGCGTCTCACGTGCCAGTTGCTCCGCGCGTGCAATCGCCCCCTTCATACCCTCGGTGCCGGGCGTCAGCACGAGTTTTGCCCCCAGCATGGCGAGCAAAGTGCGCCGTTCCAAAGACATCGTCTCCGGCATCGTCAGGATGAGCTTGTAGCCTTTAGCCGCCGCAACGAACGCCAGCGCGATTCCCGTATTGCCGCTCGTCGGTTCGATAATAACGGTGTCCTTCTTCAACACACCGTGCTGCTCCGCGTCCTCGATCATAGACATGCCGATACGATCTTTCACACTTCCGAGTGGATTGAAGAATTCGCACTTGAGCAGAATGGTCGCGGGTGCCCCGGCGGTGACGCGATTCAAGCGCACGAGGGGCGTGCGGCCCACGGTTTCAACGATGTCATTATAGATGCGGCCTGTCATAAGTAACTGTGATTGTCACGGTGTTAGTGAAAACGGCTGCCAATATTTGCCTGATTCATGAAAGCCCGCAAGCCGTTTTTGGGCCTGAGGTCTTGGTCGG
>JAKEEH010000140.1 GCA_022616725.1 Limisphaerales bacterium | reverse complement strand
TCACCAAATCGAAGGCTGGTCTGGCTTCGACCTCGGCACATGGCTGTCCAAGGCCGCCGGCCGTCCGGCCTATGTTGAAAATGACGCCAATGCAGCGTCGCTGGGCGAAGCCTCATTTGGCGCGGGACGCGGCTTCGATCCAGTATTCTATGTCACCCTAGGCAGTGGCGTTGGAGGCGGGCTGGCGGTAGGCGGACGAATTTACCATGGAGCGGCTCCCGGTGAATCGGAGATCGGCCATGTGCGCCTCGACCGCGAAGGAACAATTGTCGAACACCGGTGCTCGGGCTGGGCGGTCGATCGGAAGATTCGCGAGCGGGCAGTTGCGGGAAGTCCGTT
Source organism: Limisphaerales bacterium (assembly GCA_022616725.1). Lineage (GTDB taxonomy): Bacteria > Verrucomicrobiota > Verrucomicrobiia > Limisphaerales > JAKEEH01 > JAKEEH01. Next base: position 9,564 of record JAKEEH010000140.1, on the reverse strand, counting down.
GCGGCAGTTAATCGGATCCGACACCCGGGGCGAGGGCCGCCACCTGGCGCGAGCGCTCGAAATGAAGGACCCAATTGCGGCCGAGATCCTCGCCGAAACTGCCGAAGATCTCGCCTTTGGCTTATCGCATGTCGTCCATCTGGTTCATCCCGAAGTAATCGTTCTGGGCGGAGGGCTCGCGCTCGTCGGCGAACCGCTGCGGCAGGCCGTCGCCGGCACGCTCCCCGGCTTAATCATGGAAGTGTTTGGCCGCGGGCCTGAAATCCGCCTCAGCAGCCTCGGCGAGGATGCGGTGCCAATGGGCTGCCTGCTGGCGGCGCAGCAGCGTCACGAGGGGGTTTGAGACGCAGAAAACGCTCCTTGGTTCGCGGATCGCCGAAAATCGGCTGTCATTAGCCACTTACTTGGGAGATAATTCTCGTATGAACGATTGGATCAGTGATTACATCACCGCGCAAAAGGCGGCGCTGGACTCAATCCCCGTATCGGCCGTCGCGCAACTCATTGAAAAGTTGCGCCTCGCTTTAAAGGAAGATCGTCAGATTTTTGTTTTCGGAAACGGTGGGAGCGCTGCGAATTCCTCTCATTTTGTGACCGATCTTGGCAAAGGCGCGTCCGACAAAATCGGGCGCCGTTTTCGATGCCTCTCGATCAACGATAACGTTAGTTGGTTGACCGCGCTCGGGAACGACTATGCGTATGGCGATGTATTCGTGCGCCAACTGATGAATTATGGCCGGGCGGGGGACATTGCGCTGGCGCTCAGTGTCAGCGGCAATTCGCCTAACGTCGTTCGCGCTGTCGAATGGGCTCGGGATAACGGACTGTCCACCGTCGCGCTGGTCGGCGCCAAACGGGGCCGTTTGGCCGAAGTGGCTCACGAAGTGATTGTCATCAACTCGACTCACTATGGCCGGGTTGAAGACGCGCACATGGGTATCTGTCACATGCTTTGCTACGCGTTCATGGAGAATCCGCAACTCGGAAAAATCATGTAGAGCAGGGCCGGCGGCCTGCGCGACCGAGCGGCATGAACCTTTTGTTCGGAAAGAAATGGTTTTCGTGGCCCCGACTGGCTTGTCTGCTGATTACACTGGTGTTGTTGTTCTGGATATTCCGGCGGATTGACTTTTCGACGCTGCTCGCAACGTTTCGCCGGCTCAATCCTTTGTGGTTTGTCCTCGCGTTTGCTACTTATGGGGTCGCAATGGTGGCCGGCGGATTGCGCTGGCATTTGGCCCTGCGGGTTACTGACACAGCCATGCACCTGGGCGCAAGCTGCAGGTTGTTTCTTATGGGCCACTTTTTTTTCGTCGCGCTGTTTGGCGCCGCGGGCGGTGACGCGGCGAAATCGGCTGTGTATTCGCGCTGGTACGGCTTCGATCTGGCGCGCGTCATCGCCGCGGCGCCCCTGGACCGGGCGCTTGGTTTGGGAGGCCCGCTGCTCCTGATGGGTGTGCTGGTCGGGCTCGCGGCTGCGACGGGCGGCTTCGAACCCCTGCGGCACGCGACGATCCAATGGCCAGGCACGTGGGTGCTCGTCACATGCATTCTCGCCGCGGTAATTCTCATAGCCGTAATTCTCTGGAAGCCGGCGGGTGACAGTGTCTGGGCGAGAACCGCGCGCGCGTTTCGCCGCGGCGGAGCGCGGTTGGCTCTCACGCCAGGGATCGCTGTTCCTGGGCTCCTATACGCATTTGCCGCACAACTCGCCCTGAGCACCGTCCTGGCGTTCAATGTGCAGTCCGTAACGCACCAGCCGCTCGAGTGGGCGCAGGTCGCATGGACTTTTCCCGTCATCACACTGTTCAGTTGTCTGCCGTTCACCGTTGCAGGCGCGGGCGTGCGCGAAATCGCCGCCATTGCGTTTCTGGCTCCGTATGGCGTGACCGAGGGGGAATGCGTAGCAGCCTCGATGCTGACGCTCTTTCATAAGATCGCCTGGGCCGGCAATGGCGCCGTCGTCCTCTGGCTGGAACAAGCCCGGCGCTTGCGCCACGAGCATCGCCCTCCGCAGGAGATATCGGTGGTCATTCCGGCCCTGAACGAAGCCAGTTCGCTTCCCGAAACAATTCGACGGTTGAAAGCCATCCCTGAGATCCGGGAAATCATCGTGGCGTCCGCCGACAGTTCCGACCACACATCGGAAATAGCCCGCGAATTGGGTTGCGCTGTCGTTCCCTCGATCCGCGGGCGCGGCGTGCAAATGCGCGCTGGGGCCGAAGCCGCGCGGAGCGACGTCATCCTCTTTGTCCACGCGGATACCTGGCTGCCGCGCGATGCCGGTCACGCGGCGCTGAATTGCCTCCGCGACCCCGTGGTCGTCGCCGGAGGTTATTGGAAGGTTTTTCGCGAAAGGCCGCTGCTGTTATTGGGTTCGCGATGGAAGTGCGCCGCGCGCCTGTTCGTTGGCCGGCGCATCGCGGGCGACCAATGCCTGTTCGTGCGTCGCGAAGCGCTCGAGAAGGCAGGCGGAGTTCCCGCGATCGATCTGATGGAGGATTTCGAACTTTGCCGGCGATTGCGCCGTCATGGCCGCCTGGCTTTGGCGGAGGCAGTGGTCGTGACATCCGCCCGACGCTTTCGCGATGTCGGTGTGCTTAAAACGTACTGGCGTATGTGGTGGGTCACTATGCTGTGGCGGCTTGGCGTGCCGCCAGCAAGGCTGCGCGCCATTTACGACAAAGGCACGGCTGAAGCCGGCTGACTCACTTACGAGCTGTTGCGCTTGTGCAGGATTAAGTCAAGGAATTCTGCGCGAGTTCGCGCGTCATCGCGAAAGCGTCCCAACATGGCCGAGGTCGTCGCATAAGAGTTTTGCTTCTCGACGCCGCGCATCATCATGCAGAGGTGCTGCGCCTCGATCACGACGCCCACGCCGTCAGCCTTCGTCAACTCCATCAGCGTCGAAGCGATCTCTTGCGTCATCCGTTCCTGGATCTGCAGCCGGCGCGCGTAGATTTCAACCAGCCGCGGAATCTTCGACAGTCCGACCACCTTGTTCGCCGGCAGATAGGCCACGTGACACTTCCCGAAAAACGGCAGCATATGATGTTCGCAGAGGCTGTAGAAATCAACGTCCTTGACGATGACCATTTCATCGGACGTCGCCTCGAACAATGCGTCGTTCAGGACCCGTTTCGGGTCCTGCTTATAGCCCCGGGTGAAAAACCTCATCGCTTCCGCCACTCGCGAGGGCGTGCGCTTGAGCCCGTCCCGTTGGGGATCTTCTCCGACCAACTCGATCTGGCGGCGAATCAAAACTTCTAATTCTTTGTCGTCCGTAGGCTTCATGACCGAAAGCAAACGATACGGCAACCGCAGGCACTGGTCAAACTACTGGTGTTTCAGTTGTTTGTGCCCGTCGCGAAGCGCTCGAGAAGAATGCGCAATTCGGCTGCCTGAACCTCGCGCAGCATCGCTGATTGCTGGGCGTTGAACCGTCCCTGCTCCGACTGTTCACACGCATCAATGAAGGCAAACGGATCCCACTCTCCGCTCGGCACCAGCCGACTCGCCAGCTCCTGGTCCGCGCTCAGGATTTCACCGGCCGATCCCGCCAGCGTCAGGAAACAGTGGTGCCGCCCCACGCGGCGAAACCAGTATTTGGCGTTTCCATAATCGGGCTCGCGCCGGTGCATGATGCCGTGCAGATAACTTCCATCGGCGTTCTCAATACCTTGCGCGATGGTGTGCGCCTCGTCAAGATGATCGTGCCAGAGCAAAAGCGTCGCTCGCGCTAACGGAGGCGCCTTCGTTCCTACGGCCTGCTCGATCTCCGTGACAGACATCGTTCCTTTCCGTCGTCCCGGACCGAGTTCGGGAGGTTCCGGCGTGTTAAGGAGGTCCCGGATGTCTGCGCCCATGCAGCGAAGGTAAAAGAAGATGCCGGTGCGTCAAGGACGGCAACGCGCCGCGCTTGGATGGATGCGCAAGTGTTGAGAGCCGGTTTGATCCAGGCTCAAGGCAACACTCTGACGCGATAAAATCTTTGTTGCCCGCCAGTTCCGGGAGGATCAGTAATTTGAAGAACGGAACCCGTGCCCTGAATATCATCCGCAACTATTTTCCAGTCAGGGTGGGCCAGAGAATCTGTCGCTTCAACGCGGTAACTGCGGCCCGCAGTAGTCATGAACGTAATGGACAGGTCATTGCCAGAGACCGCGATTACAGCGATTCTCAGCGGTCCAGTCACCGCTTGTCCGGCGCCAGGTTCCACCACGAACACCGCGCTGCCGCCGTTACGACCGGACTGATCTGTGGCGCGCAGGAAGACATTTGTGCCGGGCGCCAGCACGGTCAACGGGCCGGTCCAGACGCCGTTCACGAAAGGCCCAACCTGTGCTGGATCGACGTCAAGAAAATTCTCGATTGTGAATCGCGCCTGCGGAATTCTGCGTTCCAGCAGCGGCGGAGGCGTCATGCCGGTCCAGGCCAGCGGATCACCAAATGCACTGTCTGTTTGGAAATGAATCGAGCGCGGGACGTCGGTCACAACCCCCGCGACTTCGCCGTCTGTGGTGTAGGACGAGTTGTCGAAGCTTAAATCCACCAGCAGATTGCTCACGCCGTCGTAATCAAAGGGTTGGTCGAAGACAAACGTGACCCAGTTGGTGTTCTGGATGGTTTCATGATGACGATAGACAACCGTCCAGCCCGCGCTCTCCCACGTCGCACGCGAGAAGCTTGTCAAATCCGTGGGCTGCAAGCGGATCGTCCAGTTGCTCATCGTTTGGCCCGGCGGGATTACAACGTTCAGGGCGAGGGCATTGATCTTGCCCGGCGCGCCGATCTCCTCCGCCAGATAAAGCGCTTGCAGACGCGCGTCGTGGTAGAGGGTGCCCATGGGCATCTCCCAGCGATTCGTGCCCGAACCTATGGAAGCATCCCGGCGCGCGGAGATGGCGTTGATACGGACAGAGCCATTAAAATCGGGAAAGATGCTGTTGCGGCCATCGCGGGCGGTCAGGGCGGCTTGGAATGGCACACCGGCCCTCTGCGGTGACGGGATCGTCTCCCACTCAAAGTGGTCCAGGTCAACAAATCCATTGTCCTGAACGGTTATGGCGCCCTGCGGGTCAGGAAGGAAGACGTTGGCACCAGCAAACAAGTTGACGAAGAACATCTCATTGCTCTCGTAGAGAGTGTCTCCCATCACGCGAACAGAGAACGACTGGTTGGTCGTGCCCGGCGGGAAAACAATTTGTCCGAAATCTGTAAAGAAGTCGCGGCCCGCCAGCGCGGTGCCGTTCGTCGTCGTGTAATTGCAGGATACCGTCAATCCGCTGGGGGCGGAGATCCAGACGTGGAGCACCGCGTTCGTGACGCTGCCCGGGACCGGTTCGGTCAATACGATGTCGGAAATCGATAGGGTGGGCGTCGCATCGTCGTCATTGATTCGACCGCGGACTTGCGGCGTGCCGATCCGCGCGTTTACCGGCGACGAAAGATCGATCCCAAACTGTTCGAACGCTTCATCGAGCCGGTCTCCCAGCACCTCGATGACCAGCGACTGCGTGATCACGCCGGGCGGAAACGTCAGGACCCCGCTCCGGGAAAGGTAATCGATGCCCGCGGTAGCGCTGAGGTCAGTAGTGCGATAGTCCGCCGCGATGACCAGGGGACTCGGCGCCGAGAGACGGAACGTGAATACCATGTTCGTAGAGTTGGTATGGCCTTCGTTCACGGTCGCAGGCCCGCTGAAAATGCTTGGCAGGAAAACAGTTGACACTGCCGTCGCCTGGTTATTCGCGTCAAACCCGTCCGGACCCGACCGCGCCGCGACGGCCGTATTCGTGATGAGGCCGGTGACTGTGGGCCGGACAATCAGATTGAGTGTGGCGCTGGTGGCGCCCGCCAGCGTACCGAAGCTGCATTCCACCGTTCCGGAATTGAAGGCGCAATTGCCCTGCGATGCGGTGGCCGAGACAAATTCAACGCCTGTGGGCAGAGGGTTTGAGAGCGTAATACCGTTGATTTCATCGGGGCCCGTGTTCGCGACAATGAATTGATAGGTCAGCTCACCGCCGAAAACGACGAGATCGGGTGAGTCGGTCACCGAGAGAGAAAGATCATTCCGGGCGGCCGTGCTGAAGGGGCCCGCCAGCCCAAAGTGGCTGGTGCGGTCTTTGACGAGGACCGTAATGTTCGAAGCGGGCTCTTCAAAGGTCAGTTCACCATTCCAAACTCCATCGACAAAATTTGTGATCGCAGCCGGCGAAATGCGAACCGGGCAAATCGGCTTGAAAACCGTTTGCAGGCCTGCCGTGCGGCGGCCAATTCCATTGGTGGCGATGAGCCAATCCTCCGCCGTGCTGCGATCCATGTTCCCGGTCCGCTGGTAGGTGAGCGACGCATTGGTATTCACCACGACAGGCAGGCCCGACCATTCGCTTTGTGAGATGGAGATCGGCGCTGAAATTGCCGCGGGGTGAGCGTCGCCCGCGCAAAAGAAATCCACTGGGTTTCCGGACGCATCGCGCACGAGGACGGCGACATAATTGCTGAACCCGGCGAGCGACCAGACAAGATTGGTGCCGGCGAAAAAGGCTGGAAAGCGTCCCGGCGCCGTGCCGCTGACCGTCAAAAGGAAAAGCTGGCCCGGCACAGCGATGCTGTTGGTAGGCACCTTAAAGGTGGCGCGCGGGGCAGGCCACGAACGGTTGTCGTAGAGGCTGATCTCCCAATTCGAAAGGTTCAACCGGCGGCCGGAAACGTTCAGGAATTCGACGCGGTCATTGGTGCCCGTGTCGATCTCAGTGATCACGACGGCGGAGGAATTGGACCCGCCGCAAAACGCACTGACTTCAACCGTGTCCTGAAAATCCTGGGCGATGTTCCCAATATCGTCGCGCGCGAACAGCGTCGCGGCGAATGGAACACCAACCGTTTGCTCGGGTGAGATCGGGCCGAAGTCAAAGGAATTGGCTTTGCCGACGCCGCGCGTTGAAAACTGCCAAACGGGCCCTGCTTTCATGCTCGCCCCGCGCCGCGAGACAATTTGCCAGTAGTAACTCGTGCTCAACGCCAAATCGGGCAAGCTCCAGAGGTTGCTGGCCGTATTGCCGAGAAGGTTCGTCGCGGTTAGGTACTGGTTGGTGCCGAAATAAACGTCGAAGGTTGTCACACCGGTGTCGTCCAACCGCACGCTGATGTTGTCCAGATGAACATTGAAGTAGCCCAGATGGTCCCGCTCGACAAAGGCGATCCGGATCGTTTGCCCGCGGAACTCTGTCAAGTCAACACTTCGGCGCGTCCAATCGTTGGTCAGCGGAAAACCGGGCGAAGTGCTAAACGCGACCGCGAGCACCTGGTTGGCCACGTTCCTCACCTCGACGCGAAAGTTTTGGTTGAAATCAAATTGTGTCGAGTGATTGCGAATCTTATCCACCCAGGAAAGGGTCGCGCCTTTGGCCTCGAGCGGGATTTGCACGTCCTGATAGAGCGCGTGCGTGCCACCGCCGGTCTGGTCGGTGACCACGCTGAATTTCCCTTCATATGGCGGGCTCGGTCCATCCAGACTCTGTGGATCGAATTTGCCATCGTTAATCACAAAGTCGCCCAGGCCGTTGTTTTCCACCGTCCAACCGATCAGGTCGCCGGTCTCAAAGTCGCCATTGCGGACGATCTCACCGACGCCGCCAAGCCACGATAGATCGGTCGTGAGCGGCTGGCCCGAAGAACGGTCCGGCGGCGAAGGCCGATAAGGAGCCGGAGGAGTTTCATCGTCCAGAATCTCCATCGCAGCGCTCGCGGATGGAAAGGACGGCGCCGCTGCCGTCACGGCGACACTTTGCACCCCGTCGATTTCAGCATCGTCGAGAACCGTGACGTCAAAATCCGCAGAAAACTTCCCGGCCTGTATGGTCACACTGGGCGGCACGATGAGTTCCGTTGGGTCGCCGGTCGTCAACGAAACCATGAGGTTTGTTGACACGGTGGACAGGAGCCGCACGCGGCCGGCGTTGGTCAGAACATTGTTGCCCTCACTGGCGGTGCCCGGAAGGCTTACGACCAGGAATGGGGAGTCATTATCCTCCACTTCGAGAGTGTGCGCGCCAGTCTCCCAATTCTCCACCTGCGCCGTAATCAGAGTTTTGCGCGTGCCGTCCAGCCGCGAATCATCCACAACGAGGACGTCAAACTCCGCGCTATGCCGGGCCGCCGGCAACACGATGCTCGCCGGCACGCGTACCTCGTCGAGGTCCCCGGACGTGAGCTTGACACGCACGTCGCGGGAGGGTTTCCGGTCGGCCCGCACCACGCCCATTTTACGGAAAAATCCATCACCTTCGCGGGCGCGATTGGGCGAGAGCTTGATGCGAAGGCGGTTTGCGTCATTGTCGTGTACAATCATGCTGGCGGGAGCCGCAAAGAATCCCGGTGTGCTCGCGTCCACCGAGATCGTTTGCGAACCGTCGGCATGATTGTTATCGATGGCTGTCACCGCAAATACTGCCTGGGTTGTGCCCGCAGCAACGACGACCGATGCCGGCACTCGAAGTCTCCCCCCGGCGCTGGATGTAAGTTGCACCTCAATATCGCGCGCCAGTGGCACCCCAAGCAGGACCGTCCCGTGCAGTCCCGTTTCGCCTTCGCGCATTTCCGGCGGCAGCGTAACGACCAAACGGCTCACCGGTTCGCCGGTGATGCGGATATCATCCAGCGCGATCCCGTCCAGCGGAATGGAAAAATTGTCGAATTCATTGAACCGGATTCGGAAGTTCGGGTTATAAGCCAAGCCGAAACGGGCAATCGCGTCATCCAGATTGACAATCAATTCCTGGTACCCCGGCGACAAGTCACGCAATCCCTGGACTTCATACCACTCGATCCCGTTCGAGCTGATCGCGACGCCGTCAAAGTCAGCGCCGCCGATAAATGGCGTTGGCGGCGGGCCTTCCGGCTCGTCGCCATAATGCCTGGCAAAGAAACGAAGGACGACATTGCTGAATCCGGCGAGGTCAATTCCAAGTGTCAATTCGTTTCGGGATTCGATGCCGTTGCCGAAGTTATCCAGTGTCAAATGTCGCTGGCCGCGCGGGCCATTCTGATCGGTGACCTGGATGCGCCACGCGCCAGTGCCGCCCGGCTGCCAGTGCGGCGCCAGCGCTCCGCTCTCAAAGTTCTCCTCAAAGGGCGCGCTGGCGAACGCCGTGATTTGCACATTTACCTCACGTCCCTGGCTTGCCCCCGTGAGCTCGTTTATAAAGTGCACAGATCCCGCATGGCTGCCGAACGGCAACGACGCAGCGTTCGCATTCAGGCACACGGTCACGGTGGTGCCGGACTGCGGCGCCAATGACCCCGTGGTCGGAGTGATCGTGATCCAGTTCTCCGCCGTCAACGCGCGCCACGGAAACGGCGCGTCAGTGTGATTGGTCAAAAGATAAGTCTTACACTCAGGGGCCAGCGGCCCGCCGGGGCTTCCTCCCGCCAACAATGCGCTGGACGGGATCACCAGGAGTGCGTCCGGCAGGTTGAAGGCTTCGGCGACACCGTCGGTGCGCGAGCTGTCGGGCGATCCGGCGCCGAAACCCATGCCGCGCTTCGCGAACGCGCGCC
>JAKEEH010000139.1 GCA_022616725.1 Limisphaerales bacterium | reverse complement strand
GGTGACAAAGGCCCAGCGCTGCAAAACAGCGCGGGTCAGTAGATCGCGGGCGATCCACCAGTTCATCTGGCCATGGCGGGCGGTCAATTGCCCATCCGCCACAAACCAATAGACGAAAATGCCGGACAAGGCGTGTTCGCTGCCGTCCTTGGCGCGATATTTCTGGTGGAGTTTCAATCGCATGACGGGGAGGTCATAGGCATGAGGTTGGCTGACTCGAACGGCGAGGAGTTCCTGCGCAGTCCTGGTCCAGCCCTGGCCGGTCAAGCAGTATTGAGGCTGGTGAATGCTGGTGCGATCCTTGCCCATGAGCACTACCTGGACCTGAATGGACAATCCATTGGTCGCGCGATAATGCTTCTGGCCGTAGGTCGTGTCCTCGGGAAGCCAGTCCAAGACCTGCCTTGTGATCGGAACGTCGGTGGAGTCGTAGTTCAAGACCCTGTCCGGCAGATAGATGCGTTTTGGGCTGGCGACAAAAACGTTGGTGTCATTTTTGGACGGGTCCTCTACGCCGAAAAGTGGTTCATCAATGACGCGAACGCCAGGCGTGCCGAGCGCCTGTCGAGCGTGCCAATTGGCTAGAAACCACGCGCATGCCGCCATGATGAGCAGCGCCATCGCACCGAGAATCGCGACCAAACGATTCACGTGGTGACCTCCGACCGGAGCGCAGGCGTGGCAGCGGGCGCCGATTCCGATTTTGGCATGTCTTCCCGGTCTTCGCGCAGCCAGTAGCCGAGGCCAAACAAAGCCCCCAAAGCAATAATATAAGTGACGATGCCGAACTTCTGCTCAATGAACATGCCCGATTCCTGGCCGAGGGCTTTTCCGACCAGAACCACTGTTGTGATGCGGATCGTATTGCCAAGCACTGCGAGCGGGAAGGCCGCCAGGACTATCAACCAGCGTTTCCAAATGCTCTTGAAGCCGAGAAAACCATAGATCGTGGAGATGAGCAGCAAAGCGACCAGGCTTCGAATGCCGCTGCAGGCGGGCGCGACATCGTACTGGATGGTCCGAGGGGCGTCGAAAATTTGCGAACCTTCACGAATCACGTCGATACCCAAGGCGTGCTGGCTGATTCCGACTGAGAGTTGAGTCACCACCATCCGCAAGGGAAAGGTAATCAACTCGGCCGCATTCCCCAGCGGCATGCAGAAAACGAGCAGGAAAAAGGGAAAAAAGATCGCCCGCAACCAATTTGGTCCCCAGACGATCCCCATGATGGCGTAAACGCCCGCGAGAAACCCGAGGAACGAAAGACGAGCCTGCTGGACCACGTATCCAGCAATGTGTATTGCGACCGCCAGAAGAAGCAGCCCCAAACCCAGGCCCCACGGCCTAACACGAACGGCCAGCAGCTCATCGCGTTTCCACCACAGCAAAGCGATAACGACGAAGGGCACCAGAAAGACGTGTTCTTCCTCCACCTTCATGGAGTAACTGTACTGGAGCCAGCCAAAGAGGCTGGGGGTGACTTTGTAGCCGAAGGTTGAATTGCCCAGCCAATGAAACAGCGCAGCCCAACCGGCCAATAACGCCGCAAACGCCGGCTTATGTGGCATTCGCCGCCAGCAATCAGCAAGCGTTGGCAGCGTCGCCGGGTTATTCGCGGGCGGCCTCAGCGTCGGGTTGGCGGTCATTTTTGTGTCGTCATTCGTTCCGATGGGCCAGAGACGCCTTTCGTTCAAAGATGGAATCGCTTATTCCCGAATCTCTACCCGTTTCGGATCTGTTTTGCGCTCAAAACTACATCTCTCAGGGTCGCAGAAGAATATACGATTCGGGCCAGGGAGGCAATGCTTTCGTGTTTAGCCCAACGCCGTCTGGTATGCTTTCAGTAACTGATCGACGGAGCGTTCCCAGTTCAGTTCGGTGCGCAGGCGCTCTTCGCCAAGGCGGCCCATTCTTTCACGGGCCGCAGGATTGTCCAGCAGTTCGCTTATGGTGCAGGCCAGCCGCACGGGGGAATTCTCCGTCACATATGCAGCGGCATCGCCGGCGGAGACGCGGCCTTCCTTCAGATCGAACATGACCTGCGGTTTGGCAAAGGCCATAAACTCCAGGACCTTGTTCATCGTGCAGTGATTGTTGTAAGGATTTATCGGATCGCAGGCGACGCCAAGATCTATGGTGCGGAGGGCGGTAAAGAGGAATTCGTTGGAAACGCGACCGGGAAGCTCGACAAAATCCTGCAACTGCAGCCGGTCCCGGTGGGCGGTCAGCCGTGAATACTGCGGACCAGTGCCCATCAGCAGAAACTGAATGTCTTTCCGGCCAAGCTTGTGCACGAGGTGAGCGGCCGCGTCGATCAGGTAATTCACTCCATCGGCATCGCCCATGACTCCGACGTAACCGACGAGGAATTTGCGTTTTCGTTTCAACGCGGGATCCGGCTGATAGTTGACGCCCGAAATCTTTGGCGCCGTCCGCACGACAAAGACACGATCAGGCTTCTTGCGCCCACGAGTGTGCGCGATGCGCTGGACGGATTCGTTGGTGGCCATGACAACATCGGCGCAGGCATACGTCAGCCGCTCGGCAACTCGAATGATCCAATAGAAGAGTCTTCGTTTCCCAAACTTGGCTTCGAACATTTCCGGCCAGACGTCATGCACGTCGTAGATCACGCGCACACCGAAAAGCTTGAACGGCCAGGCGACCAAAAAAAGGAGGTCGGGGGGATTGCAAAGATGAATCAATCTAACACGATGACGCCGCCACGCTTTCCAGGCGAGCTTCGACTCTCCCCAAAGAGCGGAGGCATATTCGCGCAAGAAACCGAAGAATCCGCCCGCCTCTTCGCTGATCCAGTGCCGATAGATCTGAATGCCCTCGAGCCGCTCCTCGGCAAGAGTAAATCCTCGCATTTGGGGGCAAATGACAATGACTTCGTAACCGGCGTCGCGCAACGCACAAGCCTCCTGCCACACACGCCGATCCAGTGGCACGGGGAGGTTCTCGACGATGATCAGGACGGCCGGCTTCTTCACTCCCAGCAAAACCCTTCATACGTTGACGGCAGGGAGCGCAATTCCGGCCAGCCATTGATGTCCATAATATGGTGCGCCGCGGTGACGTGCTTCCTCAGTTCGGCGATGGACACACATTGTTGCGCGGCCAGGATCAACCCTTTTTGCCCGATAGCGCTGGCCAGGTCCTGATGCAAAACGGAGGCAAGATGCGGCATCTTCAGGTCAATGACCCGCCTGTTACTCCCGACCAACCGCTTAAGGTTCAGTTGCGGGTCGTAAATCCTGATCACAAATCCGTGGCCAAGCAGGCTTTGGGCCACCTCCACCATTGCGCTTCCTCGCAAATCGTCCGTTCCCGCCTTGAACGATAACCCCAGGATGACGACTTCCTTTCCACGCTCGGCAATCAAACTCAAAAGCGTTTGCAGATGCTGTTGATTGCTGACGAGGAGATTTTCGATCAATGGCAGACTTAAGCCACGCTCACGCGCAAAATGCCCGAGCGCCCGCACATCCTTGGGCAAACACGAACCGCCGAACGGATTTCCGGGGCGAAGGTAATATGGGGAGAGATTCAGGCGCGTGTCCTGGCAAAGCAATTTCATGAGCAACTGGGCGTCGATCTTCATGTGCTTGCCGATGCGGCCGATTTCATTCGCAAACGCTACCTTTGTGGCATGAAATGCGTTGCAGGCATACTTGAGCAATTCGGCTGTGGCCCAATCGATCACTGGCGCGTCTCGACCAAACAGAAGCGCCAAATCCGGGTGCAGGGGTTTGGCATTTTGTGTCCCCACGACCAGCAGGGAGGGTTCGCGAAAATCGGCGATGGCAGTGCTCTCCCGGAGGAATTCGGGGTAATAAAGCACATCGAGCGAGCCGTGGCGGAGAAAGGCGCTGAGGAATTCTTGTGCAAGCTTCTCCGTGCTGCCCGGCAGCATGGTGCTGCGATAAATCACAACGTGCCGCTTTTTCCGATGGCCCAGCTCGGCAGCAATCTGGCGAGTGACCTCGCTGACGTGTGTCAAATCCATCGCGCCATCGTGCCGGGACGGCGTCCCGACGCAAACCAGGGAGACATCCGAGCCTGCAACGGCCTCATCGGAAGTGAGGGTGCCCCGCAAGAGCCCGTTGCGCCAGGCCTGCCGCAAAAGCTCATCGAGACCTGGCTCGACGATTGCAGTGTGACCGAGGCTAAAATCCTCCACCTTTTGCGGGTGAATATCGATACCGATGATCTGGTGGCCCTGTTCTGCCAGGCAAGCCGCCGTGACCGCGCCAACGTAACCCAGGCCAAAAATGCTAACTTTCATCAGGGTAAGATCCTCACGATGAGGGCATATCGAACTTCTTCAAGCGAAGTGCCTGAAGAGAAATCTGGAACACGAAGCGCGGATTGTGCTTGAGGTATCGCCACCACAAACGCCGCGGCTCCTGACAGAGTCTGAAGAACCACTCCAAGCCTGACTGTTGCATCCAGCGCGGCGCCTGCTTTATGCGATGGGTATGGAAGTCGAATGCGGCTCCGACTCCGATCATTACTGTCGTGTCCAATTTCGGCAGATACTCGGCCATGAACAAGTCCTGTTTTGGCGTGCTCAGTCCAACCCAAAATATGTCTGGCCGGTGGGCGGACACTCGTTGTGCAAGCTCCGCCTCTTCGGATGAAGTAAGAGGTCGGAAGGGTGGTTCATAGCAGCCGGCGACGGCCAGCCCTGGAAACCGCACCCGCAACGTTTCGCTTAATTTCGCGGCCACACCATTGGCGCCTCCGTAGAAAAAATGGGTGAAGCCTTCCCGGCAGGACAACTCGCAGAGGGCCAGCATTAAGTCCGGACCGTAAACGCGGCGGACTTCCCGCCGACCGGCCAGCCGGCTTATCCACACCATCGGCATACCATCCGGAGTACAAAGCAGCGCGCCGTTCAAAACCTTTCGAACGCGCTCATCGTCGTAGCCTTCCATCAATCCGTGGACAGGTGTGACGCAAACATACCCTTTTTCGCGCCGTCGCACCGCGTCCACGATGACTTGCAGGGCCGTGTCCATGTTGATGGCGCTGACACCGATCCCCAGCACATTGACCCGATCGATCTTCACAGGTATGTGAAGCGAGCCCGAGTGAGAAAGGGGCTTGGGGAGCAATGCGTTCGTAATGTCTTTTCGATCAATCACTTGAACCTAGGAATGTCGTTCTGAAAACGCAAGGCCCGCTGGATCCGCGAGGCGTCACGAGCCTGAGGAACGGCGCCCATCTGGTCACGCGAAAGCTCGGGGACACTGTGCCTTCGAAGTCCGCCAACCTTGTTGAGTGCGCGGTCACCACCAGTTCGACTCTGTCCCACTCCTCGCCGATGCCAAGCTCCAGCGTTTTGCCGTGACGCAATACACGAAATCGACGCGGCGACAGCCGTTCACATATTGTCTCCGGCGCGAACTGCCATACAACGGTGAAAGCACGCCTGGTGTCCGAAATCGAATCCTCAACGTCGATCGCGGTGTCAGAAATTAAACGGATTTGGCGCCGGACGGAACATTGAGGTGTGGTGAAATCGGCCCACATCGCGCCTGCTCCATCCGCCTTTAGCGCAGGTTTGGGATGATTTTCCGACCAGAGAAACGGGCCGAGCCGCCGCGGCCACTCTTCGTCCTCGACGCACGGACCGTTGTGAGCTCGACGGGATGCGAGCCACGTTCGCAAACCGGAATTGGCGTAGTAAGCGCCAGTCCCCGGATCAACAATCATGGC
>JAKEEH010000138.1 GCA_022616725.1 Limisphaerales bacterium | reverse complement strand
GTTGGATTGATCGGTTTTTTCTTTTTCATCCCTGCTGAGTGGCAGGGCCAAAACGCTCAGTCCAACCTTTTTTTGACTCAGCTATGGGACGGCTGTGATTCCGCAACTAAGCTGGGAGCGTCGCCAGCCATTCATTGAGGAGATCAAAATGAAAACGCGCTGCTATTTCGTCCTCGGCTTCGTTCTGTTGCTCGCCTGCGCCGCTCCGGCCGCTCCTCCAGTTTACCGACTCGTTCAAACTGTGGTCGAGGAGGATGCCGACGCAGATGGAAACGCGCTGCGAACTCTGGTTGTGGACTACACCTATGACGGGCGCGCCCTCGTGCGCATCGTGTGGGAACGCGACCTGGACGCGGACGGGACGTTCGATTATCATGCAATCACTACCTATACAAGCGATGAGAGCGGTAATCGCATCGCCAGCGCAAGCGAGACGTCCTCGACACTCGAGCCCCGCTTGAATTCACGCAGCACATCCACTTACGAGTATGATAGTGCGCGAAATTTGATCCGAACGTTGCGGGAAGTGGATTCAGACGTCAACGGCACCGTGGATTTCATTTTGCAGACGACTTTGACCTATGACAGTCGAGGCAATTGGCTCCGACGTGTAACCGAGTCGGATTCGGACGCGGACGGCACATGGGACGAAGTGACGGTTTTTACGCGCACGTTCGATGCGCATGGGAATTTGCTCATGGAACGGCGCGAAACTGACTCCGACGTCGATGGAAAGCCCGACTACACGATCAAAGCCGATTACACGCTCGACAGCCGCGGCAATGCCATCGTCGTGCTGAGGGAGATTGATTACGAAGGGGACGGGATTGTCGATTTTGCCGAGAGAAACACATCCACATTTAACAAACGGCGCGAGTTGGTCTTCTCCCTGACCGAATCTTGCGACGACCAGGGGGAGAGATACGCGACCACGAAGACCAGCTATACCTATGATCACCACGGGAATCCTACTCAAGTCGTGACGGAGCATGACACGGGAGCCGACGGCGCGATCGATGCGATCGACACCACAACCAGCATCTTCGATAACCATGGCAATCGAACGCAAGTCATTCGACGGTATGACTTTGAAGCTGATGGCCTCGTTGACGTCATTGAAACCACGACCTCCATATACGCTCACATTGCCGGACCGCACTGACGTTCGGCTGGATAACATTTAAGATAGGCAAAACGAAGTCAATTGCTACAGTGCGCCTATGCGCACGGTGATTTATCCGGGGAGCTTTGATCCTCTGACGAATGGGCATCTGGATTTGATTCAGCGGGTGGTGAAGCTGTTTGATCATGTCATCGTGGCGGTGGCGAGGAACGAGGGGAAGAATCCGCTGTTTAGCCTGGCGGAGCGACTCGAGTTGGTGCGGGTGGCAATCAAGAGCATGCCGAAAGTCAGCGCGGACGCGTTTGACGGCTTGTTGATGGATTATGTGGAGAAACAGGGAGGGCAGGCGGTGATTCGAGGGTTGCGGGCGGTGTCGGACTTTGAATTTGAATTTCAGCTCGCCCTGATGAACCGTAAACTGAACGAAAGGATCGAAACGATCTTTATGATGCCCAAAGACACTTATACCTTCCTGAGCTCGCGCGTGATCAAGGAAATTGCCCGATTAGGGGGGGATGTAAGCGCTTTTGTGCCGCCGCACGTGAGGGAGGCCCTGACGAGCAAGGTGACAGCCAAGTAAGGCCGAAGCTTGAATTCCGAGGGCCGAAAGAAGTGCGAAGCTCGAAGGCCGCGTGTTCAACCACAGAGGCACGGAGAGACAGAGATGGAGCAATCCCGTTCGTCCTCTGTGCCTCTGTGGTAGAGTTAGGTGAAGTCTTCCGGATTCGGGCTTCGGAATTGGGGCTTGCTTCGGAGTTCGGAATTCGGGCTTCGGAATTAGAAAGTGAGTATGTTATGCCGCTTAAATTCAACATTCGCCATCTCGAAGACCGGACGCTTCACCTGCAAGGCGACCTCGGCCCCGAAGAACTGGATATCGGCGGCCTCGACGAGCTGATCCACGTCCGCAAACCGCTGGAATATGACCTGCACGTCGAGAAAATGGATAAGAGCATTTTCGTGCAGGGCCGGCTGGAGGTGACCCTCGAATGCGAGTGCGCGCGGTGCCTCAAAGCTTTCGAGCATCCCCTGGAACTGGGAGACTGGGCGTGTCATCTGCCGCTGGAAGGGGAGGAAGCGGTCGCCATCTCGAACGATCTCATCGACTTGACGCCCTATATTCGTGAAGATATTGTGCTGGCGTTTCCGCAGCACCCGCTGTGCAGACCCGATTGCAAAGGTCTGGAGAGTCCGCACCAGGATCCGTCCGGCGGAGAGCGTGAGTCAGAATTGACTTCCCAGGCGTGGTCTGAGCTAAATAAGCTGAAGTTTTGAAAGAGATCTTATGGGCGTACCGAAGCGTAAACCATCAAAGAGCCGTCAGCGAATGCGGCGCGCTTACAATAGCGTGCTGAAGCTGCCGCAGTTAAGCACGTGCCCGCAATGCGCGGCGCCGTACATTCCGCATCGAGTTTGCCCGGCATGCGGCTTTTATAAGGGCCGCCAGGTGATCTCGGTGACGGCCAAAGCCTAAATCGATTTTGGAGCGCGGTCCCAGGCTGATGGGCAACCGCGGATTTCACGGATTGCACGGATATGCTTATTTCCCCTCAACAGAATTGTTGTTTCAAAAATCCGTGTCATCCGCGTGATCCGTGGTTTCCTCATAGAGAGCTTTGCGTTGGTCCTCGCCTGCGCTCTTTCTATTTATGCGAATCGCGTTGGATGTGATGGGTGGCGACCACGGCAGTGGCGTCGTCATCGAGGGGGCGCGACTCGCGCTGGAGGCGATTGCGGGCATCACCGAAATACATCTGGCGGGCGATCGCGCCGAAATCGAGTCGGAACTGGCGAAGTTTTGCTTGAAGGATCCGCGGGTGCGAGTTGTCCACGCAAGCGAAGTGCTGACGATGGAGGACCCCCCTGAGGCGATACGGAAGAAGAAGGACTGTTCGCTTCTGCGGGCGGTGGAGTTGGTGCGGGACGGGAAAGCTGACGCGATCATCTCTCCGGGAAACACCGGGGCACTGGTGGCAGCAAGTTCGTTTCGGTTGCGCCGTCTGGAAGGGGTGGAACGGGCGCCAATCGCCACGCTGATGCCTTCCCGGACGACTGACTACATTCTGTTGGACGCCGGCGCGAATCACGAGTGCAAGCCAATCTACCTGGCGCAATTTGCGGTGATGGGCAGCGTTTATTCGCGCGAAGTGCTTGGGCATCCGAAGCCGCGCGTCGGGATCCTCAGCAACGGCACCGAAGAAAGCAAGGGCACGGGATTGACCCGCGAAAGCGCGCGGCTATGCCGACAGCTCGATTTGAACTTCATCGGTTACGTCGAGGGCCATGATTTGTTTGAGGACCGGGTGGACGTGGTGGTAACGGACGGATTTGTGGGAAATATCGTGCTCAAGACGTGCGAGAGCATGGGCAAAGCGATCCTGAACACGCTGAAGGAAGGGCTGACGGCAACCCCGGTGCGAAAGCTTGGGGCGGCGCTGTCGCGGGGCGCGTTTGCGAGTCTCAAAAGGCGCCTGGACCCCGATTTGTATGGCGGCGCGCCCTTGCTTGGCTTGAACGGAAACGTTATCAAAGCGCATGGCACCGCCCGCGAGAAGGCGATCATGAATGCGATTCGCGTTGGGACCGAAACCATCCAGCATCACTTGAAGGAAGTGATAGCGCGGGAGATTGCGCAGGCGAATCGACGATTGCCCAGGGAAGCCGGCGCGGTGTCTGCCGCCGCATGAGCACACAAAAGCAATTCACCAACCCCCGGGCCAAACACGGGTTTCGTGGCCGCACGTGTTCCATCATTTCAGTCGGGTCGTACGTGCCGGAAAAGGTCATCACCAATGCCGACCTCGAGAAGATGGTCGAGACTTCCGACGAATGGATCACGACGCGGACCGGAATAAAGGAGCGCCACATTGCCGGCGAGAAGGAGTTCACATCGGACATGGCGGCGAAGGCGGCCTTACGCGCAATGCAACGGGGGAACATCACTCCGGACCAGATCGACTTGATCATCGTGGCGACTATCACGCCCGATATGCCGTTCCCGGCGACGGCGTGCCTGGTGCAGCATCGAATTGGCGCGCGGCGGGCGGCGGCATTCGACGTGGAGGCGGCGTGCTCGGGGTTCATTTACGCGCTGGAAATTGGCCAGCAATTCATCACTTCGCGGACCTACGAAACCGTGCTGGTGATCGGGGCGGAGAAGCTGTCCTCCATCGTGGATTGGAAGGACCGCAACACCTGCGTGCTCTTCGGCGACGGGGCGGGCGCGGCCATCCTTCAGCACCGCCCGGACGCCCATGGATTGCTGACAGCTTGCATGGGCGCCGAAGGAGACAAGGCGGAGTTACTCTGCATGCCCGGCGGCGGGAGCCGTTGTCCGGCAACGCCTGAATCAGTGGCGAGCGGTTTGCATTTTTTGCGGATGGACGGCAAAGAAACCTTCAAGAACGCCGTCATCGCCATGTGCACGGCGGGGCAGGAGGCATTGCGCCGCTGTGATCTGGACATTTCACGGATCAAATGCGTGATCCCCCACCAGGCCAACCGGCGCATCATTGACGCGGTCGGTGATCGGCTGGGCATCAAGCCCGATCAGGTGTTCGTCAACCTGGACAAATACGGAAACACTTCGGCGGCATCGGTCGCAATTGCGTTGGATGAAGCCGTGCAGCAACGCCGGATTCAACGGGGCGATCTGGTCCTGATGGTAGTGTTTGGAGCGGGGCTGACCTGGGCTGCCGCGGTGATCGAATGGTAGTAAAACTACGGTAGCAAAAAACTCCATGTCGTCCATTGACGTTATGGGGCGCTGTGCTAATTTGCTGACGGTACGATATGAGCGCACGTAAAATTGACAGTTCGGAGCTTTTTCAACCTCTCACGGTCAAAGACGAAACCACTCAGATCACGTTGCCAGCGAGCGCGGTGCGCGTGCGCCGCAACGGCATCGAATTCCACAGCGACACCGCAATATCTGTCTGGACGGAGATGACCGTCGCGCTTGAAACGCCGCTCGAGCCCAAAAAGTTTCAATGTACGGGCGTCGTTGTCGCCTGCACCGGCAGCCGTCACGCCGGCTACGAGGTCGCGATGATTTTCCCAACCATGACGCCGCACGCCAAAGCGCGGCTGGATTTGCTGGCCTACTCCACGCTGGCGTAATTTGGTTGAAGAGCTACGGGTAGAGCGGAGCGATGGGTTCCGGGCGGGCGGTTTCTTTCTTACTTCCTCGGTTTTCTGGTTCTGCTACCCTGCGGGCCATGGAACTCTTTCAAAAGATTTTGCACACGGCCGTCGACGGCCATGCCTCGGACGTTCACCTGAAGATTGGGACGCCGGTCGTTTTTCGGATCAATCGCCAACTGATCGCCGTCGAAGCGCCGATTCCGACCGCGCAATGGATGGAAAATGTCGTCGAGCACATTGTCCCGAAACACGCCCGGAAGCGGCTCGAAGAGGAACGCGAGGTGGATTTTTCCTACTTTGTTCCGGGCATCGGACGTTTCCGCACGAACCTGTTTCAGCAGCGCGGCGAGTTTTGTCTTGCTATGCGCTATGTCAAAACGCAGGTGCCGAGCTTCGAGGAACTGGGGCTGTTGCCGATCCTGAAGGAGATTGCGGATTCCCCGCGCGGGATCGTGCTGTTGGCCGGTTCGACCGGTTGCGGCAAATCGACGACTCTGGCCGCAATGATCGAGCACATTAACGCGCACGCCAAGCGGCACATTATCACGCTCGAAGATCCAATCGAGTATGTGTTCGAGGACAATCAATCGGTCATCGAACAACGCGAGGTCGGACTTGACACAGTTTCTTTCCAGCACGCGCTCAAACACATCCTGCGGCAGGATCCGGACGTGATCATGATCGGGGAAATGCGCGACTCGACAAGCTTTGCGGCTGCTATGAGCGCTGCCGATACGGGGCACCTGGTGCTTTCGACATTGCACACGACCAACTCGGCGCAGGGCGTGACGCGCATCCTGGATTTTTTCAAGGCAGACGAGCGTGAGCAAGTGCGACGACAGCTTGCGGGCACTTTGCAGGCGATCATCTGTCAACGGATGGTGCCGACCATCCACGGGACCGTGACGCCGGCGCAGGAAATTTTAGTCAATACCGGGACAGTGAGGAAGCTTCTTGAAGAAAATCGGCTGGACAAACTTCCGGCCGCGATTGAGACCGGCGTCGAGGACGGCATGCAGAACTTCAACCAGGCGCTCTTTCAACTGGTCAAGCAGGGCAAGGTCAGCGAAAAAGATGCCCTGGCCAAAGCGACCAATGCGCAAGCGCTGGAAATGAATTTCAAGGGCATTTTCCTCGACGAAGGACGGAGAATTCTCGGGTAAAATGGACTTTGCGTCCCGGTGGCTTTGCGAATCCGGATTTTGCGCTTGGGTTTGTGCCGGCGATTTCCGACAACTCCGGCATGTCGCCCGGTTTAATTCTGGCTTGTATCGGCGGGTACTTCGCGTTCCTGCTCCTGATCGCGTGGTACACGAGCCGGCACGCCACGAATGAGTCTTACTTCCTGGGAAATCGCGCATCTCCGTGGTACGCCGTCGCGTTCGGCCTGATTGGAGATTCGCTTTCAGGGGTGACATTCATTTCAGTGCCGGGCCAGGTTGGCAAAGCGAACTTCTCGTACCTGCAAGTAGTGTTCGGTTACGTCGTTGGCTATCTCGTTATTGCGGGCATATTGTTGCCCCTTTATTATCGGCTGCGGCTCACGTCTATTTATACCTATCTTCGCGACCGCTTCGGGCCCAGTTCGCAAAAGACCGGCGCTTTTTTTTTCCTGGTTTCGCGCACCATCGGAGCCGCGGCGCGCCTTTACCTGACCGCGAGCGTCATCCAGTTGTTTGTCTTCGACCGGTGGGGAATCCATTTCGTCACGACCGTCGCCACGATCATCGGCCTGATTCTGCTTTATACTTACAAAGGCGGGATCAAAACCCTCGTATGGACGGACACGTTCCAATCTTCATTTCTGCTCGCAGGGCTGGTGCTATCGGTTGTGGCCGTGGCGCGCCAGATGGATTGGGGCGTGGTCGATCTCTTCAATGCCGTGGCGCACAGCCCACACTCGAAGGTCTTTGTCTCTGATTGGAAGCATCCGAACTTTGTCCTGAAGGATTTCCTGGGCGGGGCTGCGATAGCGATGGCAATGACTGGGCTGGATCAAAATATGATGCAAAAAAACTTGAGCTGCCGCTCGCTGGGTGAAGCGCAGAAGAATATCTACTCCTTCAGCATTGTCGTGGTATTTGTCAATTTACTGTTTGTGTCACTGGGAGCTTTTCTCTATTCGTATTCGTCAGCCAAGAGCCTGGCTGTGCCGAAACTAACAGATCATCTGTTTCCGACCCTGGCGTTGCAGCATCTGGGAACATTTGCCGCTGTAGCGTTTGTCATTGGCCTCACCGCCGCAACCTTCTCGAGCGCCGATTCGGTCCTTACCACCCTGACCACGTCGTTTTGCGTTGATTTCCTCGGTACCGAGAGACCAGGTAAGTTCACCGAGCAGCAAAAGACATGGTCGCGGCACGCCGCGCACATCGGCTTCTCCGTCCTGTTGCTGGCGGTCATCCTGGCGTTCTGGGCAGTTAATGAGGAGGCGCTGATCGGGGCCGTTCTTAAGATCGCCGGCTACACCTACGGCCCGCTGCTCGGCCTTTTTGCGTTCGGGATTTGCTGCAAGACGCGGGTACACGACCCGTGGGTGCCGTTGGTTTGCGTCGTCACGCCGGCGCTGTGCTATGTCTTGAGCCGGAATGGATCGAAATGGCTTGGAGGATACGGAATCGGTTACGAGTTGCTGATCCTGAACGGCCTTCTTACCGCGCTTGGACTTTTCTTATGCCGCCGCAAAGTGGGCGGGGATCCCGTGGACCTGCTGCACTCATCTGCTCTGCAAGAACGTTGAATACCCAATCTCGCAGTCAGGCATTTCCCGCCGGAGTAATTTCCCGCCGGAGTAAAATGGAAAACCTCCCGCCTTCACGGCGGCGCTTGTAGAAATTGCTTGGAAATCGAAGCGCATCTAAAAATAAACCCTTGCGCAAACGGCATTCCGCAAGTTCAATATATTGACTTCGGGGCTGGATAGCTCAGTCGGTAGAGCAGAGGACTGAAAATCCTTGTGTCGGCGGTTCAATTCCGTCTCCAGCCACCACCCATCAAATCGGAAATCTGGCGTTTGCCGGTCAATCCAATACCGCAATGCGATAAAATCGCTGCGGAATTCCATTCAGTTGATCCGTGACGATGATGTGCGAGCCAGTCGCCATTTCGTCATCGGCAAGGCGCTGCCATGAGCCGGGCTCCAAATTATCGCTATACTCGATTCGATAGGTTTTGCCGGGAATCGTATCCCAACGCATGGATATTTGTCCGTTCATCTGTCGAGTAACGTCGGCCAGCCTTGGCGGCAGAGCCACGAAAACTGTGAATGGCCTGGTCGCGCTTGCCGGGGGGAAGCCATTGTCAGCCACTCGCACAATGAATGTGTTCGTGCTGGGGGCCTGTTGCGTACTCGGAGTCCACGTAAACAAGCCATCCGCGGTGATCGCGGCGCCTGCGGGGACATCGCCCTCCAAATTGAACGATAAAACCTGGGGCGGCGCGTCCGGATCGCTGGCGAGCACGGTGAAGCTCAAGCTTTGTCCCAAAGTGACTGTTTTGTTCGGAATCACTCCCAATTGTGGAGCGGAATTTCCTCCGACAACATTCGGCGCCCGCGGTGTGGGATTGGTCATCGCGTAAATTGCATTCGCGCCGTCGGCGAATCTCCCGCTGCTGATGTTGCCGACTTCATTGCTGAAGCTCACGCGATCGATGAGAGTCAGATCGGGGGCAAAAAGGCCGATATCGTCTCGAGTGGCGGACAATCGGAAATTGACGTGGAGATCGGCCACGTCTTCACGGTTGTCACTGGAATCCTCGTCCGCCCACACCAGGAGGAAACCGTTTGGTGGAATGCGGTATTGGCCACCGGCGGGAACTCGAAATCCCCCATTGGGATTGGCCAAAACATCGCTCAACCAATAACCGGCGAGATCTACTGCCTCGGCCCCCGCATTATAGATTTCAAACCAGTCATCGAATGCCTGATCGGTCGGATCGCGCACTGCGGAGGTGTTGCTGGCCATCCATTCATTGATGAATAGATCGACAGAACGCGCCCGGTTTGTGGCGCCCGGCGTGACGCTTTGGAAAATCCTGCGCGTGAATGGCTGCCCATCGGGGAAATCGCCGTAGGAGAGCGCCGCGCCAAGATTGGCGTAGGTCAGATAATCGGTGATTTGCGGTTGACCGTCCACTAACCGAACCAATGCCACGCTTCCGGTTACGCTGTTAAGTCGAAAGCTTGTATGCCAGTGATCGCTGGAACTCTCGCCGGGTTCGCCATCGGCCCAAACCAGCCCAAACTGCCCGGGGGCGAGGGTCGCTCCGGGTGGAAACGCCCACCGAATCAAGTTGCTGGTATAGTTATTGGCGAGATAATACCCGTGAAGTTCGATGCTGTTAGTCCCCGCGTTGTACAGCTCGATCCACGGTTCACGTTCGTTGAAGTTATCTACGGGCCCCGTGGTATTTTCGGCTTGAAGTTCATTAAGCCAGAGCGGGTCATAAGCTGGCAGCAAGGCGACGCTGGAGTTCGCGACGGCCGGACTGGCGAACACTCGGCGGACGTTGGCAGATGGACGAAAACTGGCATTTACATACGCCGTCAAGGTCGTGTTGTTGGTGATTGGCCAGTACCAGAAGCTCATTGTATGCGGCCCCGGCGCGGTAATGATGATCCCGTTCTGGGTCAGGTAGGCGCTGGGCCCGGGAACGAGATGGACCAGTCGCAAACTTCCGTTGCCCGAATGCCTGATCTCTGTGCTGATAACCGTGTTCGAAAGGCTTGGCTGTGAGAATTGCCAGGGACCACTGTCGTTGGTCAATAGCGGGCCTTCGAAATCACCGTTGCGGATTAGATTCTCACCGCCTTCAGAAACCAGTCCCGCAACCAGCCACAAATCGTCGACGTAAATTTCGCCAACGGCTCCCAAATAGAGGCGAAATTGATTGGTTCCGGCGGCCAGATTTGCGGTGAAGCTGAAGAACTTCCAGCCGCTTCCATCCGACCAATTGCTGACCCGGGCGTTATCCTGCGCCGCATCGATGAGCTGGAGCGATGGGCCGCTGCCATTGGCGGCGGGCAGCCACGGCGCGCGCGGCTCGTATCTGACTCGGTCAATGATAATGTCCTGTTCCGGCCCGATGCCCGGTTTGATCAGGGAAATGGTTTCACCGTCGGAATCCAGGTTTCCATCGAATTCCCCGAATACGGAAACAGAGCCGCCGTAGGACTGGATGAACGCAGTGCGGTCCTTCGTCAGCACCAGCATCTGCTGGTTGCTCAGGATCGAACCGGAAGGAAATGTATAGTCCAATCCACTGACGCGCCACCTGGACGAATCGAACGCATAGTTTGGCGAGCGATTAAAAATCTCAACGAAGGAAGCGCCCGCCGCCCCGGGGTTGTACATAATCTCGTTGATCGTCACATAATCCTGCGGCAGAAAAATCGGACCGGTATATAGAATCGCCAGCCGATTACTCGCGCCGGCAACGAGATTTCCCCGCGAGTCGTAGCCAAGGAAAATGAATTGATTTGTGGCTTGCGCCAGAGGCACGCGCATTGTCCAGTTTGTGACCGTAGTCCATGTGACCGGCCAGGCGATGCCATTCACCTCAATTGTACGGATCCCAACGGGGGCAGTGCCGCCAAGAGTAATCAGGTTCGTGGGTGATGTGAACTCAACCGAACCATTTATGACAAGTCCGGCGGCATCGACTCTCGCCAGTTCGGACACAATGTAAGCGCGCCGCTGTTTAATCCATATTTTGATGAGATTTGGCGCGGTCACATAGATGCCGCTGGCCTCGAACGCCTCGAACCGCGCATCCATCACTCGGTCTGCATTTGCATTGACAAAAGGTCCTTCGGCAATCTCCTTCAAGGCCTGCCAGTAAGCCCGGCGGTACACGGGCGTGCTGTAAAGTGTGTTCATCGGCGCATCCGCGGTGTCGATCTCAAACAAATTATCGTTTGTAGCGACTGGCGTACCGCGCGTGCCGCCGCCAAAAATGATGTTGATATCCCAAATCAAAAGCGACCAGCGACCCCGCTCGGGTTTATAAGCGAACATGTTTTGCTCGTTGCGATAACCAAAGCTGTCCCAGTTGCCGAGGGCGTGCTCGAGCGCGAACGTGCGCATCCAGTTCTCGACATCCGCCAGACCGTCCATGTTTTGCGTGAATGCCGGGCCCGCGGGTGTATTTGCCGCATCAACGAGTTGAAACAGATTCGTAAAATCATTGGCCGTCCCGTGGACTGCCCGCGGCTGCCAGTTCCAACGGTAACGCGCGCGCTTCTTTCCCCCGCCCGAAGTTGTGTAGTTGTTCAGATAGGCCTCCGAAGCGCCAGTGTAAGGCAGGCTCTGCGGCGTATTGACGCTCCCAAACTCATACCACACTGAAACCTTGTAGAGATCGCCCTCCGCATCGTCCGGAAACACCGACGCGATGACCTCGCCATTGGGCACCTGTGTATCTTCCATCAATGATCCGCGCCGCGCTCCATTGATGTACATAGCCACGAAACGTTTGTAATTGGCCGGCAATCCCATCTCCTGCGCCATCCAGTAAGCGACCACCTCACGGATCAGTGTGTTATCATCGTGATGGTTGTTCCCTGCGCCATGGACTTTGTTGAAGTTATCCGTTCCGAGCAGCAGCTCGTCCTTTGGCATGTCAAACGTATAATTGTTCGGCGTACCCACCGGCGAATAATCCGGCGCCGCCTGGTCTTGATGCGCCGCGCTGCCGGAATAGCGTGAGCCGGACTCGTAGATCACCCGATGGTTTCCGTACACGAAGGTCCCCGGGATGCGCTCATTGCTCAGCACTTCGCGCTGCGACCAGTTTGTGATGGACTGCTGGGTAATCCAGAAACGGTATGTCCCAAAACCGCCCGCCGGAATCGGGCTCCCGAAATGCACGAGGCATTCGCGGGCTGGTCCATTGTCGTTGCGCAATGCGGGGAAACGTGATGCGGGAGAGTCGGCCGCGTCGGAGGCCTCGACGACGAAAGCCAGGATCGTATTGGCAGGCTGTCCCGGAAGTGTCGCGCTGAACACCCCGTCGCCCGCGAGCATGTCGCCGTTTACTCCCACGTCGTTCATGGGTACGGCAACGAGGTTCGTCGCCGGATCGACCCGATATCTGACCGCCACGCTTCCAAGGCCATCAATATCTGATATTCTCGCAGAGACCACGACAGCCTGGTTGGCCGCCGGCACAACCGGCGTGTGCAGAACCTCAGTAATCGCCGGTCCGCTGTTCGCCACCAGGCGGCTGTTCGGCGCGCCGGGGGTGCCCAAATTTGTCGGCAACATCATCCGATCTGTCGCTTCCAGATAGCTGCCGCGAATGCGAAACAGAATCTCCGGCCAACCCCGAAGCCACCGCGCTTTCGCGCGGACCGTCGCTGTCTGGCCGACGGTGAGCGCCGAACACGGCACGCGAATCTTGTTAGGACCGATGTCGCCCCGGGCGCTGGCCCGCACATGCAACGAGCGGCTGCTGTTGAAGCCGACGCTGGCAAGGGACGAACGCTCGTGATCGCCCCGCGCCACCCAGCCGCTCAGGCCGGTCTCAAATGTTGCGTTAGCGATCCGGTTGGCTCCGCCCGAGGGAATCACCTCCACGTCATCGATCAGGCATTCGCCCTCTTCCAGCATGATCACGTGCAAATGGTCTGGAGTGCCTGCGCCGTTATCGAGAACACCGCTGTGTTCGATTGTGGTCCAAGGCGCCTTGCCCGTTTCGTCGCTGTCGGCCCAGTTTGGCGCCAGCCGATTGTCCGCCCGCGGGTCAGTCAGTTCCAAACTGCTCCCGCCGCCATCCGACCACTGGCCCCAGCGCCCTCCGTCTCGGTATTCAACCTCGTCCACAACCACGTAGATAATGTTTGTGACAACGTTCTGGGGATTGTCGGCATTGATCGCCACCTCAGGCCGCGCGAGGGCAATCCGCTCGCCGTCATTCGCCAGGTTCCCATCGTAATCCCCGACGACGAGTGTCGGATTGGCCATCAGGTTTGGGTAGCGGGCCAGGAGATTTGTGCGGTTCTTTGCCACCACCAGATATCCCCCCGCGCCGATCACCGTGTTCGAGGGAAATCGGAAGCTGATCCCGTCCGGAAATCGCCAGCCACCAAGATTCACCGCAGCCGGGCCTTTGTTGAACAGCTCGATGTACTCGTCGTCGCTGTTCTCAGAAATTGGGTGATACATGATTTCGTTGATTACAATATCCTGCGTGCGGGCAGTCGCGTTTGGCATCGCGGGCGTCGGCTCGCCAAGCTCCTGGAGCGCGGGAGCACCGTCCGGAAAACGGCCAAAAGAGATTCCATTCGCTTGCGCCGCAAAGCCAATCGAGTCGATGACCCGCGTCTCATTGGAATTCACGAGCAGAATTCGTTCACCGGCCGAGCTGAGCGAAAATCCAAGCTGATTTTGATCGAAGGATACAAAGCCGCGCGGTGGAATCACCGTGGGCGACGGGATTCGAAATTTGTTTGTTGATGGATTATCTGTGAGCCATGCGCCGCCCACATCCACGGGTTGCAAACTGTGATTGTGGAGCTCGACAAAATCCAGGACTGGCGCATCAGTATGCGCTAGAAACTCATTGATAACAATCGCGCGCAGGGATTCCGCGCTCATCGGTTCAATGCGCCCGGGCGAGCCACCCGCGGAGTCGCTGGCGGCCCACGCCGCGCGCTGGTTCTCTCCATAACTTGGCCGGGCCAGAACGAGAGAGTGACCGGCCCCGTCCGCGGCTATTGGCCACGGAGATTCACTTTCGTAATTCACTTCCAATAACACGAAGCCGTTGTTGTTCCGCAGGCGGATGCGCCCACCATTGTTTGGCAAATTATTCGTGTACGGCCCCAGGACCCCGCTCAATCCATACACTGCCGCGACATCTGCCGGCGCGCGCGCCACCACTAGAAAACTTCCGCCCTCGATAATCGTGCCTGAAGGAAAGGTGTAATCGATGTCTCCTGAGAACCTATAGCCGCCGATCTCTTCATAAAACGGATTCGAGTTGAACAGTTCAACGAATTCCAACTCTGCCTTGTTCGTGCCGAGAAGCACATCGTGGGGGTGGTACATTAGTTCCGAGATCACGAGTCCTGTCTTACGGCTCGACGGCCCAAGCGGCTCCGCCCGCGGCGCTTGCTGATCCACTGTGCCGCCGCTCACCCCCGAAAAATCCCTAAACTGCGCCGTCGCGGCCTGGTTCGTATTATGACTGCTGACGACAAAGCCAAGATACAGCCGGTTCGACGCGGCCATGCTCGCCAAACCCAGTTGCGCCCAGTTGAAACCGTCCTGGCTGGCGAACCCGCTGAACTGCGCGCCCGCGCGCCGCAGGCGCAACCACATATTTGGGAAGCTCGCTGGATAACTGCCGGAGCTGGTCGTGAAGCCCCCTCCATTGGTACGATATTGAAAGAAGCATCCCGCGAGCGTGGGTGTCGCCATGACGCCGGCAAATCGGCTGTCCGCGTTGAGATTCTCTCGTGCCATTAACCCGGCCCGAGTCCAAACATCAACGAAGTCCACGCCTTCAACCCGCACGCGGAAATCGAAATCTCCGGCTACTGACTGCCACGCAAACTGGAATTCGTCTGCGCGGCCGCCAATGCTGGCACCTCTGCTTGTCACATCAACGCCGGCGGGCGCTGGGACAACCGAGCCGGGCTGCGTGATGCCGACTGATTGCGCATTGAATTCCTGTGTAACAAACACCACTTGCGTCCCTACGAGAACGTTGGCCGCACTCGCGCGGTCCAGCACGTTGCTGATTCTGAGCGTGTAGCTGCTCTGAAATGCCAGAGGCGAGGTCGTCAGAATTACCGTGCTCCCATCGTTCCCGAACTCAGCACTCGTTACTGACGCCCCCGGGATCGAGTAATGATTTGAATCGAGGGCCGATGCCGCCACTGGTTCCGAAAATGTGACAAAAATTGCGGTTTGGTTCGCGTTCAACACCGACGTCACGCCCGGCGCGTTCGTGTCGCGCAGGACCGTGAGAAGCGCCTCCGTCGTATTCGTCATCCCAACGCGATTCGTGACGAATGCCCGAAAAAGCGCGCCGTTATCCGATAACGCCGCTGCCTCCAATGAATGGCTGCGGTTGGTGGCGCCGGGAATATCCGCTCCGTTGCGCTGCCAGCGAAAGCTCTGCGGCAGAAAGTTCGCCAGCTCTGGCTTGAATTCCACTCGCCGGCCTTCCTCCACCGTAACATTTGCCAGGTCGGCCGTGATCCGCGGCGGAATCTCATACACCAGCCGCGTGTTCGG
Source organism: Limisphaerales bacterium (assembly GCA_022616725.1). Taxonomy (GTDB): domain Bacteria; phylum Verrucomicrobiota; class Verrucomicrobiia; order Limisphaerales; family JAKEEH01; genus JAKEEH01. Next base: position 1,336 of record JAKEEH010000138.1, on the reverse strand, counting down.
AATGGGGTTTTCGACCGTCCCGGCCGGAAGCCGCCACTGCACCGACAGGTGATCGATGAGGTTCGCCTCGTGGTGCACGACTTCGATGTAATAACGCCGTCCGGCCTGCAATGGAATCATTGCCGACTGCTGTCCGTGATGCGTCGCGTAATTGCCCGGCTGGCTCCGGGGATCGACCCATGCGATCAATTGCTTCGCGGATGGATACTCATTTGTGCTCAGATAGAGATTCGATGTCTCATCACTGGCTATCCAAAAGGCGTAGTTTCCTGTAGTCGGCGCCGTCACCCAGCCGCGCAGACGCTGCCCGTAATCCTCCCCGCGCCCTGACTCTGTTTGGAGGCTGGCAACGATGTTTGTCTGGTCTGGCCGGCCGGCGAGAAAGTTTGGGTGATTCGTCAGTCGTCCAAGCGAAAACCCTTCGCGGCTGAGATTCAGGTAGATTTCCCGATGGATCCCCGCCACCTGCCCCTGTGCTCCGCCCGCCCAGGCAAGCAGGAAAAGCGCGAATGCCAAAGACGTTCCGGGGAATCGCATAATGCATGCTACCAAATCCGGCCGTCGGCGTCACGACTTTGCCGACACTAATGTGACTAACGCTGACCGCTGAAGCGTCCCGAAATGGCGTCTAGGGTTGCTGCAATCGGTAGAACCGTCCGGTGCCTGTCGTAGTGATGTTTTGTGAACCGGCCCCCGGCAACGGATCGGCCACGCCTGGTGCTGCGCCCCAATTGGCCGTTGGTCCGATGGACGCGGACCACTCCAGCCGATACCCCGCCGCGGCGGCGTTCCACGAAACCGTCGCCTGTCCCGCGTTCGGACCGGGCGCAATCGACAAGACCGGCAGCACTCGAACCAACTGCAGCCCGCTCAGCGCCGGGATCGCATTCACGCCTGTGTTCGCGGATTCCGGCGTCATATTCAGCACGAGATTCCCACTGGCGTCGGGGCCGGCATCTTCGAAGACCACGTAATTACCTTCCTGCCGGGCGTTCGGGTCCGTGCTCGACATGCGGACAAAGGTGGGTGCGGCAAGCCATGTAGGCGCCGTCTGCGCCCGGATGTGGTAAGTCGGCGAAACGACCGCGCCCGTCAGGGTCAATGCCTGTTCGTATGTGGCATTGAACACGAACCCCACACTATACGCGATTACGTCGTACACCCCGGCGGGGACGCCGGAAAGCGTCACATCCATCGGCATATTGTTATTATGTATGTAGCCCCGGAACAGTATGTGATCAGCCGTCTTTTCGCCTGTCCCAGTGTAATACGTCCCGGCCACGGCATAGCTGACAGTTACCGGCGTCGCATTCCCGGCCGCGTCCACCAGCGCCGC
>JAKEEH010000137.1 GCA_022616725.1 Limisphaerales bacterium | reverse complement strand
CGTTGAATCGTTGAATGACGAATTCGGGTTTCGAACACTCGGGCTCTTTTCGTCATTAGGAATTAGAGCTTCGTCATTCCGGCGGAGATATCTCTTCAGCGCGCAAATCTGCCGCAAGGTCTGCGGATGATAAAACACCAGCAGTTCCTCCGGGAACTCGTCGGAGGCGTCGAAGTCGATTTGGGTGAGCCGTTTTTCGACCGCTGCCTGGAGCGGCGGGTTCAGGCGGGGACGCGTCAGCGTGATGCTCAGCGGGTTGACATCGCACCCCGCGGGCACACGCCGCAACAGCGCCGCTTCGACGAGCGTCGTGCCCCGGCCCATGAACGGGTCGAAGACAATCTCGCCGGGGGCCGTGAGTCGTTCGATAAAGAAGCGCGGCAGTTGCGGCTTGAAACAGGCGCGATAGGAAATTTCGTGCAGGTTGTTCGCGGCGCGTTGCTTCGAGGTCCAGAATTCGTTCACGAACGTCGGCACCGCGAGAGCCTCGCCTGAGAATGCTTGCGCGCGCGTTGTTAATTCGCGCGTGGGTTGGCCGAATTCCTGAAAGGCGCGCAGGTCCGCGGCCACATCACGAATTCCTCCGTTCTGAAGGGGCGTCTTGCGCGGAAAAAAAATTAGCGCGAGTTCGTCGGAATGTGCCATTGTTGCGGTCGTCACAGGTGAGAGCATGAAGCGCCGGCGGAAAAAAACAATTCCCGGTAATTTAAGTTGGTTTTTTGCCGCCAAATTGTGTAATGATTTCGTGTTTGAAAATCCCGAATGACAGCGCACTTTGTCTGGAGAGGTCCAGGATGTTTGAGCTCTTGACTAGCGGTGCGCGGTCAGCATCTTTTTAGATTCCTGACACCTGTTGCACGAACACACTATGGCGAAATCAAAGGTGAAGAAGGCCGCTGACCCGTCGTCCGCGGACAAGAGGTCCATGGATCATGACAAGCATGTGAACGGAAATGGCGGCCACCGTCACGTTGCCCTCTCTCATTCGGCGGGCGACGCTGCCGGGTCGAGGCCGAACGGACGACAATCGCAGACTCGCCCCCGCGCCGCCGAGGCGGCCATAGCACAGGCCACTCAGGCGCTGGCCGCGGGCAGGGGAGTCGCCGGAGCCGAACTGGTGGAGAAGGTTAAAGAACTGATCCGCCTCGCCCAGGAGCAGGGATACCTCACTTACAATGATATTAATGACGCGCTGCCCGAGAATATCGTCACCCCCGAGGAGTTGGACGAGATTTACATCAAGCTGCGCAACCTCGAAATTGAAATCGTTGATCAGGCGGAAGTGGACCGCGTCAAACAGCCTGAACCGGAGGAAGGAGAGGAAAAGACGCGCCTGGACATCCTGGATGATCCCGTGCGCATGTACCTCAAGCAGATGGGCCAGGTCCCGTTGCTGAGCCGCGAGCAGGAAGTCGAGATTTCCAAGCGCATCGAGGAAGCCGAGAACCACCTGAAGCGTATCATCTATAGTTTTGGTTTTTCCGGAAAGGAGCACATTGCCCTGGCTGAAAAACTCATTTGTGAGCCGCCCAAGGAGCGCTTCGACCGCGTCATCGTGGACAAAAAGATCGACAGCCGTGACCAGCACTTGAAGGACCTTCGGCGGCTGGTCAAGACCGTGCGCGCCATCGACGAGGCGGTCGATGAGCGTTACGCGCAATGCCAGGCCGCGGCGACCGGGAGCAAAAAGAACCGGTTTTTCTCCTCCTTCAAGCGGCTCGACAAAAAGCTTCAGGAAACCTTCGGCAAATTCTATTTTAAACAACGCGTGATCGAGGAGATGGCGCTGGTGGCCGAAAACATTCACGACAAAATCGAGCTCAGCCTCAAAACCATCGAGGAACTGGAACGATCCAAATCTTCCCACGCCCAGGCGATTATCAGTTCTGAAGAACGCAAGATCAAAGCGCTCGAAGAGTTCGTGCGCATGTCGTATGTGGATTACCTCAAGGCTTACGCGCAGCTCAGGGTGTTTGCGGCCAAAGCGCTCCAGGCAAAAACGGAGATGGTCGAGGCCAACCTTCGCCTCGTGATCTCAATTGCCAAAAAATATACCAACCGCGGCCTCTCTTTTCTCGACCTCATCCAGGAGGGCAACATGGGCCTGATGAAGGCCGTGGAGAAATTCGAGTACCGCCGAGGCTACAAGTTCTCCACTTACGCCACCTGGTGGATTCGCCAGGCGATCACTCGTTCCATCGCCGACCAGGCCCGCACCATCCGCATCCCGGTGCACATGATCGAAACGATCAACAAGCTCATGCGCCTCCAGAAGCAGCTCATCCAGGATTTTGGCCGCGAGCCGACCCCGGACGAGATTGCCGATGAAATGCAAATGCCGGTCGAGCGCGTCCGCGCGGTCATGAAAATGGCCCAGCAGCCCATCTCGCTCCAATCCCCCGTGGGCGACAGCGAAGACACTCACTTTGGCGATTTCATCGAGGACAAAGGCGCGGAAAATCCTTCCGAGATGACCAGTTACAGTTTGCTCAAGGACAAACTGGGCGATGTCCTCACCAGCCTGACCGAGCGCGAACGCAAGGTCCTCGAATTAAGGTTTGGCCTCGGGGACGGTTATTCCCGCACGCTCGAAGAAGTCGGCAAACAATTCCGCGTGACCCGCGAACGCATCCGCCAAATCGAGGCCAAAGCGCTGCGCAAAATGCGCCATCCCACCCGGATTCGCCAACTCCAGGGCTTTATCGAGGTGGATCACACCGCCGGCTAGTGGGTAGTGAGTGGTGAGTAGTGATTAGTGATTAGTCCTGACTCGCTACTACTCACCACTCACCACTCACTACCCAACGGCTCACCGCGGCACACCGAACGTCGCCCGTTCGATGGCGATCAACAGTTCGTCCAGCGGCAGCACCTTGCTGACGTAACCGTCGGCCCCTTTATCGTGCGCCTCCTGCAACAGATCCTCCACGAAACCCATCCCCGTTAACATGATGACCGGCACCCCCGGATGCGAACCCTTGATCCGTTGCAGCAGGCTTAACCCGTCTTCTTCAGCTAACCCGATGTCGAGCACGATCAGATCGACCGAGCCTCCCTCCAATCGGGCCAGTGTCTCGGACGAACTGGCAGCCGTCGAGACCTCGTAACCCTGCTTGCTCAGGTAAAGCGAGAGCAGCTCCCGGATTTGCGGTTCGTCGTCCACGATCAGGATTCGCTGCTTCATAGCTTATTTGTTGGCAGTTGCGCAGCACCTATCGCGCCAGTTCTTGAGAAAGGGTGAAAGTGGGAAAGGGTGAAAGTGTGCACAGCTCACTTTCACACTTTCTCACCTGCTCCTTTGTCGTTCAGTCACCTTCACGATCGCATTAGATAATTCGGTCAGGTTCGGCGGTTTCGAGAGCACCAAGTCCACCTGCACGGGCAGGTTGCCTTCTTCCTTTAGAATCGTTCCCCAGCCCGTTAGCATGATGACAGGCGTCTGCGGGCATTCCGATTTGACCATTTGCGCCACCTGGCGGCCATCGACATGGGGCATGCCCAGGTCGGTGATCACGAGATCAAAAGGTTCACCGCGGGACCGCGCGGCGTGGAACGCGTCCAGGCCCGCTTGCCCGCTTTCCGCGGTCTCGACGTTGTGTTCCTGGGATTGCAGGACTTCCTTGAGCAATTCGCGCAGCAGCGGCTCATCATCGATACAGAGAATGCGCCGTTTCTGGGCAGCGGACCTCGGCAGGAGAGCGGTCGCGCTTCGGTCCGGGGGCAGGGGCCGCAACGGCAAGATCAGCCGCACGCAGGTGCCCTTGCCGAGCGTGCTTTCCACCTGGACCTTGCCCTCGTGGCGTTCGACCATGCCATACACCATGGACAAACCCAGGCCGGCCCCGCCACGCAGTCGTTTTGTGGAAAAGAACGGTTCCAGGCAGCGGTGCCGGGTGGCTTCGTCCATCCCGATGCCATTGTCGCGCACTTCGATGGCGATGTGCGTGCATCTCGAGGGGTTGTCCGATGCGGCTCGGGGCGCGACCGAGCGGCTGGAGACCGTGATCGCGCCACCGGACGGCAGTGCATCGACGGCGTTAAGTAACAGATTCGTCAACGCCTCCCGCAAGTCGCTCTCGTTGCCATAAAGGCGCGGGAGGTCCGGCTCAATGTCCGCTTGGACGGTGATAACCAGGCCCTGGCCCAGGGCGATGTCCTGCCATCGGGGGCTCGTCAATTCAATCACCTGGTGAATGATCCGATTCACCTCAAATAGGCGCAGTTGCTTCTGGTCCTCGCGTCGGCGGTAAAATTCGCCCATCCGCGCGACGATGTGGGCAATGTCTTCCCCGGCGGTGTGGATGTGGCGAATTTTTTGCCGCGAATCCTCACTTAGCGCCGGCTCCTTTTGCAGGAGCAACTCAGCGAAAGCCAGCACTGGCGAGAGCGCGTTGTTGATGTCGTGGGCCACGCCGCTGGCCATTTGTCCCAGAGCGCGCAGGCGCTCCTGCTGGACCACCGAATACTGGGTCTGGCGCAATGCGTCGTAAGCCTGCTGCAACTCCTCGTGATTCCTGGCCTGGTGAAACAGGCTGCGGCATTCCTCCTGCGCTGTCAGAAACTGCATTTCCAGTTGCTGCTTCTCATTCCGCACCCGGACCAACTCAATCTGGCCCTGCTCGTTCTTGTACCGGGCTTCCTCAAGCACGAGCACAATCATACTCACCGCGATGAAAAGCTGGAGGACGGCCGAAACCAGGAACCCCGCCGTAATCAGATTGTCGTATTTCTGGGAAAAGGGATACGTGGCGAGATAGACCCCCCAGAGTAGAAACCCAAAAAACAACATGCCTACCCCGACGAACTGCCGCTGCTTGCGCAGCCGATAAAAACTCAAGCCGGCGAACATGCTGGCGATGCCGATCATCATGAAAATCGGCATCTGAATCAGCAGCGGATCGTCCAGGAAACGGGGACTGACATAACTCCAGACGAGCAGAAATCCCATGAACAGCCCAAATAGAGTTTGACGCACGGGAATCTCCAGGAAATGCAGGCTGCCCCACAACAGGAAGATAGCGGAAATGCCGACACACCACTGGCGTACAATCGGGGAAAAGGAGCCGGGTTCAGGGTTATGGGTGGTGATCCCGAGCGTCAGCCAAAGCGCGTAAAACAGCCATGCGGCGGTCCAGACGGTGAAATAACGGCGGCGCGTATAGCGGTTGAGGTAATAAAAAAGGCCTACCAACACCCAAACGCTCAGCAATGAGACCATGAGTGCCGCGCGCAGGTACTCGCGCGGGAAAATCAGTTCAAACCCCGGTGTAGTATTCACGCCAAATCTGCCAACAGGCTGTACGTTATCTATCGGAAAAATGCGCACGAAACTGAAGCGCTGCCCATGACGAGGAAATTCAGGGTTTAGCCCGGGAAAATCCTTTCATTTTGACATTTTTTGTGACATTTTTTGATTTTTCCTTGACATTTTCTTACAGCAAGCCCAGTGCGGCTGGTGCCTGGGCGGCGAAGAATTTTGCGCGGAACTCCTGGCGGCGATGAAGACGCCAAACGCCGAATACATTGCTGGCGACGCGGCCAAAGAATCCGAAGAACAGAAAGCCGAACGGATCGTCAAAGAAGAACTGGCACGGGTGAACTGGAGGAGAACAACAGTGTGCAGCCAGTGCTGCCGGCCGTATTGTCAATCAATAATTTCTTATCTACTTCTTGACCTCGATATTGGCAAACAAACTCTCCAGGCTGTTCAAGGGTTCCTTCTGCGCGACATTCGGATTCAGCACTTGCTTCAGGTAATCGATCCCGTCGCCCACTGAGCGGATCGCCTTTGGCAGCGTCGCGCCGCACGCGTTGGCATGGCCGCCGCCCTGGAATTTCTCCGCCACCGCCAGCGCGGCGCCGTTCCGGCTGCGGAAGCTGGCGATGACCGACCCGTTGTTGCGCCGGAACAGCGTCACTAATACAGGGTAAGGCGTCGCCTTGCTCTCCAGCAGTTGGTGGACGATCAGGTTTGTGTTCCCGAGTACGGTATCGACGTAACCCACGGTCGGGCTGATCTGCTGCACATTGCGGCGGCTCCATTCCAGGCCCAGCGGATCTTCGATGCGCCGCTTCACTTCCATCACTTGCAGCAGGGGATGGTTCAAAAGTGTTTCCACCGCGCCGCCGATCAGCGCGTGCAGGTTCCAGAAGCCATACACCTTGACCAGGTTGGCGTAATCATTGGCGATGACAAAGTCGGGATCATCTTCAAGGAACAAATCCGCCACGTTATTGACGTGAACCAGGCGGTCCAGCTCCGGCGTCTGCAAGCCCGCCGCGCGGCACAATTCGTAGCAAAGCAGCCCGGCCGATTTGTTCAGGTCATGAATCAAACGCGCCTTGCGCGGGAGGATTTCGGTCGCGTGGTGGTCGATGATGGCCCAATTCGGTTTATCGAGGCGGGTTTCAAAGCTCAGGTCGCAGACCCATGCGGCGTTTTCGCGCGGTTCACGCTGGCGCCAGGTGTGATAATGATAGGCCTCGAGCGGCACATCGTCCTTGAAAAGCTTGCGCGCCAGCCGCTGCAACAGCACGCCGGAAACAAGCCCATCCAAATCGCTTTCATGCGTAAGGATCACTTCGGGCCTGGGTAGATCAACCATGCGCGAGGAACTTACGGCAAAGGATACCAAACGGCTACCGCAAATTCGCCGTTGGTGATGTCCCGCTTTGTCCATTTTGGCTCGGAATGACAACAAACGGGCAAGGCACAAGTCTTGAAAGGCCGACCACGGATTTCACGGAGGGACACGGATCGCTTCGGCTCGTTGAAGATAAGCCATAGAATGGTTTGGTCGAGGAAGGCGGCGAAGCTCAGCGGAAGGGCATCTGTTGCGTTGCGCCAAAGGGCTATCTATGGTTTAATGCAGTGAGCCGCCATCGCTGCGCATGGATCAGCCGATCAAAGTCCTGTTAATTGAAGATAGTCCTCCGGACGCACGGCTACTCAGCGTCTATTTGAGCGAAAGCAGGACGCAGCAGTTTCAGATTACCCCGGTGAGCCGGCTTGCAGAAGCGCTCCAGCGGCTGGGCAGCGAAGACTTCGATGTCGTCGTGTCAGACCTACAACTTCCCGACAGCCAGGGGATCGCCACATTCGAATGGCTGAAGGCGCATGTGCAGGACGTGCCCATCATCGTGTTGAGCGGCTCCGACGATGAGATTCTCGCGTCCAGGGCGGTGCGGGAAGGAGCGCAGGATTACCTGGTGAAGGGGCGTTTCGACGCCCATGGGCTGGTGCGCTCGATTACCTACGCCATCGAACGTCATCGTGCCGAACAGGCGCTCCAGGAAAGCGAGAAGCACTACAAATTCCTGCTGGAGTCGATCACCGACTATACCTATTCGGTCAAATTACGGGACGCGCTGCCGATCAAGACGGTGCATGGCCCGGGGTGCATTTCGATCACAGGTTATTCGCCAGACGAATACCAAGCCGATCCGGGCCTATGGTTCCGGATGGTGCATGAGGAGGACCGCGCAGCGGTCGTTGCGCAGGTCAAGGCGGTCCAATCGGGCGAGACGCCGCCGCCGCTCGAACATCGGATTATCCATAAGAACGGCCAGATCCGCTGGGTGCGCCACACGGCGGTGCCGAGCCGCGACCGAACCGGGCGGCTGGATTCCTACGACGGGCTTATTGCGGACATCACGGAGCGCAAACGCGCCGAGGAAGACCTGATCAGTTCGGAGGGATTTTATCATTCGCTGGTGGAGAACCTGCCGCAGAACATCTTGCGCAAGGATCTGAACGAGCGCTTCACGTTCGCGAACCAGCGTTTTTGCCAGATGCTCGGCCAGCCGCTCGAGGAAATCATCGGCAAAACCGATTTCGACTTTTTCCCGCCGCAGTTGGCGGAGAAATATCAGCGCGACGACCGCTTCGTGATCCGCACGGGCCAGACGTTCGAAACCATCGAGGAAAATCAGACGCCGAGCGGGGAAAAGATCTACGTCAACGTAATAAAGACTCCGATCTACGACGCCAAAGGTCAGATCATCGGCATCCAGGGAATCTTTTGGGACATCACGGAGCGCAAACGTTTTGAAGAACGCCTGCAAAAGGCGAACGAAGAGCTGGCGGCCAGCGAGGCGGCGTTGCGCAAATCGCACGAGGAATTGAAGGCGGCGCAACTGCAATTGATCCAGGCGGAAAAGATGGAGGCGATCGGCACGCTGGCGGCGGGCGTGGCGCACGAGGTCAAAAACCCGCTGGCCATCCTCATGATGGGGGTCAATTACCTGGCCAAGAAACTGTCGGGCACCGACGACAATATAGTTCAGGTGGTGAAGGAGATGCGCGAGGCCATCGATCGGGCCGATTCGATCACGCGGGGCTTGCTGGATTTCTCGGCGTCACGCCAGTTGGCAATAAGGTCGGAAGACTTAAACCAGGTGATCGAGGAGACGCTGCGTCTGGTTCGCCATGAGTTGAACAAAAAACAAATCGTGGTCGTGAAGCATTTGGGCGAGCGGTTGCCGCACGTTGGCGTGGACAAGCGCCAGATTCAACAGGTGTTCGTCAATATCATCGTCAACTCCGTTCACGCCATGCCGGAGGGGGGCACATTGACGGTGCGCACCTACAGCAAGCAGCTCACCGAAACGAGCCATTTTGAAGGATCGCGCAAAGCGACGCATTTCTGGGTGGGGGACATCGCTGTCATTGCCGAAGTCGAAGACACCGGCACCGGGATTCCGGAGGAAAACCTTGCGAAAATCTTTGACCCATTCTTCACCACCAAACCCACCGGGGTTGGCACTGGGCTCGGCTTGCCCGTGACGAAAAAGATAATCGAGTTGCACGGCGGCAGCATGGATATTAAAAATGTTTCAGGCGGCGGAGTCCGCGTAACCATAAAGCTGAAGGCGCACAGGAGTTAACGGGAATGGCAAAGAAACGCATATTACTCGTCGATGACGAGAAGAGTTTTACCAATCTGCTCAAGTTGAATTTGGAAGATACCGGCAAGTATGAAGTGCGGGTGGAGAATTGGGCTGAGGACGCCTACAGCGCGGCCAAGGAATTCAAGCCCGACCTGGTGCTGCTGGATATCATCATGCCGCGCATGCCTGGCGGCAACGTCGCCGCCCAGATCAAGGAGGATCCCGCCTTAAAAGACACGCCGATCGTATTTCTCACAGCCGCCGTGCGCAAACATCAGGTCGAGGAAAACGACGGGATCATTTGCGATCATCCCTGCCTGGCCAAACCGGCGACGGTCGAGATGGTGATTGAAACCATCGAGAAACACGCCCGCAAATAGACTTCACTTTGCGCCGTATGGGCGCGACCGGATACCGCTTGCTCGCCGATGGCGTGCTTATTCTGCACTTCTCGTTCGTGTTATTCGTGATCGTCGGATTTTTCGTGATCTGGATCGGCTATTTCCGACGGTGGAACTTCGTTCGCAATCCGTGGTTCCGGCTCGCGCACCTTCTGGCGATGGCGGTGGTGGTTGCCGAATCGGTCTGCGGCATGGTCTGCCCGCTCACCACGTGGGAACAGGATTTGCGCGCCAGGGCTGGACGCGAGACCTACGCAGGCTCTTTCATCCAGCATTGGGTTCACCGGGTGATGTTTTTCGAAATTCCCGAGTGGGTGTTTACGATGATCTATGTTGGGTTTTTCGTGTTGATTCTGCTGACCCTGGTGGCGGTTCGGCCGAGAGCGTTTCGTCGTTCGCAGTAGGAGGCGCCGAGGCGTTCGTTGATCACCCAACTGAAGTTGGGTGAATGAGATTCAATTCGCGCGGATGCGGTAGAGGTGAACCGCATACGGCTTGAAGCTGTCCGAGAACCGGTTCTCACGGACAGGAATCGCGCGATTTTCGTCGAGGACTTCCACCAGTGCGTTATTGGCAAGGGCGGAGGATGTAAATGTGGCGTGGCCGGGTGTATTTTGCATCGATACTGTGAAAAGGTATGTTGCGCCTTCGTGCCGCTTCAGCAGTGACGCGACCCGGGTGTTGCCTGATGTAACGATCAGCTTGTCCGCTGTCGAACTGTTGAGAACGGGCGCCAGCGCATGGATTCGGCGGTTGATGGCCGTCACTGCCGCAAGCATTTCGGGATCTTCCAGCAAGGCGGCTTCCTGAAATGTCGGCTTGAACTGGTGGACGAAATAAATCAGGCCGCCTGAGCCATTGATGAGCGACATCCAAACCTCCGCGCGCACCTGGGCGGGCGTGGGTTTGACATCCGGGTTTTCTATGTGTGTGCATTCAATGCAGTTCCAGACCGGTTTCGCTCTGCCGGTCCAATCGACGAGCCGCTTCACGCCGTTGGCGACAAACTCCAGTTTGCCCGCGACCGCCTTGTCCGAATGCACCGCGGGATAAATGTCGAACGACGCGATGTCGCATCCCTTGAGGTACTCGGCGTAGTCCTCGGGATGATTTCGGCGCACGCCGCGGCCAATGTAATTGTCCCAGGCGACGCCCTGTCCGAGGTTCAGCACCACGGGGCGGGTGGGATCGGCGGCGCGCATCTTTTCGTAGAGTCGGAGAATTTCGGACGGAAGAACAGGCGGGCCGTATCCTTTGCCGCGGCCCAGCGATTGAGCGTTATCCGGCTCATCATTATGCATCCAGCCGGCGATGACGGGATTCGATTTATTCGAGAGGGCGAACGCATTCTGGCCGCAGATCACGCGCATACCGGCTTTTCTGAGCGCTTCGAGTTGCTCGGCGGTGGGCCCGCGCCAGAGCCCAACATAAAGGTTGATGCCCGCAGTCCTGTAGCGCTCGGCATTCTTCGGGTTTTGGAGCCAAACAGCGATGGGGAAATAATCCGCGTTGGTCGGAGGACCGTTGGACCATTCCCTGTAGGGGCTCTGCGGCGCGCCCTTCGACGCGGTCAAGCCGAACCAGATCGTGAGCAGGCCGATCCCCAGCGTCAGAAACGCTCGTTTGAAACGCATGGCTCTACTAAAACACGATGCAACCACTCTGTAGAGAGCGAACTGCGCCTGAGCCGGAGCGG
>JAKEEH010000012.1 GCA_022616725.1 Limisphaerales bacterium | reverse complement strand
GCGCCGACCACCATCCAGACGCCATGCTGGCGGGCCAGCCCTGTGACGGTTTGCAGGAGCGTCTTGCCGCTGTATTCGTTGGTGGACCAGCGCAGCAGGTCCGGCAGCGCGGCCTCGGGCCAGACCAGCAGCGCCGGCTTTTTTGTCAAGGCGGCCTCCGACAGCGCCATCAGGCTGGCGAAGCGGCGCGCTTTTTCCTCCGGTGCCTGGTTCCAGATAACGGTTTGCGGAATGCTCGGCTGCACCAGCGCGACCCGCAGCGTGCGAGTGCCTTCCAGGGCCAGTCCCTTCATGCGCTGCATCCCCCAGCCGATCAGCGCGACAATGACGAGCGCCGGCGCGAAGATTTCAGCGCTCCACGTCCGTTTACCTGGCCGCCGGGCCAGCCCAACACACGCGCAAAGCACCGCCGCCGAAAACCAGACCAGTAAAAACGATACGCCATAGACTCCCGTAACGGACGAAATCTGGATCAACGGCAGGATGCGGTATTGCGACGCCCCCAGGAGCGTCCAGGGAAAGCCGGAAAGGAATCGCGCCTGGGTCATTTCCCACGCTACCCACGCCACGGCGGCAAAAACGGACCAGACGAAGCGCTGCCGCCACGACGTCTCGAGAAATCTCTCCAGCAATTCCGTAGTGGTGCTCGCGCCGTCGAAACGTGCCGGGCAAGCGCGCCAGACCAGCCACACCCACAGGCCCGAATAGAGCGAGAGAAACGCACTCAGCGCCAGCCATCCCACGATGGGCGCCACCGGCACAGGGATCAGCAGCAGCCAGTATAGCGCCGCGAGGAAAAAGGCGAACCCGCCAACGAACCCGGAGCGAAACGCCGCCCATGGCGCCGCGCCAAGGCCCGAAGCCAACAGGATTCCGGGCGCGATCCAACCCAGTCCCGCAAGCCCTATTTTTGGGAACGCAGCGGCCAGGAGCAGACCGCCCGTGGCCGCCAACGCGTATCGCTTCCACTCCCCCGCGATGTATCGAAATTTCACGCGCCGCCCTTACCGATACGGCTGGTGCAGTTCGACCTTCTGCGTCACTTTGCGCAAGCGGATGTTCAGCATTTCAACCATCACTGAAAAAGCCATCGCGAAATAAATATAGCCCTTGGAAATCTTCTGGTGAAACGCCTCCGCGACCAGCATGACGCCGATCAGGATCAGAAAGCTCAGCGCCAGCATCTTGATGGTCGGATGCCGATCGACAAAGTCGCCGATCTGATTGACGAACAGCATCATGATGAACATGGCGATGATCACTGCGGCGATCATCACGCCAATTTGTTTCACCATCCCAACAGCCGTGATCACGGAGTCAAGGGAAAACACGATGTCCAGCATCATGATCTGGAAAATGACCGCGGTGAAGGTCGGCGGGATGCGCCTGGTCACTTCGCCGTCCACGCCCTCGAGTTTTTCATGAATTTCCCACGTGCTCTTGCCGATCAGGAACAGCCCGCCCAGGAACAGAATCAAGGCCTTGCCTGAGACGGCGAGCTCGAAATTGAAGATTTTCGCCGTCCAAAACGGGGCCTCCAGCTTGACCACCCAGGCCAGGCCGCACAGCAGCAGGACGCGCGTGATGAGCGCCGCGCCGAGCCCGTATTTGCGCGCGCGGCTGTGCTGCCCGGCAGGAAGTTTGCCGCTGAGAATCGAGATGAAAATGATGTTGTCGATCCCCAGGACAATTTCCAACAACGTCAGCGTCAGCAAACTGATCCAAATGTCGGGATCTGAAACCCAGGTCCAATCCATGGCGGCGGATCATCGGTAGAGCAGCGGGCGCAAGTCAATTGCTGAAGTGCGAAGCTCTTTGGCGCGCAGTGACGTGATGCGTTTGGCTGGCCGGGCAAACGGCGTCGGCCTACGTTGTGGCCGTGCTGAGCACCGAGCTGCTGCTGAAAGGATATCGCGCCGGGATTTTCCCGATGGCGATCAATCCGGGCGGCGACATCGTCTGGTTCTCGCCCGATCCGCGCGCGATTATTCCGCTGGATGAGCGATTTCGTGTTTCGCGCAGCCTGCAACGCACCATCCGGCAGGGGAAATTTGAGGTCACATTTGACAAGGCGTTCGTGAGAGTTATCCGGGCGTGTGCGAAGACGCATGGTGACACTTGGATTTCGCGCGAAATCCTGGAGAGCTATTGCCGGCTGCACGCGGGAGGGCATGCGCACAGCATCGAGACATGGCACAAGGGCAAACTGGCGGGCGGCCTTTATGGGGTGCACCTGGGCGGCGCGTTTTTCGGGGAAAGCATGTTCCATCATGCGACCGATGCCTCGAAAGTCGCCCTCGTGGCACTGGTGGAGCACCTGCACGCCCGGAACTTTCTGCTGCTCGACACGCAATGGATGACCCCGCACCTGGAGCGCTTCGGCACTTTCCTCGTGTCCCGTGAGGAATACCTGGAACGGCTCGACCAGGCCGTGAAGCGCAGGGCGGTGTTCTGACGGATGCCGGCCTCCGCCACGGAATGCCATCGGCGGGACGCCGATGGCGGCGACCGGGACGGTCGCGCTCCCCATTCCGCGCTTTACGGCGCGGGCGGATCGAGCGCGTCGATGACCTGCTGCGCAGCGTCAATCAATGCATCGGCGTATTCCTGATTGATCGGCGCGACCTGGGCGGCGACTTTGTTCTGGAAACTTTGCAGGCTGTTCACCGCCACGTTGACCCGGTCTTCGGCAGCAGCGCCTTTGGCCAGCTTCAACGCGTTGATCAATGGCCGCTGGTTTTTGCGCGCGAGCGCCGCCTCTTCCACCAGTACGGTCAAGATGTCAATCACCTCGTCAACGGTGACCACCTCTACCTCGACCGTATGCCGGTCGGTCGCGCCGCCGTCACTGACGACAAGTGTGATTTCGTGCGATCCGAGCTCGAGGGCTACGGTCGTATTGACAGTCGTTGCAATGGGCGCGGGATCGCCGTTGGCAAACCACGCGTAGGCCAGCGCGTCCCCGTCCGGATCGGAGGACTGCGACGCATCCAGCGTGACCACCGCATTCGTGCCATTCGGGGAAACAATGAGCAGATCGCTCAACTTCGGCGACAAATCGATCAATGGCGAGACGACAGCCCTGGCAATCGGCGCTCCTCCGGTAACCGGTTGGTAAACGATCCCGAGCACGTCAGCGCCGGAATCAGCCGTTATCGCGGTTGCAGCGTTCGGATCCAGCGCGATCACTCGTGAAGCCCCGTCGGGAGCACCCACCGCGTCCACTGTGTAGCGAATTGGCGTCCCACTGTTTTGAACGTCCAAGAGCAGATTGCCCGCCGCAGGATCGTAAATAAACGGCTGCTGCAAACGCACTATGATGTCGAAATCCTTCGGGCCGCCAGCGGGGCCAGTAAAATGCGTCTGAATCGGCAGCACTCCGCTGTAAGCTACCGTCTCGTCCGGACCCACATTATCAGCAAACGTACGGCTCAAGCCATCCGGCTGCCGCTGGGTAGTGGAGAGTTTGAGAACGATATTTGAAAGCACATACGAATACGGCGCGTCATGAACGACGGCACTGGGTCGAAATCGGAGTTCAGTGATGCGAATCGGTTCAGACGGGAAATCTGCGGAATGATACACTTCCTGCAAACGCAAGCGCTCGCCCAGGGTCGAGGCTCCGGCGCCACCTTCGTGCGACTCGAGCCCGTTTGGAACTACAAGCAATGGCGGTGGCGGCATCGCGCCTACGAGGTCTAGGGTCGCTTGAATCTTCAAACCCGAATAATTCAATGAGCCATCGGCTCCGCGTCCGATAGCAAAATCAATGGTGTCCCCCGCTGCCAACGCAAGCGTGGTTGAATAATGTGCAGTCGCTGGGCCATTCAGAGCCACGCCATAAATCTCCATGCCATTTCTAAGAACGTGGAAATCCGTGTCACGCTGAACGTCAGGGTGGTAAACCGGAGACACTCGCACATCGAGCGCGTACGTGCCGGCCCCCGCTGGCGGCGCAGTAAACCGAATCACGCCGAAATTATCGATCCGCCCGTCAATACCGGGATAATACCAAACTGTGCCCGGCGGCAGTTCCGCCCCGCCCCCCGACGTGGCAGTGTTCGTCGTGTCGTTGTGATAGACCGACACAGTTTCCGGCGGCGCCTTCTCCCAATACTCAATCGGAACTCCGTTCTCGCTAAAGGTCAGCTTGGCGTGTGTTAACAAGGTAAATGCGCCACCCAAGGTCGATTCCCACCCGTAACTCCACACGCCGTTCGGATTCGAGTTCGTTGAAAAATCGCGGGCTAAGTCGTAGTCGGCTGTCGGCGGTGGAGGCGGTGGCGGTTGGTTCGTTCCAATCAAGTCTAGCGTGGCTTCTATTTTCAACCCTGAACCGTGAAAGCTGTCGTCCAGTCCTCGACCTATGACGAACTCAATTGTGTCTCCAGCAGCCAGAGCTAAACTCGTACGAAAATCCGCGGAAGAGCCGGCTGGCAGTTCTCGGCCAAAAAGTTCTCCTTCATTCCGCAGCACGTGGAAGTCCGTATCACCCTGGATCGGTCCGTCAAAAGCCGGACGCACCGTCGTCGCTACATGGTAGGTGCCGGATTGGCCATTCGGCACAGTGAAGCGGACGACGCAATAGTTTTGGGGATATCCTTCAGAGCCTGGGAAAAACCATGTTGTTCCAGGAGGATAACTTCCCTGCCCACCGTCAGTGAATGCAGTGCTCATTGTGGCGTTGTGCTGGATTACTGGAACAAAGTCGGGAATATCCCAAACCTGAATCGGAACGCCATTGCCGGCAATATTGATCTTTGAATGAGTAAAGAGAGCAAAAGCCCCTGCGAGCGAGGCCTTCCATCCATAGCTCCATGGGCCATTCGGATTGGAACTGCCGGAAAAGTCTCGCGATAAGTTGTAATCTACTGGCGGGGGAGGCGGCGGTGAAACGGTCTGATAGACAATTCCCAAAACATCAGCCCCGGAATCCGCCGTGATGGCTGTCCTCGCGTTTGGATTTAGCGCGATGACCCGTGAAGCTCCGTCCCCGCCCCCGACCGCATCGACAGTGTAGCGGATTGGAGTGCCGCTGTTCTGAACTTCCAACAGGAGGTTGCCCGCTGCAGGATTATAGATAAACGGTTGCTGCAATCGCACCACGATATCGAAATCCTTCGGTCCGCCAGCGGG
>JAKEEH010000583.1 GCA_022616725.1 Limisphaerales bacterium | reverse complement strand
GCCGTTTTCTTGATGTCGTCCAGCACTTGCATCGTACTCTTACTGGTGTCCAGCAGCAACGCGACATTGATTGGTTCTTCGGTGTCGGCGAAAAAAACAATCGGTTGTTTGACGCGGTCTTCGTACAGGGTGAAGTCCGACGCCTTCAAACCGGCGATATAACGGCCATGCTGGTCGCTGACGATGACCGGCACGCTGACCAGCGTCGTGTCAATCTTAATGATCTGTTCCGAATCCTGCCGCTGAGTTTGCGCAGTGGCTGCGATGGCGCAAATCGCGCAGCAGATCAAGGCGCTCAAAATTGCGGCGCCTGGCCTGCTCAATTTGTTCATGTCCATAGTACCTCGATTCAGCGACGATCAGAATACTGGTAGTAAGACGCATAGATGGGGTGGCAAGTCCGAAAACATTTTGCGGATGCAGCAGGTTTGGCCCGACACAATGGTGACCGAGAACAATCTGGCCCAAAGCATTTCCGCGCTGAAAAGGCGGATGTTACAGCAAGCAGAGTCCCTTCGATCTGATGACGGTCACTTTGCAGCGGGAGTTGCCGCCTTCCGCCATTTGCCATTTCCGCGCTGGAGCCGCAACCTGCTCAGCGCGGCGACCTCACTGGCGAAAGCGCTCGTTGCGACGCGGCGATAGCCATCCCGCTGCCACAACAGCCCGACCGTGCGGCGTGGGGTCGGCTCAGTGAGCCTCACTGCTCGTACGCCCTCACCCCCTGCGCCGCCAACGCAGGAAGAACGGTAGCTACTCCGCCCTCCCGGACTGTCGCCAGAATACCGTCAATCGCATTCATCTCGACCGTGATCCGCGGTTGCGCTCCGCCCGCGCGCAGGGCCTCGTCAGCCAGGCGGCGTGTACAGTAAGCCTGCGACAACATGGACAGCCGCTCGCCATGCAATTCACGCACGCGCACCCGCTTGCGGTCTGCCAGCTGGTGCCCCAGCGGCACGACCAGCACTAGCTCCTCGTCAAACAGTCGCTCCGCCACGATCTTCTCATTGCCCGGCGGCACGAAACCAACGCCGAGATTGAGATTTCCCGCGACGATCCCTGCTTCGATTTGGCCGGACGCAAGCTCCCTGACTTCCAGGCGGATCGCAGGGTACGCCGCCGAGAAGCGCGCCACAACTCCCGGTATCAGATAGGTATTGACCGTTTGCACGACGCCGACCGTGACCTCTCCGCGTTTCAAACCTTCTAACTCGCCAATCGCGACCCGCGCTTCCTGAATTTCCTTGGTCGCCCTCTGCGCGTGTTCGCGGAAGATTTCTCCCGCCGCCGTCAGGCGCACCTGTTTCCCGATCCGGTCGAACAAAGGAACGCCCAGCTCGGCCTCCAATTCACGGACTTGCTGTGAGAGCGTCGGCTGCGAAACGTGCCTCGAGCCAAAGTTTTGATCGACCCGAAAACTGGCGGCGTCGAGTGAAGATGGCTTCGAGAAGGCGGCCTGATACGGCGCGGCGTTCGGCGCATTGGCAAATGCCGCCCCTGTCGGCAGCGGAAACGAATTGAGAATATCGCGTAACACGCCCGTTGCGCTTTGCCGCGCCGCGATTGAAGGAACCTGCAGCGGCACAGTCACGAACGGCGTGCGCAGCCGGACGCCTTCATAGGAAAAGAAGAAAAACGTGCGGTTGCGCCCGTCATAGCCAAGCGGGCCGAAGATGTTTTTCGGCAAAGTAAACGGGGCCGCCGATGACGCCGCCGAAATCGTTTTGCCGAATCGGCGGGCGTGTCAAATTGTTGGCATTGGCAAAGAAGTTGTTGGCATCGAGTTTGTCGTTGCGCAAGTAATTGAACAGCGAGCCGTGAAAATCATTCGCCCCGGAACGCGTCACCAATTGCACCTGCGCACCCGGTTGTCTACCGAACTCCGGCGCGTAGGTCGAAGTTTGAATCGTGAACTCCTGTATCGCGTCCACCGAAGCCAGACTCGCTGTGCTGCCTTGCGAGGAATACGCAGGGACGCCCCCGCCCGCCGTTTCATACAGCGCTGTCGAGGCCGTCGAACCGAAGTTCGCGCTAACGCCATCCACCGTGAAGTAGTTCGATCCGGCGCGCTGCCTGTTGACCGAAAACTGTCCGGGCGTGACCAGATTCGAGGGCGTCACCACGATGCCTGGTGAAAGCTCGACCAGCGTCTGGAAACTGCGCCCGTTGAGCGGCTGATGCTCGACGAACTGCCGATCCACGACGGTCGCCAGGGCGGGCGAATCGCCGGCGACGGAAAGATCGCTGATCGTCACCACTTCGCCGACCGGCGCGACCTTCAACTGAATCCGCACCGAGCTTTGTTCGCCGACATTCAAGACAACATTGGGCACTTCGGCGGTGGCAAACCCAGTCTGTTGCACTTCGATTTTGTACCGGCTCGGGAGAAGCTGCGGCACGATGAAAAAGCTGTCGCTGTTGGTCGTCACCTTCCGCTGGACGGCAGGGCAATCCGGCGAAGGTCCCCGTGCTCGACAACACCGGCGTCGCGGGCGTCTATCTGAACAGCGAAGGCAAGGTCGGCGAGAAAGATGCCAATGTCCAGAACGAGCAGGTGGCCGGCGTCCTGGGAAAGAGCGGGTTTCACATTGTGGCCGGTCTCGAGGGCGGCTATCTGGCCAGCAACTGGCCTCCCGCGCCAAAGCGAAGGTCCACAAAATCGAGATGCTCAAGCTGGCGGGAGAAGACTACACCATCGAGGCCGAGCGGCTGGAGGATGTGATAGAGGAAGCGGCCGGTCGCAGGGTTCAACAGATCGGCCTGCTCTCGCCACGCCAGGTCATCCCGGCCGCCGTAGTGGAGTACCTGGAAGGCTTGTTCGGCCGGGAGAATGTAATTGACTGCCAGGACCTCTACCAACGGATCAAGTACGAAAAATCAGACGACGAAATGCGGCTGATTCGGGACGCCAACGTCATCGCCGACGCCATGTTGCGGGTGATGCTGGCCGTGCTCAAGCCGGGGATGCTGGAGACTGAGGTGGCCGCCTGGGGCTACTTTGTCGGGCGCGAGCTGGGCGCAGAGGAGATGGGCTGGGATGTCATGGTCGGAGCCAATAGCGCCAATCGCACCCTGATCGGCAAAGCGCTCAATCGCGTGATCGGTGAAGGAGACTACGTCCACCTGGGAGCGGCGCCAAAGCGCGACGGTCTCAGTGCGTGCGTGCGCCGGTCCTGCGTCGCCGTCGAGCAGCCGGCGCAGCTCACCGATGAGCAGCGTTTCTGGCTGGGATTCGTGGAGGAAGCCTACGAGGTGGGGCTGGGCGCGCTGCGAGAGGTCGCCGCCAACAACCTGCATGCGTGCACGGTTGAGAAGGCGCTGGTAGATTTCTACCGGTTCAAAGAAGAGGAGGCCGGCCGCCGGCTGGGGAGAACGATCCCGCTCGCGCGTTTGAAACCGTACTCTTCGGTGCACAACGCCGGTTATACCGAGTGCCAGGAGTTTTATGGCGCGGTGACGCTCGATTCCGCCCACCCGCTGGGCGGTCAAATCGTGCTGATGCTGGACGTGGCTTTGCGGGGCATTCACGACTCGTGGAACGATATCGTCATACCCGGGATGGATTTCGTGGTGATCGAAAACACTTGCGGCAAGTTTGGGCAGCGCCTGGAAGAATTCAACGCCCTACCCAGGAATATACAAAGGCTTGTCGGGCATGCCGAAAGCTCAATCTGAAGTGGGCTTCAAAGGAGTTCGTGGCCGGGAAACTCCTGTTGGAGGCGCGCGACTATTGCCGGATCGACATTCGCCTGGAGCCGGGACAGGTGGCCGAGAGCTGGAGGTGATGGCGCGATCTGGGTCTGCAAGGACTTGTACCCAACCTGCCGAACCTGCGGGGCGTGCTCAACGTCAACTAGAGGGGCATTGGCCTGCAGCGCCTCACGCAGACCAGTTGGCGCAGACCTCTGGCGCTCAACAAGATCCACCAGTTCCAGGACAATTTCAATTACTTCCGGGGCCGCCACAGCCTGAAGACCGGCGTTGAGATCCGCTGGATTGAGAGCGCGTCCCGCACCGCGCGAGCCTGGCCTCGATCTGGGATCTGCCGGTCGGCAGGCAGCGTAGGTGGTTCAGCAACGCCCCGAGGCCGGTTGATCTAGTGATCGGCGGCTGGCAGATGTCGCTCATCGCGACGTTCCAGACCGGCCAGTTCCTGACGCCCGTCGTCAGCATTCCTGATCCGACCGGGACGGCCTTCACTACCGGGCGGAACCGGCCGATGGTCACTATCCGCGCTGATGGCGCGGCGGTTATGGAATCTACTAGCTGGCGAGCAGCGCCACGATGCTGCGGACGTCGGCGCCAACCTTCTTCCGGACGCGGCAGAACTACGTGGCTTCGTTGGATGGAGGCACGACGCCCGCCAACAAAGTCAGCAACCCATTTCCAACGGGAGTGACGCCGGCGCCGGGCAAGGCCGCTGATTGGGATACGCAGATCACCAGCCGGCGCCGCTCTTCCACGCGCGGTGGTTGAGGGTCACGAACGTCAGCACGTTGGAAATCTCCTTCTTTCGCTCTTGTATTCTTCGGCGCATTAATGTATACGCTAGTCAATAAATAAAAAAATATTTTTTTTGGAAACTGCCGGAGCGAACAGTTCCGTCAACAGTTGAAGGAGGATGAGTATGTCAAAGCCGCAGACCGTGACCCGCATTGACGTGCGTTCGCGCCGGCAAGCCGCGGCGGCGGAGCAGACGGCAGACGACGGCCCGAAGCAGTCGTTGGTCGAACAGGCGTATGACGAGCTGCGGAAGCGAATTC
>JAKEEH010000136.1 GCA_022616725.1 Limisphaerales bacterium | reverse complement strand
GCCGGGTACAAACCGTGCTTCAAAATGTAATTGCTGGCCGTGTGATTTGGGCCTACCTAGGACGCATATGAGTGGATTCATACTCGCGCTGATCGTGATCGCTGTTCCGCTGTTCTTCGTGGTGATATTTGCCATCAGCGGCTACAACCGGCTTGTGGCGTTGCGCAACCGTTTCAAAAACGCCTTTTCCCAAATCGATGTGCAGCTCAAACGCCGCTATGATCTGATTCCCAACCTGGTCGAGACCGCCAAGGGTTATCTGCAGCACGAGCGCGGCACGCTCGAAGCCGTCATCGCGGCCCGCAACGCTGCCTCGGCCGCGAACGCGAAAGCTGCCGCGAATCCCGCCGACGCCGGCGCGATGAAGCAGTTAGTCGGCGCCGAAGCCGCCCTGGCAGGCACGCTGACGCGCTTTTTCGCCCTGGCCGAGGCTTACCCGGACCTCAAGGCCAACCAGACGATGTCGCGCCTGATGGAGGAACTCACCTCGACTGAAAATAAGGTCGCCTTCGCGCGCCAGGCTTACAACGACTCCGTGATGACCTACAACACGGCGCGTGAATCGTTTCCGAGCAACATTATTGCGGGCGCGTTTAACTTCGGCCCGGCGGAGCTTTTTCAGATCGACAAACCAGAACAGAGGGAGGCGCCCAAAGTCTCGTTCTGAGTTCACAGTTTGTAGTTGAGAGTTGAGTAAGGAACTCTCAACTCTCGACGCCCGCCGCATGGATTTCTTTACCCGCCAGGACCACGCCCGCCGCAACACCAAATGGCTGGTTGCCTGGTTCATCCTCGCTGTCGTGCTGATCATCGCGGCCGTCTATCTCGTCGTGGCGGTCACATTCCTGCGCAGCCATTACGAACCAGGCACTGTCGGCTGGTTGTGGAATACGAAGCTGTTTTGGGGCGTCGCGGGTTCCACGTTCGCCATCATCTTCGGCGGCACGCTTTACAAGATGGCTGATCTGCGGGAAGGCGGCGGCGCTGTGGCCTCCATGCTCGGGGGCAAACTTATCGATCCCAAGACCGCGGACGAGGATCAACGCAAACTCCTGAACGTGGTCGAGGAGATGTCAATTGCCTCCGGCACGCCGGTGCCTGAGATTTACGTTCTTCACCGCGAAAACGCTATCAACGCCTTCGCCGCCGGGCACACCACCAACGACGCCGCCATTGGCGTGACCCGCGGCTGCATGCGGCTGCTCAATCGCGACGAGCTTCAGGGCGTCATTGCCCACGAGTTCAGCCACATTCTGAATGGCGATATGCGCCTGAACCTCCGGCTGATTGGCATCATCCACGGCATTCTCGGCCTGGCCATTCTCGGGCGCATTCTCCTTCGCACCGGCAGCAGCGACTCCAGCAGTCGTAAGGGCGGCAATCCCCTGCCACTCGTCGGACTGGCGCTGCTCGCCATCGGCTCCATTGGTGTGTTCTTCGGACGCCTCATGAAAAGCGCGGTGTCGCGCCAGCGCGAATTCCTCGCCGACGCCGCTGCGGTTCAATTCACCCGCAATCCGTCCGGCCTTGCGGGAGCGTTGAAGAAAATCGGCGGCTACGCTGCCGGTTCTCGACTGTTGACAGCGCGTGCCGAAGAGGCAAGCCATTTGTATTTCGGCAACGGCCTTGGCGAAGCGTGGTTTAACCTCATGGCCACGCACCCGCCGCTCGACCAGAGAATTCGCGCCATCGACCCGGCGTTCGACGGCAAGTATCCCGCCGTGCTGTCCATTGAGGCTCAAGAGCGCCAGAACGCCGGCATTCCTTACGAGCCGGCCGGCAAAGCGGCGAAACCGAGTGCCCTCATCCCGGCCCTCATGGATTGGGACAGGGAAAGCGCGGACATTGCAGCGGGAGAATTCGTGGCGCGCGTCGGGACGACGTCTCCGAAGCACCTGGAATATGCTGTCAACTTTCGCGCCAGCCTCCCTGAGAAGACCCTGCATACTCTCCATGACCCGATTGGCGCTGCGGCCACAGTTTTTGCGCTGGTCCTTAGCAGCGACCCAAAGGTTCAGCAGGAACAGCGGCAGATCATCCAGCGCGAATTCGGCGATGCGGTGGAAGCCCAGACCCTCGAAATGCGCGGCTTTCTCGCCGCGCAGGATGCGACCGCGCGCCTGCCGCTCCTGATGCTGACTCTCTCCGCTTTGCGCCAGCTTCCCCCTGCAGACTACAATCGCTTTGACACCTCCGTCACAGCCCTCGTCGAAGCCGATTGCGAAATCGACGTATTCGAGTTCACCGTCCAAAAGGCTTTGCGCCGTCACCTGGCGCCACAGTTCAAACCCGCCGGGCGCTCCGTCCCTCAATACTATTCCATGCGTCCACTGCTGCCGGACTGCGCCGTCCTCCTCTCCGCGCTGGCCTACACCGGCCACGCCAACCGCAGCGACGCGTTTCGTGCCCTGACCGCCGGCCTTCCGCAATTGCGCGCCGGGGTCACGGGCATTTCGCTTCTGGAACCGGAGCAGTGTGGTTTGGGACCGGTGGATCAAGCGTTGGATCGGCTGGCGCTAGCCGTCCCGCAAATCAAAAAGAACCTGCTTGACGCTTGCGCGCACACAGTTGCCGCCGACGCCACCATCAAACCCGCCGAAGCTGAACTGCTCCGCGCCATAGCCGACGCTCTCGACTGCCCGATTCCGCCGTTTCTCAAAGGGCTATGATGGCCAGGCCAGATTGTCAGATGGATTTGAGAATTTGATAATTTGAGAATCTCCTCGTTTTATTGCACAAGTCGTGCGCTCTTGATGACGCGATCAGGTTAGTGATCGCGCGTCACCCAGGTCTCGAAGTTCTGCAGGCATTCAATGACCTCACTAAAGGAACTGGATTTTACGAAGTATCGAAATGCTCCTTCGGCGGCAGCGCGGGCTTTGTCGGTTGGCTCGTCCGAGGAACTCAGCATGGCCACCGGGAGTTGGGGCAGATTCTCCTGGACCCACTCGAGCACTTGAAAGCCATTTATTTTGGGCATCTTGATGTCCACGAGAACCAGTCTTGGCATCTCGCATTGACCGGCCTTCGCGGTGCTTAAATATTCCAATGCGGCCTCGCCGCTCCCGACGAAATGCAAGTCCCAGTCGGCAGCCGCCCCCAGAACGGCGCGCTGAAGCAGGAATCCCTCGTCTTCTCTGTCGTCCACGTGGAGTATTAAACGTCCGGTCCCCATAACGTTGGCCTTAGCGAAATCTACAGCCGCGCGCTGCTGATCCGCACTTTCAGGACCGAAGAGCGGCCTGAGGGAAGCGTAATTTCGTTCTTTGCGACGTTGCCGCTCTCGACGCAAACCATTTGCTTATATTCTTCGTTTCCGAAATCGGGGATTTGCTGCGATTTAGCCAGGCCCGGGCTCCATACGACCGTCGATTGCGAGCCTTCTTTCTCGATGCGAATCTTACGCTTGGACTTCGGGTCGTGAATTTCAACTGCAGAAGCTGTATCCAAATACGTGCGATCCACCTCCGAGCTGATCCGCAGCGCCTCCGCAGTGTCCGTTTTCTGTGCAAAACCGTCCACGCGGTCGAGGTAAGTGGCTCCTTTCAGCCCAACGATGGAGACGGCCGAAATGTCGCCAACAGCAAAATAACTGTGCAGGCAATTCTCGAAGCTGAATTGCTGCGTGTCCACGTTGGTGATGATCAATTCCAGTTCCAGGCTGTCGGTGACACGCACCACATAATGGGCCGTGAATGCCGGCCAAGTCGCCCCCTCGCCAGTCTCGGGCAGGCGAAAGCGCAAAGTGGCCCCGCCTTCGGGCAAAGCGATCGCCTCGTGCAACTCCCAATTCGAGATGCGGGCGAAACCGTGGCTTGGTTCGCCTTCCCGCGCGCCGAACCAGGGAAAAATAATCGGTACACCGCCGCGAATTGCCTCGCCCGGCTTGAAGCGACTGAACTGGCTGGTGAATAGAATGGACGGCTCCCCTTTGCGCTGGAAATCGGTTACGTGCGCCCCATGCAGGTAGATTTCGGCATTGCTCCAGTCGGTCGTCACCTCGATTTTCGGCAGTTCACCGTTGCCTTCGAGCAAAGTAACACGCCCGGGAATCTCAAATCGCTTCAAGCGATCAAGTATCTCCGTTTCGACCATAACCCGTATGAGACACATCCTAGCAACCTGATTCAAAGGCGGCTACGAAAAAATAGCGCAGGAAAATCGGCGGAATCGGCGGCGCGTGCGTTTCAAAACGTTGGTCACGCCAAAGTCAGATTTCGCGCGACGAACAGCGGTGATTTCGATTTAATGCGCCCCCATGAAAACACCCTTCCTCGTTCTGACCTTCGCAACCTCCCTGACTCTTCACGCCCAATTGCCGACTGCGCCGCCGAAGTCCGCTGGTTTTGATCCCGCGCGCCTTACTCTCTTGCACGAGACAGCCAGGCGCTTTGTGGACGAGCGGAAATACGCGGGCATTATCACGCTGCTCGCCCGCGACGGAAAGATTGTTGATTTTCAGACCTACGGCCATCGCGACCTGGAGAAGCAACTGCCGATGGAGCGCGATACGATCTGCCGTATGTATTCCATGTCGAAGATCATTACTTGCGTCGCCACGCTCATGTTAATGGAAGAAGGAAAGTTCAGTCTGGATGATCCTGTATCGACATTTCTGCCGGAGATGAAGGGCATGAAAGTCTGGGCCGGCGGCACCCAGGAAGAACCGAAGCTTGAGGCGCTGAAGCGGCCCATCACGATCAAACATCTGCTCACCCACACCAGCGGTCTCATCTACGATTTTATCGGTGACGACGAATTGACGAAGATGTGGCGCGCCGCCGACCTGTGGAACGGGCCAGGTTTGAGCAACTTCGTCGCGAAGCTGAGCAAGCTGCCGTTGAAACACCAGCCCGGCGATGCCTACACGTATGGCGTCAACCAGGACGTGCAAGGGGCAATAATCGAGCGCGTCTCGGGCCAGCGGTTTGGCGCATTTCTCGAGGAGCGGATATTTAGGCCGCTCGGGATGAAGGACACAGCCTTCGACGTGCCGGACGCGAAGCTGGAACGCCTGGCCAAAACGTACAAGCTCGTGGACGGCAAGTTCGTTGAGGATCAACCAATTATCGAGACCTGGCCGAAAGAGGGGCGCGGCATCGAGGCTGGCGGGGCCGGAATCTTTTCCACCGCCGGCGACTTCGCGCGCTTCGCCCAAATGCTCTGCAACGGCGGCACGCTCGAAGGCAAACGCATCCTTGGCCGCAAAACGGTCGAACTTATGACCGCAAACCACCTTGTCACGCTGCCGAACAACCAGGCTGCCACCCGGCAAAAAGGCTTCGGCCTCGGCGTAGAAGTGACTACGGACCTGGGCCAACTCTCAATCCCATCCTCGGTGGGACAATTCGGCTGGTACGGCGCCGCCACGACGTACTGCCAAATCGATCCCAAAGAGAAGCTTGTAGCCATAGCGCTTGCCCAGCATTTCCCTTTCAACCAGCATGGCTTCTTCGCGGCGTTCCAAACGGGATATTATCAGGCGCTCAAGTAAAACATGTCGCGCCAGTCTCCATTGGAGTCACGTCGTGGCTAATTAGCTTTTCAGGAGAGTCATTGGCCGTATCGCGAATCGAAATCCCGTTTAATGTCGTCCCAGGCGCGTCCGGTGGCTTTGCCCGAATCAATCTGAGCGATTCGACGTTGAATCTCTTCCTCCCAGGCGCGCTCAATCTCTGCAGTCTTTTGCGGCTCGATGCTCTGCAATAGTTCACTTGCCAGACGAAGACGCTCCGCAACGCTTAATGAGAGCGCTTGCTCCGCCACGTTCTCGAATGTCATTGCCACAGCAAGAACCTATCGCTTTGCAAAAAATTGTCCATTTCTGATAATTTCTGATCTCTAAAAGTGCGATCAGTCTTTGGTCTGCAACACGAGCGATCTTAAGTCGCCCACGAAGGCATCCACGTCTTCTTCAATTGTATCCCAGGCGCACATCAGCCGGCAGCCGCCCTCGCCGATAAAGTTGTAGAACATCCAGCCGCGGTCCCACAGGCCATGGATCACTGGCGGTGGCAATTCCACGAAAACCGCATTGGCCTGGCGCGGGAACATGATTCTGACTTCAGGTAACTTGCGGATCGCGTTTTCCAGGTAAGCGGCCATCGCGTTGGCGTGCCGCGCGTGCCGCAACCAGGCGCCGTCCTGCAACATCCCCACCCAGGGCGCGGAGAGAAAGCGCATCTTGGAAGCGAGTTGCCCCGCTTGCTTGCAGCGGTAATCGAACTCCGACGCCAGCTCGCGATTGAAAAAGATCACCGCATCGCCCACCGCAGTACCGTTTTTTGTGCCGCCGAGCGAAAGCACGTCGAGCCCCGCCTCCCACGTGATCTCGCGCGGCGCGCAGCCAAGCGAAGCCACCGCATTGGCGAAGCGCGCGCCGTCCATGTGCAGGCGCAGCCCAAACCTTTTGCACATGCCCCAGATGGCTTTAAGCTCGATGACCGAATACACAGTTCCCAACTCGGTCGCTTGGGTCACGCTGACCACGCGCGGCTTGGGATAATGAATGTCCGTGCGCTTCAGAACCGTGCGTTCGATCGCACCAGGAGTGATTTTCCCGTTCTCGCCCGAAAGCAGCAGCACTTTTGTGCCGTTGGAAAAGAATTCGGGCGCGCCGCATTCGTCGTTCTCAACGTGGGCGTTTTCGTGGCAGAGAATACTGTGATAGGACTGGCACATGGAGGCCAGCGCCAGCGAGTTGGCGGCGGTGCCGTTGAACACGAAAAACACTTCGCATTTGGTCTCAAACAGTTCGCGCAGGAGATCGGCCGCTTGCGCGGTCCATTCGTCGTCGCCATAGCCGCGGGCGTGGCCCTCATTTGCTTTCTTCAGCGCAGACCAGGCTTCCGGGCAGATCCCCGCGTAATTGTCGCTGCCGAACTGTCGCCGGCCCGCCGGAGCTTGGACTGTCAGGACCCTGCTCATCTCACGAGCCTAAAGAGTGATTTTGCCGCATAAATGCGGAACTCCGACGACGCAACAGCGCGAGAATGTTCAAAGAATAACAGTAGCGCTCGCCCTTTCCCTTCCCGCGCAGAGGATCGGAAGGCAACGAAATGCGCGCTATCGTCGTCGGCGTTCCGCATTTATGCGGCATCGGTTTGCAGCACAGCGGCGTCATGGGTTGCTTAGGGCACAAGATGTTCCTTAAAAAAGAGTATCGTCGCGAGGAACTGGAAATCGTT
Organism: Limisphaerales bacterium; assembly: GCA_022616725.1. Lineage (GTDB taxonomy): Bacteria > Verrucomicrobiota > Verrucomicrobiia > Limisphaerales > JAKEEH01 > JAKEEH01. The sequence goes on along the minus strand of JAKEEH010000136.1, from coordinate 7,091 downwards.
GTTCCTTTTCTTGGCGAAGCCGTGCCCTTCGTCCTTCGCCATCAAGTACCAGACGACGCCGCCGTGGTCGCGAATGGCCTTGACCATCTGCTCGGACTCAGTCACCGGCACACGCGGGTCATTCTTCCCCTGCACGACCAAGAGCGGGTCCTTAATTTTCTTGACACTTGTCATCGGTGAAATTTTTTCCAGAAACTCGCGCATCTTTTCATCCCGCTCGTCGCCATACTCGACCCGCCGCAGGTCGCGCCGGTAGTCCTGCGTATTTTTGAGAAACGTGAGGAAGTTCGAAATGCCAACGACGTCCACGCCGCATTTGATGTCGTCTGCAAAATGCGTCATCGACGCCAGGACCATGTAGCCGCCATAGCTCCCGCCGATGACGGCGATCTTTTGCGCGTCGATTCCGGCGTCCTTCTTGGCCCATTCGAGGATGGCACCGATGTCCTTGACAGAATCCTCGCGCTTGTAACCGTTGTCGAGCGTCAGGTATGTCTTCCCGTACCCGCTCGAACCGCGCACGTTTGGGTAAACGATCCCGACACCCATCTCATTCAAATAGTAATTATTGCGCGCCTGGAACCCCGGGCGCGATTGGCCTTCGGGTCCGCCGTGTATGTTCACCATGAACGGGCGCTTGCCGGGAAACTTCGCCGGGTCAGGGCGATAAACAAATGCCGAGATGGGCGTGCCGTCGAAGCTCTTGAGCTTGATCAACTCCGGCTCAACAAACCCGCCTGTGTCCAATCCGCCGGTCTCGCTGTCGGTCCACCGTTCCACTTTGCCAGCCTTGACGTCGAGCGAATACACGTCGTAGGGCGACTTGGCCGACGTCAGGTTAAACGCCAGGTCGCGGCTGTTCTCGTGCCAGGACAGGTTCGACGGCACGCCCAGCGGGAGCTTTGGCACTTTGAGTTCTTTGCCCGAGCGGGTGTCGAGCAGGTGCAACACGCCGACTCCATCTTCATTGGTGATGAACGCAATCGTCCGGCCATCTTTGGACAAATCGAACTCATCAACGTCCCAGGCGATGTCTTTTGTCAGCACTGTGAATTGCCGCGTCGCCAGGTCAAAGCGCGTCAGCCGCTGGAACTCCGAATCCTTGTCGGTGGTGATGAAGACGGAGCGCCCGTCTTTGGCAAACTGCGCCTGCGAATAGGAGACCTTTTCTTCGGTCTTTGGCGTCAAGAATTCCTTGGTCTTCTTTTCAACATCCACCAGGTAGAGCCGCGATTCATTGATTGAAATGTACTCGGCGACAATCAGTTTGCTCTCGTCCGGTGACCAGTCCTGGACGCTCCACCCGCCGCCTTCAACCTGAAGCAGCATTTGTGACTTGGCCGACGCATCACCGCTCTCTCCGGGATTCATCAGGTAAATGTCGTTGTCCTTGCCATTGCGCCGGGTGGAAGTGTAAGCGATCCATTTGCCGCTTTCGGACCAGTTCGCGCCCGTGTTGCGCGATTTGCCGTCGGTCAGCAGCGTGACTTTTCCATTTTCAGGCTCGGACCGGTAAAACTGAAAGAACTCTCCGCCGCCAACGTCCTGGGAAAACACAATGAAGTCCCCCGTGCCGGGACGGAACGAGCCGCCCCGCACCGGTTCCGGCAGGAATGTCAACTGCTTTCGGGCACCACCGGGCATTTTGACGTGGTGCAACTGCATCGAATCGGCAAAGCGCGTGGTGATGAGCAACTCGCGCTTCTGCGGGTGCCAACTGTTAAAGACCGCCGCCCGAAATTCGAGGTAGCGGCCGGCGTCGGCCTGAAGCTCCGCACGGATTGGGGGAATGCCGTCAACCACGAGATTCTCAGGAACCTGCGCTCGCAGCGAAGTCCCAAACAGCAAAAACCAAACACTAAAAAATCCCAAAGGCCAAAGACCAAACACCCGACCGAAATCCGAAATTCCAAATCCGAAGTCCGAAGCACGAAACCCGAAGGAAGCCCGAAGGTCCAAAATCCGAAATCGGGAACCGGCGCTTCCCCGATTGGACCCTTCGGATTTGGGATTTCCTTCGGCCTTCGTCATTCGGATTTCGGATTTCTTCATAGCGGATCTCCACGCGCTAAATGACGAATGACACGTCGCAAAAATCCCAATTGGAGTTTCATTTTTGGCTTCGGGAGTTTTTCGTCGCGCATGCATAGAATTCAAAAGGAAATGCCCTGGAAAATGCGCTGCAAAACACGCGAGCGAATGGGTTGCTCGCCGGGGTCAAACAGCGGGACACGGGCGCGTTCGAGGTCGAATTGAATGAGCAAGCCGATGTTATGCGCGCCGCGGCCATGGTCGCGAATCGCATCGATGCCATAGGCATAGGCCAGGACCACTTGCCAGGCGTCTTTAGGGGAGCGGTAACGGATGCCCCCGCCGACCCCGGAGTGCCAGTGGCCTGGCTGTTCGAGACCGTCCACATATTGGACGGTAGCAGTGGCAGCGACGGCGGTAAACGCCCAGCGATTGTCGCTGTCGAGCGGCAGGAAGTATTGCCCGCCAAAAAGAACGAAGCGCTTGGCGCTGATTTCCTGGAAATAATAGCCGGGGAGGGTGAGGGGGAATTCCGCGGCAAACGGCAGGACGCCGCCAAGGCGGTAGCTGCTAAAGCGGTCAGGTTCGACGCTCGCGCCACCGGTCAGGTTCAGGCTGAAATCGTGCCTGAGCTTCGGAAGTGTGTAGGTGAGCAGCGCCCGCGCCCAAAAGAGGTGCGAGCTGATTTGAATGCGGCGATCATCGTTGAAACCGTAAGAACCGGAGTTGGCCCGGAATTGGCTCTCCTGCCAAACAGAGAGTTCCATGGCCACTTCCGGCAGCATTAATGGTTCGCGCCCGCCAAAGCGAAGGCCGCTGCGCAAATTCAGGCTGCCCTTGTCGTGAGGCAGTTCGAAATTGTCGTCGGTATCGCTGTCTTCGAGGTAGCCCGCGTAACGGGTTTCCATGCGCAAAATACCATTGAGAGGTATGGACTGGCCCGGATTGAATAGATGATAGACGTTCGCCGACAGACCCACCCCATGGCCGCTAAAGGACTCGCTTTTGAGATATTTCCCGCCACGGACCTCGCTGTAACCATCGGCGAAACCGCCTCCGGACAGGCCGATGCCAAGGTCAGTGTGCGGCCCGATGGCTTCGCGGATGCCCAGCTCGGAGTCCAAATAGAGCGGTGCCAGCGCGAAGCGAAGGGTCAGATTGGTGCGATAGAAGTGAGGCAGATTGAGGTAATAAAACGCGTAGGCGGAAATGGGACCATGACCCTCAAAGGGTTGATTATACCCGAGCTGGATCAATTCGCGTTTAGCAGGGTCAATTTGAGCGCACGCCGGGCCAATGCAGCAAACAAACACGTGGAAAACCCCGAGGGCCTGGATCCGGGAAGTCATCCGCCGCCTGATGAAACCTGTGCCGCTTCTCATGACAAAGTTCCATTCACCGTTCTGACTTCCGCATTTCGGGCTATGTGCTAACCGAAACGACTGCCGGAGCGCAACATTGTTTGCGGTGCCGAAATCACTTTGACCGGCTGACCGCGGCAAAAGCTTCCGCGTTTTACTTGTCGCCGACCAGTCGCGCCTGCATGTTAACTCGCGTTCGATGACGACCACAGAGCCAGTCATAACGCCAGAGTTGGTGCAAGAGCACGGATTGACGCCCGAGGAATTTCAGCGCGCCAGGGATATTCTCGGCCGCGACCCTACCTACACCGAACTGGGGATCTTCTCCGTCATGTGGAGCGAGCATTGCTCTTACAAAAACACCCGCCCCCTGCTCAAAGGTTTCCCCACCAAATCCCCGCGCATCCTCGTCGGCGCAGGCGAGGAGAACGCCGGCATCATCGACATTGGCGATGGCCTCGCGATCGCCTTCAAGATCGAGTCGCACAATCATCCCAGCGCCGTCGAGCCATTTCAGGGTGCCGCTACGGGCGTGGGCGGGATCATCCGGGACATCTTTACCATGGGCGCGCGCCCAATTTGCGCCCTCAACTCCCTCCGCTTCGGCGAACTGACCTCGCCCGAAGTGCGCCGCATTTTCAGCGGTGTCGTCGCCGGCATTGCGCACTACGGAAACTGTTTCGGAATTCCTACCATTGCGGGCGAAGTTTACTTTGACAAATGCTACGAAGGCAATCCCCTCGTTAACGCCTTCTGCCTCGGTGTCCTCCGTCACGAACAGATCGCCCGCGGCGCCGCGAAGGGCATCGGCAACCCTGTCTTCTACGTCGGCCCGGCCACCGGGCGCGACGGCCTTGCCGGGGCGGCTTTCGCCTCCCAGGACCTCACCGACGAATCGGCCGAACAACAACGCGGCGCGGTCCAGGTCGGCGATCCGTTTATGGAGAAACTGGTGATGGAGGCCTGCCTTGAACTCCTCGCCACTAACGCAGTCGCTGGCATTCAGGACATGGGCGCCGCTGGGCTCACTTGCTCCACGTGCGAAACCGCCGCCCGCGCCGGCACCGGCATTGAAATCGAACTCTCCAAAGTGCCGCAGCGCGCCGCCAACATGACGCCCTATGAAATCATGCTCAGCGAGTCGCAGGAACGCATGCTGATCATCGTTAAGAAGGGCCACGAAGCCGAGGTGCGCCGCATTTTTGACAAATGGGATCTGCCCTCCGTCGAAATCGGCGTCGTGACCGACACCGGTCGCATGATTGTGCGGCATCACGGCAAAATTGTTGCGGATATCCCCGCCGCCAAGCTTGCCAATGAAGCGCCGGTGTACCAGCGCGATGCCCATGAGCCTGCCTACCTCAAAACCGTCCGCGCCCTCACGCTCAACGACATCACCCAAAGCAAAGATCCCGTCGGTGACCTCAAAACCTTGCTCGCATGGGAAACCATCGCCTCGAAGAATTGGGTCTATCGCCAGTACGACCACATGGTGCGCGATGGCACCATCGTGGCCCCGGGCTCCGACGCGGCCGTGTTACGCATCAAGTCCGATTCCCTGCCCCCGCTGCCTGAGGGCGCTGGAAACAACAGCGCGATCACGGAGAAACTCATCGCCTTGTCGGTCGATTGCAACGCCGCGTATGTTTACCTTGACCCTTGCGAGGGAGGCAAAATCGCCGTCGCGGAAGCCGCGCGCAATCTCGCCTGCTCCGGCGCGACGCCGCTCGGCACCACCGATAACCTGAACTTCGGCAATCCCCACAATCCGGAAATCTTCTATCAACTGCGCGAGTCCGTGCGCGGTCTCGCTGAAGCTTGCCGTGCTTTCAACGCGCCGGTCACGGGCGGGAATGTCAGTCTCTACAACCAGAATCCCATCGGCGCCATTGATCCGACGCCTACCGTTGCGATGGTCGGCTTGATCGAAAAACCCGAACACGTCACCACGCAGTGGTTCAAGGACGAAGGCGACGCGATCATTCTGCTGGGCGACATCATTGATTCCGGCGATCCCCTGCTGGGTCTGGGCGGCTCGGCCTGGTTGCAGCGCGTCCATGGCCTCAAGAGCGGCACGCCACCGCGCTGCGACCTCGAAAAGGAAAGGGAACTCCACAGCGCCCTCCGCGCGCTCATTTACTCCGGCGAGATCAAGAGCGCTCATGATTGCAGTGAAGGCGGCCTCGCTGTCGCGCTGGCGGAATGTTGCATCTCCCAACAGGTCGCCCGCGAAACTCCCCGGCTCATCGGCGCCACCATCGACCTCGCGGCATTCGCGGACGCGCGCCTCGATGCCCTGCTCTTCGGCGAATCCCAGAGTCGCGTCATCATCACCACCCACGCTCTGGACGCGGTCAAGGTTGTCGAGCGCGCTAAACTCCTCGGCGTCCCGGCCCTGCGGCTCGGAACGGTCGGCGGCGAAACCCTTTCGCTCAAAACAGCCGGCGGCGATTTGGTCTGGCCCCTCGCTGAACTGCACGACCTCTGGTGGAACAGCATCGCCCGCGCCATGAAGTAACCTCATGCCGTCGCGATTCGCGCAAATCTGGCAGCCAGCAACAAATAATATTCAATTGACAGATCGCGAGGTCCATCTCTGGATCGCTGCGGTCCCCGATTGCCTTCCCCAGTTGTCCGATTTCACCGCGCTGCTCTCCGACGATGAGCGCGCTTGCGCCTCCCGTTTCCATTTCGAGCGCGACCGTCAGCGCTACACCGTTGTCCGCGGCATTCTCAGGAAACTTCTCGCCCAGTACCTTGGTCACTCCGGCTTTTCGTTCGCGTACAACGCCTATGGCAAGCCCACTCTGGGGGGACCCTCGTCGCGATTGCATTTCAATGTCGCCCATTCGTGCGACCTTGCGTTGTTCGGCTTCACCCGCGAACACGAGATCGGTGTGGACATCGAATGGATGCGCCCCGATTTCGCCAGCGCCGACCTCGCCCAGCGCTTCTTTGCCCCGGATGAAGCCATGGCATTGGCCGCGTTGCCGCAGCCGCTCCGCACCCAGGGTTTCTTCAACTGCTGGACGCGCAAAGAAGCCTGGATCAAGGCCCGTGGCATGGGCCTCTCCCTCCCGCTGCATAGCTTCGCCGTCACGCTCCATCCCGATAAACCCGCGGCGCTGATTCGCGTGGACGGCGACCCCGCAGCCCCCCAATGCTGGTCCATTCAGGCGCTCGACACCTCCGAAGGTTACGCCGCAGCCATGGCCATCGAGTGCACAAATTGCCTCCCGAAATTCTTCTCTTGGCCTGCATCTCTCATTAGCACCTCACTTCAGTGAGGTGACCGCGTAGCCATTCCCCACGCTGATGCAGCGTGAATTGCTCAAAATGACGCGCCATCGCTATCTCACTAAAGACCAGCCTGTGCGCGGGGGCAAGCCGCCAATGCCCGCGAATACAGACTGGGCGTGCTCCCCTCCGCTCCAAGCGAACGAGACACAGGTGACCCATGCCACCCTGCACCTTGCTCTTGGTTTCCTCCGTTGGCTTCCGTAACAAATTCAAACCTTGTCAATTGGAAATCGAAACCATTTTGTCGCATACTGGCGCATACTGTCGCGTACTGGCGCATACTGGCATGTTAAACGGTCCCCATCCCCAAATGCGCCAAAAACCCATGGTATAATAGGCACATGAAGACAGAGCTATATTTATTATATACGTGTAGCAGCCGTCCTCGGCTGCGGGTTC
>JAKEEH010000582.1 GCA_022616725.1 Limisphaerales bacterium | reverse complement strand
GGTGACGACCGAAGTTTTGCCAAGCCCTGTTGGCAGGTCGCAAGAAGTGGGCATGCCTCCTTTGCAAAAATGCTCGAACAGTGCTTGCTGCCAGGGGAGAGGTGAGTGACTTGTGAGCCGTTGAAATAGGTCGTTGAAATTCATAGCGGGACGGTGAACCATTCAAAGTCGAATCGTTCCAAATCCTTTCGTTCCTCGCCCCGCGCGTGTTCGGACTTCCACATCAAATGGTCTCCGCGACAAAGCGAGTGCTTGGATGGATTTTTCAACGAGTCGTTCTAGCACTCGATCTAACGACTCGACACAGACAATGAGGTGGTTTCGTTCGGAACGACGATTCTTGGTTGTGCGACGGCTTTGCATGCCGCAGAGAATACAGAAGGGCCGAAATGATGCAACATAGATTAAACACCTCCTTACCTCCAAAAGATACATCATCAAATTGTTCATTGACTCTCCTCGCGAACTGGCCTTATATGCCTTCAGTTCCGCGCTCACATGAGCGCGGCTCCGTTGAAGTGATGAAGTTTCCTGTGGTGGGTGGCCTTGAAGGAAAAGCGTATTCCGCGCTCACATGAGCGCGGCCCCCTTGAAGCGTTGGTGTATGCCGACGCAGTTGGAAGTAAAACTGAAGAACCCGCAGCGGTGCGGTTACAAGCTTGCGGCAATTGCGACCCGCTTGGACGCCGCAGAGATGCCTTCGGGCAGATGCACGTCCCAGCGGCGTTCGATCTGGTCCACTTGCAGCACCAGGCTGGCGTTGCCGGGCGGATGGTTGATGGGTGCGTCCACGAGCAGAAAATCCGGTCCCATCTGGGCAACCCCGATGGAACTGCCGTTGACTAACAGTCGCATTTTCACTTGGGCGGAGTGGCCGCCCTGACTCAATGACGCAATCATGGAAGAACTTTTGATCCAGAACGCTCGGACTTACGCAGCGCAACATCAGCTTCGACTCGCCGAGCGCCTGGGCTTCGGCATACATGGTATCGTTTTTGTAGCTGAAAACAATACCAAAGCCGGGAAAACTGCCGTCAAGGTGCATCGCGCAACTGTACCTTTTCAGAGAGAGCGTGCGGTCTATGAAAGATTGCGAGACGCGCGCGTCAGCGAAATCTTGGGTTTCAACGTCCCGCAACTGATACGAGTTGACGATAAGTTGCTCGTTGTTGAAATGACGGTTGTCGCGCGTCCGTTCGTTTTGGATTTTGCAGGAGCCTGGCTGGACACCCCGCCAGACTTCCCTGACGAGACATGGGTTGAGTGGGAAGCTGAGAAGCGGGAGCAATTCGATGCTCACTGGCCAAAGGTGCAAGCCGTCATGGTAGCACTGGAAGCACTGGACATTCACATGGTCGATGTATCGCCCAGCAATATTGCGTTCCTCGAATGAATGGAACGATTGGTAGCGGTCGGGCGATTCGCCGCCTTCCCGAAGTGTTGCTACGGATTGCTTGGTCATGGACTGCCTGTGTTTTGGCGTCGCGCCAAGGCTGAATCCGCGCTGCGTTTCCTCGGCGGGTCTCATGTTCGTATCAAATCCCGCTCCAGACCGCGAGCCTGAAAATCACGGCACACCACTTGAGGCCGCATGGCGGGCAGTGGCTGGATCGTGGCCGTGGACTGATTGAGGCAGCGGCCTGGCTGCGGACTGTCCGCGTCCGATGCCGATTCCTGGTCGTGTATAAGACCGTGCGCGTTCCCTGTCCGCGACTGTGGACCATCCTCGGATGAACCGCAGACTTGGATGGGACACGTCTGTGGATTGTTCGCGGACTCGGCTAATGCGTGGCCTGCGGCGCGATCAACGGACTGGATACTTCGCGGAAAATTGCGCGGACATTTTGTGCCGCTGTTCTGGCCGCTGCCAGAACGCTGCTTGATGATTCGCGGTAAATGGGCGCGGACATTGCGCCGCAAATGACGTGGACGATTCCACGGCCGCTGCGCCGGCTATTGCGCGGCTCACCAACTTGACGCGAACTCGGATGATTCGTGTCCGCGATGCGACCTACTTCGCGGACTGCGTGGCGTGATTATTCGGACATTGCCGGAATGCTTCCGGATCGTTTACGCGTGCAATTGCGCGGACATTCATTGACTGCTTCGCAGGTCATTTCTGTGGACACAGCGCGAATCGCGCGTGGCTGTTGCGCGGCTGGCGGCCTTATCTTTGATAAGGGGATGGTGTCTAACCAGAATGACCGGCTTTCCATTTCCAGAAAGCCGCCAGAGATTTTGTTCAATTGAACAGCTAAAATTGACGCAGTGATGTGCAAATTCAAAAGCACTGAACGAGCATTCCTGAAACCGGTAGCGAAACGGAGCAGGTCGGGAGTGGCATGCACGGACGACGGCGAAGTGTAGCGAGGTTTAGGAATGCTTGTTGAGTGCGTCACCGTATAGGTTGCTGATCGCGGCGCTTTGTCTGGTTCGTTTCCAAGGCACGCAGGAAAGCGGGCCAGTCAAAGCGCCGCCATCCGTTTCATTCTCCTCATAGTTTATCAACGGTCGGAAATCCGATAGGAACATTTGGCTATGGCCCGAGCAACCTCCTTGAAATTGGTGATGCGCCATTTCGCGCCATCGCCCACCAGTGATGCCCGGCGTTGTTGTGCCGCTGCCGCCTGTGGACTGCGCCGGGCCTTGCGCGCCGCTGCCATGCGACTTTGCGCCTCCTGCTTCTTCAGTTCAGTGAAAGACATCTTCTTCACCCTTCAATCCATACTGCATTCGGGCAATGGTGACAAAGCTTTCATTAGATGCAGCCATCGCCGATCAACTTGCATCCGGTTGGATGCCATTCGCACTGAGCGAGCGGTTCTGAAATCGAGGCGGAACGGGGCGGGTCGGGAGTGGGATGAAACGAACGAGAGCGCAGTGGAGTATAGTTTCAGAAACACCCGTTGAGTGCGTCACCGTCCAGGTTGCTGATCGCGGCGCTTTGTCTGCACGGTTTGTGAGGCACGAGCAAAGCCGGGCAGTCAAAGAGCCGTGGTCCCAGACGTTCATCCCACCAGTAAGTTTCGCACCGGTTGATTCCGGTCTCCGCCTCCACCTTTTCTCAACAGAGTTTCCAGCCAGATTGCGCTCTCGGCTTCGGTCTGCGGTCGGCGAGCGGGAAGTGAAGCGAAGGCCGAGTGAAGCGCATAGCGGGCCGGAGCGAAACGTTCGCCGCCGAGCCGCAGACGGAAGTTATGCCGCGTCCAGTTTTATGCCGCACGGTTTGCGATTTGCGCTGATTTTCCTGGGCGGACCACTCCCTCGATACGGCATAAAACGGAGGCTTTGTCACAGCGCTTTGAGATAACTCAGTAGTTTGTCGTCAGGCCGGTATCTCCCCGGCCTGTTTTGCATTGGGGTGATTTTGTCGAGGACGGTTTTCTTTAGCTGGAGATCGGCGTCCAAATAGATCTGCGTTGTTTCAAGCGATTCATGGCCCAGCCAGATCGCTATCAAGGCACGGTCAACGCCGGCCTGAAGTAACTCCATGGCAGCGGTGTGGCGCAGCACGTGAGGCGTCACGCGCTTTTTCGCGAGCGAGGGACATTTGCGTCGTGCCGCTGTGACGTGTACGGCCAAGGCGTGCTGCACGGCATCGGCGCTGAGTCTACCGCCGTTACTACTGGGGAACAGGAAGCACGACTCGTCGCTACCCTGTTCATTGGTCCAAGCTTTCAGCACAGTCAGTGTCGGTTTGGCCAGAGGCGTGCATCGTTCCTTTCGTCCTTTGCCTTCACAGCGGACGTATGCGCCAGGGCTGAGCATCACATCTTTTTGTCGCAGCCCGGTGAGTTCGGAGAGGCGCAGTCCTGTCTGCATAGCCAGCAACAACATGGCGTGGTTCCGGCGTCCTACCCAGGTGGATTTATCGATGCTACCCAGCACGGCTTCCACTTCCGGCCGGGTGAGATAGGAGACAAGCCGGCGAGTGAGCCGTTTATACGGTATCGCCAGCACCCGCTGGATCAGACCAGCATGCTGCGGCGCTTCCAATGCGGCGTAGTGATAAAAGGCACGAAGCGATGCTAGCCGGGCGTTGCGACTGCGCGCACCATTGGAACGGTTTGATTCCAAGTCGGCCAAGAACTCCGCCAGGAACGGCGCCTTGCGGTTTTCGCCGTATGATTCAAAGAGTCGCGTAAACGAATTTAGGAACCAGCCCAGGACTAAAAGTAGGACAGGGAGAACGTGTTCAAGGCTCATAAATGTTCGAGCAGGTCACAATCTGAATTGGCTTCGAGAATCCTCTCTCGCAAAACCTCTGCTCGCTTGCGGTCATTTCGAGTCGAGAGGTCAAAGACGGCCCGACATGAACGAGTTGCAGAGTTCCAACGGGGGCTTGCATGCCACTGGAGCATTCTGCCGTCTTTTGTAAAAACCACTTTCCGCAGAAGACTTTCTGAACGATAAATTCCCAAATCTACCGCCGTGTTGAAGCGAGCCGAGTATCTGGGATGGGCGAGAATTACGCGCGTGCCATGTCGAGAATCGACAAACTTTCCCAACACGTGACTGTTTTGCGCTGCCCGCCTCGCATCGGCGCGGGGCAAGCACTTTATCCCCTGACCAGCTTCCAAAATGTGCTGGATGCGTAAGGCTCCAATTAGACACCAGCACTTGTCATGGCTGTTCGAAACTTCCGCCTGCCGATTGCTCACCTTCCACAGTAACGCCCAAAACAGCAACACGTCGCCTTTGACGGCATTCAGCAGTGCCCGCGCCCGGCGATTTAGACAGCAGTCTCCATAAGTCAGATGCTTCCAGTCAGGGTCAAGGTGCGTGGTTGCACTTGAACCGTCACGAACGTAGGGTCAAATGGGTAAGCGGAATTCGCTTCCGTCCAGTGGGCACCTTCCGTTAACGGTCGCTCCAGCACTTTTGGAAAGGAATTAGGCCGTGTTTGCTTCGGTCTGAGGTCGGCAAGCGGGAAGTGGAGCGAAGGCGCAGAGGAGCGCATAGCGAAACGAAGCTGAAGCGTAACGCCGCGCCCCGAGCCGCAGACGGAAGCCGCCGCCCTTGCGGCAACTCTGCAAATGCCGCTCGTGACGAGCGCGCGGTTTGCGCAGTGAACGGGCGTGGTCGAGAGGGAGACGGGGCCGACCGGCAGGCCGTGGAACGGAGCAAGCCGCGCGTTGGTCACGGCGGCAATAACCCCGATTCGGTGGCTTAATGAATGGCTTGACCTTGCACCTGAGTGCAGGGTTTAGGCTTAATGGTGAGATGAAAGCATCGGATGCAAACGGCGGTCAAATGACCGTGGGTCGCACTGGGCGCCTGGCTGAAGTTGGAATTCCAACAATGCGTTTCTACGAACGCGCTGGACTCTTACCGAAGCCGACGCGCACCGCCGCCAACTACCGTCTTTATCCGGATGAAGCGGTGACTCGAATTCGGTTCATCCGGCGGGCGCAACAGCTTGGCTTCACGCTGAAGGAAATCAAAGACCTTTTGGAATTGCGCGTGAGCCGACGAACATCGTGCGCGCAAGTGCGGTCGCACGCGCAGGCCAAAATTGCCGACATCGAGGCTCGCATCCGTTCATTGCGACAGATGAGCCGTGCGTTGGGCAAACTCGCGCACGAATGCGAAACCCAAGGCGTTGGCGACTGTCCGCTGCTCAAACACCTGGAAGGCGAGTTCTAGCTATGAATCCAACATTTCACCGAAATGAACGAAGACTCGACACAGCGCGGCTGTTGCCCGTCATCACAGTGCTCGCTTTGTTAGCGTGCTTGTTTGGCACTGGCTGCGCCTGCTACCGGAAAGGAAAATCGTCGGGTCCGGCTGCTCCCCAAGTGACAATCCTCAACGAATCTTTCGAGGCGCTCAAACGAGAGTTCAATGCCGACGCCTCAAAGCCACGGGTGCTGGCGCTTTTCTCGCCCACTTGCGGCGGGTGTATTTACGGTGCGAAGGCGCTGCGTCCGGCGCGACCAGACGATCCAGTGCCGGACGAAATCACCCACGCCTTCTGGTGCGCGTGTCACGGCGGGCAGCGGCAATCGGCGGAGTATCTTCTCGCGCGGGGCGCCGATCTCAATTGGATTGGATACGATGGACTCACGCCGATAGACGCCGCGCGTCGAAGCGAGGCCGGGGCGTTGGTCGAATGGCTGGCCAGCCGGGACGCCAAGTCGGCCAAAGACTTTAAGTGAGGAAGTGGTGGATCGCATGAATACAAACCGCTGCCAACATTCAACTTTGAACAATCCACCCCAAACCACATGCACAAGACACATGCTTCCTCAGCTTTGACTCGTCTTGAAGGCGATGCGCCTATCGTGCTCGAATCGGTGCTCACTTGCCCGCATTGCGGCAAACAGAGTCGTGAAGTTATGCCAACCGATGCATGCCTGTTCTTCTGGGACTGCCCCGGCTGCGGTGCCCGACTCAAACCCAATGCTGGCCATTGCTGCGTCTTCTGCACCTACGGTTCAGTGAAGTGTCCACCGATTCAGGCCGGCAGCGGTTGTCATCCGTGTGACTGCAACTCCTGACTGAGTAATGGCCAAGTTGAAAGACTTCACGCCACAAGAGCCGGCGCGAATTCGCCTTTCACGACCCGGATGGTTATCTAATTATCCTTACTGAGCCGACCGATGATTCGCCGACATATCTCGACGAATGAGGCTTCGATTTCCTGCGAATTGGAGACCCGCTTCGGTCTGCCTGTTCGCCGAGCAGAGCGCAGCCATCGGCAGTCAACTCGACCTCGGCGAAGCCATCTACCGAAACCTCGCCGCGCGCCAGCTTGCGCAAACAGCGGACTTCGCATTGGAACGACAGCATTTGGACAGCCTGCTTACCGGCGCGCAAGGCTTCGATTTGGTGTTGGCGTGCGCCGCAATTTTATACCAGCCGAGCTAGGACACGACTCTTGCCCGGCTAGAGGCAGGACACTCTCAGGACTGTCCGCGCATTTTGGTGTAGCTGATACACCTTCGCGCGTTTGGTTTTTGGTGAACTGTCGCCATGAGAACGAGAGTGCTCTGAAGTCCGGCAAGCAACTCTGGGGTATTTACCACACCGACCGGGAAAATGCCCGCGAGTTGGATGATCCACTTCGCACCGTCGTTGAAGCGCCTAACAAACTCATCGCCGAGGAAACGGCCGCGCGTGATTCAGTTGAGTGTTGACGTGGTCCGAGTGGCTGTCTTCAACTCTCGCCTGTCCGAATGCGGTAAACGCAACGCCGGGCGCCGGCCACCATGTGCTCCGCTCTCTCGATGGTGATGCCCCCGCCAAGAATGGCGCGGAAGACTTCCATTTCCGCATCGCATAGCTTGGGGCACACGCTGGCCGCTGCGGAAATCGGACAGTGGTTCTCGATAAGCAGGAACGAACCGTCACGCTGGCGCTGCACTTCGGCCATGAAGCCTTCTTCGTTGCGGATTGCAACCAACGCTTCCAAGCGCGCTGGGAGAGAGGCGCGCGCGGGGATGCGCGAGCGGTAGGTGCCAATCTGCTGTTTCGCGCATCGCGCTACCAGGCGCTGCACGCCCTTTTCGCCAAAGGTCTCACCCGTGGCGTTTAAGAGACTCACGGTCAGGCTGGCGTGGGCATCGGGGAAGAAGCGGTTGGCAGCCGGGGTCGGAAACCAGAGCTTGGCAGGCCGACCGACAGGGCGCGGCTCCTCCCGATGACTGACCAGCTTTTGCTGGCGCAACGCGTAGAGATGCTGGCGCACCGCCATTGCGGAGATGCCCAGTTCAGACGCCAGGGCCTCCGAGTCGCTTGGCCCGCGCTGTTTCAGGAGCGTCAGGACGGCTTCACGTGTGCCGACCAGTCTTGCTTTCGTGCGCGCGGTACTGCGCTTGGTCATGAGCGCACCCTACAACAAACCATTTGCTAAGGCCAGCCACATCGCGTATTTATTTCTAAAGCATTTGCTTTGTAAACTCGGCGCGACCTGACGAGGCGCCGGGTGAACGAACGGTCGGGCGCCGCTGCGCGGAGCACGGCCGAGAGCCCTGCCAGTGTGCGAGACGAAGCGAACGCGAAACATCGGAGAAAGCTTATGGCAGACGTTGCGAATCGATACTCGGAAAACGTGCCGGGCAAGTTCTACGTGGACAACCAGTGCATTGACTGCGACCTCTGTCGGGAGACGGCCCCAAAGAATTTTACACGCAACGACGATGGAGGATACTCCTATGTCTTTAAGCAGCCGACGACGCCGGAGGAAGAAGCCCAATGCCGGGAGGCGATGGAGGGATGCCCGGTCGAAGCGATTGGCAACAACGGCGAAGGCTGAGTGTGATCGAACCAGGATAATGAACTGCGCAGCCAAACCAACGCAGCGAACGGGCGAACCAGAAGCACCGGTGAGAGCCAGTGTTCCAAAAGGCTTTCGGCGTTTGAAATGGAATGAAGTGGTGTGGCCTGGCGACTTCGTCGTGGATAAGCGCCTTGGGCTTCAACCGTGGGAAGGGCCGAGCGGATTCCGAGGCGACGCGTTTGTGAGACCAATTTACCGGAGGGAGGAAACTGAAAGGTTCCGACCAACCGCAACCAGAAAACCAAAACAAAACACAAAACACCGATGAATCCACCAAAAATCACTGCCTACTTGAAACCTACCTGCGGCTGGAGCCAGGGCGTGCGCGCCATCATGCAAAAATACACACTGGCTTACGAAGATCGCGATATCATCAACAACCCGTCATTCCACGCGGAGATGGTTGAGAAAAGCGGGCAGATGCTTTCGCCCTGCGTGGAAATCGATGGCCAGATACTGGCCGATGTCAGCGGCGACGAGGTGGAAGCCTACCTGCTCAAAGCGGGACTCGTGCAGGCGACCACCGCCGTGGCTGACGCGCCGACCAATCAGGCCTGTGACGCGCATCACCATGAATAATGCCAGGCTCGGGCCACGCGCCCAGTCGTTCATCAACCACCAAACCGCCTGCAGCACGATGGCAAACCTCATTAAAATAGCGGGAGTTAAGGACGTGCCCCCCGGCCAGGCCGCTGCCTTCAACGTGGAAGGTCAAAGAATCGCCCTCTTCAATATCGACGGAACTTTCTATGCCATTGGCGACACTTGCACTCATCGCGGCGGGCCGCTCTCGGAAGGGTCGGTAGCAGGAACGACCGTCACCTGTCCGTGGCACGGAGCGGATTTTGATCTGAAAACCGGCGCCGTCATGCGGCCACCCGCCCGTCAGGGAGTCCCGAGCTATAGGGTCGTGATCGAGGGCGGCGACGTGCAAATCGAGATTTAACCTGTTTGCTAACCCATGAATAAGACCATCCTTCCCCAGTCAACGATCCGCGAGATTCAAAGGTATCTCGGCAAGTGAACTCTCCGTGAGGAACCAACGAACTATGGCAAATAGCCACCGAGAGGAACTGTGATGGACGAAGGACTGCGAAGCGAATTGAGCAAGCAGGGGATTTTTACGACCACGTTGGAAGACCTCTACAACTGGGGTCGCAAGAACTCCATCTGGCCGCTGCAGTTCGGCCTCGCCTGTTGCGCCATCGAGATGATCGCCACCACCATGGCGCGTTACGATCTCGCCCGCTTCGGAGCTGAGATCTTTCGCCCCTCGCCGCGCCAGGCCGACCTCATGATTGTGGCCGGCACCGTGACCAAGAAAATGGCCCCGCAGGTGGTGCGCCTCTACAACCAGATGCCAGAGCCGAAATACGTCATCGCCATGGGCGCGTGTGCCATCTCCGGCGGGCCGTTCAAGCAGGGCTACAACGTGCTCAAGGGCATCGACCGATACATCCCGGTGGACGTGCATATTCCGGGCTGCCCACCGCGGCCCGAGGCGCTCATCCACGCGTTCATGACGTTGCAGCGGCAGATCGACGAACAGAAGCTGACTGGTCCTGATCGCCCGCGCCATCTTGTTGCGGACGCGCCGAGCGAATTCCCAGTGCCGCAGTTTGGCGAGCACGATTTGGTGCCGTCGAAGAACCCTGAGGTTTGGCAGCCACCGCATTCAGGGAGAACCGAATAAACGCTCCAACCTCAAATGAAAACAGGAGCTAATGTTTCGTGGCACGGCGGTCTTCTCGTGGGCATGTGTCCATGTGAGGCTCGCTTTCAGTGGTTGAAGCCTCCTCTCGCTTCGCTTACGGTCGCTGGCAAGCACAGAGCGGTAAAATAAACGGACGACTTGAATTGCCGGCCCCTGAAGCCGCCCCAGTCTCGGCCTGCGGAGGATCTTGTCGTTTAGAGAGTTCGGAGACTTCGGATAGTTCGGCTACCTGGATTTAGACGATTTGCCGGGAAGTGTTCCCAAACGGAGGGAAGCAGCGAGCGTCCTTCGGTGTTCGGAAACTGCGCGAACGGAAGGTAGAACATTGCCGCCGCTTCATCGCGCAGCGTGGAAGTCCTCGTGTCTTTGGTCGGATTTGGCATGACGGCGCGGCGTTGAACGTTCATAGTGTGAGTGCGTTCAACCGACATCAGCCCAGCCAACACAGGTGAAGATATGAAATTGAAGATAACGCGTGCGGTCGTGTGGGCTGCAGATGTCGAAGACCGTCCAGGTGGCTTGGCGGAAAAGCTTGGGGCACTCGCCCAGGTGGGCACAAATCTGGACTTCATTCTTGCGCGACGGGCACCCGAGTCACCCGGAATGGGAGTGGT
>JAKEEH010000135.1 GCA_022616725.1 Limisphaerales bacterium | reverse complement strand
GCTCCTGCCGAAGATCTTGACGGGAACTTCGTCAACCTTTTCATTCGTTTGGTTCCAGCTAATCACCTCGGCACTCTCAACCCTGCTCGCGCTCTCCAAAGACATCGCGTTCATCCTCTGGTCGCGCCGAAGACTCTATACCCAATTCCGCGAGCGCGCGTGGCAA
Organism: Limisphaerales bacterium; assembly: GCA_022616725.1. Taxonomy (GTDB): domain Bacteria; phylum Verrucomicrobiota; class Verrucomicrobiia; order Limisphaerales; family JAKEEH01; genus JAKEEH01. The sequence goes on along the minus strand of JAKEEH010000135.1, from coordinate 3,243 downwards.
TGGGACGCCCAGCCATTGCGCGCAACCGTGCCGCCCCTGTTGCGCCCGCCGTCAATCCCCGCCCCGGTCTCGTAAGCCAAACGATGCAGTTGAAACATGGGGAGCGCGCCCGCGGGAGGTTCTTTGGCCGTCGGATGTGCTTCGGGCGAGGAAGCCCGCGCGCCATTAGGATTTCAGGTGTGGCGAAAGGTGATGCGCGCCTTGCTGAGGTCGTATGGGGTAATTTCAACCTGGACGCGATCACCGACGCTGATGCGGATGAAGTTCTTGCGCATTTTTCCCGAAATATGCGCGAGGACTTCGTGCCCGTTAGGCAGGGCGACGCGGAACATCGTGCCCGGCAACACCTGAGTTACCGTGCCTTGTAACGCGATCGGTTCTTCTTTTGCCACACGTGATGATTGAGCGCACGAGCCGCCGCCTGCGCCGGTAACACACAGGCGCGACATGTGTTTTCAAGGGCGCGAGAATTGGAGGTACGACGCCCTAAAATCAAGTAATTTCTGACTTTGATGCATTCTCGCTGGCTAAAGAACCGGTTCCTTGTAGATTCATGGCGGCGCAATGGTCCTGGTCATCGATAACTACGATTCGTTCACCTACAATCTTGTGCAGTATCTCGGCGAGATGCAGGTGGATATGCAGGTGCATCGAAACGACCGGATTTCGCTGGACCAGATTCGCGCGCTGCGACCCGAACGCATCCTGATCTCGCCCGGGCCCTGCTCGCCACGCGAATCCGGTCTGTCCAACGATATCATTCGGACGTTCGGACCCGAGATCCCGCTGTTCGGCGTCTGTCTGGGCCACCAATGCATCGGGCACACGTTTGGCGGCGAGGTGATCGTCAATTATCGAATGATGCACGGCAAGACGTCCCTGATTAAGCACGGCGGGCGGGAGTTGTTCGCCGACATGCCCAACCCTTTCGCGGCCACGCGTTATCATTCCCTGGTGATCAATCGCGAGAAAGTCCCCGATTGCCTCGAAATCACGGCGGAAACGGAGGAGGGCGAAATTATGGGGGTGCGCCACAAACAGTATCCGATCTGGGGCGTGCAGTTTCATCCGGAAAGCATCCTCACCGAGCATGGCCGCACCATCATGAAGAATTTCCTGAAGCTCGGCCGCTGACTACTGCGCGAACTATCGCCCTTTTACGCGGGCCGACAGATCTGTTAGGCTTTGCTCATGCGGTTTTGGCTTTTTCTACTTTCGTTAGTGGCCGCTGGCGAAGCGCTGGCGCACGGGGATCTGCATCTGCAAATCGCCGAAGTGACACGCCAGATCGAGAAGAACCCGAAGAACGCCGAGCTCTACCTCAAACGGGGCGAACTGCACCGGGCGCACCAGGAGTGGGACCCTGCCCAGGCTGATTATGATCGCGCCCTCGTGCTCGACCCCAGCCTGCACGTGATCGATTTCACGCGCGGGCGCATGTTTTTGGAGGCGAATTGGCCCCATTCGGCAAAGATTTGCCTCGATCGGTTCCTGCTTCGCCAGACCAACCACGTTGAAGCCCGCGTCGCCCGTGCCCGGGCGCTTGTCAAGCTCACCAAACACCTTGAGGCGGCCCGCGATTACACCGCCGCAATCCAGCAGTCGGCTGCCGGACGTCCCGAGCTTTACATCGAACGTGCTCAGGCCTTGACGGAGGAGGGAACGAACCACTTCGGGGAAGCCTTGCGCGGCCTTGATGAAGGAATGCAGAAGCTGGGCACCCTGGTGACCCTGCAACTCTACGCCATCGACATCGAGCTCAAACAAAAAAAGTACGACGCGGCACTGGATCGGCTGGAGAAGGTCGCTGCCCAATCCCCCCGCAAAGAGACCTGGCTGGCCCGCCGGGGCGAAATTCTCCAGCAAGCCGGACGCAATCCGGAGGCGCGCCGGGCTTACGAGGATGCGCTTAAGGCGATGGCCTCGCTGCCGCCGGCCCGGCGGAATGTTCCGGCCATGGTGGAACTGGAGAGGCGGATCAAAGAGGCCCTGGCGCAGACCAGCAAGCCGGAGGCCGGGAGCACGACTTCCGGGAGAAGTTCCAAGGCCGAGTAGGAATATAGGCTGTCGTTTGGGGATTCAGGGCTGTCCCTGCTGTCGGTGTGAAATTTGTCGTGACTTTGGACGGCTTCCTGCTTCTCAATCTGCGTCGAGCCCGAAAGGTGCACAAACCGCGCTTAAATCGGTCAATGTTTGGCCAATGCTTTCGCCCAAGCCCGGGGTATGTCTGAATCTTGCCGCCCTTTGAGTATTCTGCTGGTCGAGGATAATCCAAACGACGTCGAACTCTGTTTGCGCGCGCTAAAAGGGTCCGGGATCGAAGCCAACTCACAGGTCGTGCAGACAGCGCATGAATTCTGCGCCGCGATCACAGCGCGCGACTTCGACATCGTGCTGACCGACCACGGGCTGCCAGGTTTCTCGGTCCTCGAAACGCTCGAACTGCTGCAACAGTTGGAGAAGGACATCCCGGTCATAATCCTAACCGGCGGTTTGCCGGACGAGCAGGTTGCGGAATACCTGGACAAGGGCGCTGCCGATTTTGTTGACAAAGGCAACATGAATCGGCTGCCCACCGCGATTCGGCGCACCCTCGAACTGATGACCGCGCGCAAGCGCGCGGCAGATCTGGAGCGACAGCTTGCCGGAATCGAAGAGTCCTGCGCCCGCCTGGCTGAACTTTCAGCGGACCCGCATCTGATCGAATCGGACGGCGCCATTGTCTATGCGAATGCGCCCGCCGCCCGATTGCTCGGCGCCCCTTCCGAGCATCAGTTGCGCGGCAAACCCGCGGCGCAAATCTGGCACGCGGATTCGCGTAATTCGCTCGGCCAGGCGTTTGCCGAGTTGCTGACAAGCCGCGCGCCGGTCTCGTGTGATGCCCGCCTCCTGCGTCTCGATGGCAAAGCGGTGGACGTTAAAATCGCAGCAACCGCGATCATCTATCATGGGCGGCCCTCCGTTCACATTACCATTCGCGACTTGAGCGGTCGCCGGCGCGTCGATGCCGCGATAAAATCCCTTTCGGCGCTGGCCGAATCCAATCCTTATCCCGTGTTCGAGTGCTCGCGTGATGGCAAGCTAGCCTACGCGAACGCTCCCGCGGCCGAGCTGGCTTGCGCTTTGGGCAAAGACAATGCCAGCGCCATCCTCCCGCCCGAAAGCGCTCTGATCGTCCAAACCTGCCTCAGCACCGGCCAAAAACGGTGCGACGTCGAGACGACGTGTGGAGGGAGAACTCTG
>JAKEEH010000134.1 GCA_022616725.1 Limisphaerales bacterium | reverse complement strand
CTGCTCCGCTCCTCAGTTTACGAGACTGAGCCGGTGGATTGCCCGCCAGGGTCGGCGCGGTTTCTAAATGCCGTTGTAGGTCTGGTCCCCCGGCCTGACGAAACACCGGAAACGCTTTTGGCCAGGCTGCAGGCGCTCGAACGGGAATTTGGCCGGCAGCCGAAAATTGTGCCGAATGAACCGCGCCCTCTCGACCTGGATCTGATCACGTTTGGCCGCGAAGTCCGTGACACGCCCACATTAGTTTTGCCGCATCCGCGTGCCCACCTGCGCCGGTTCGTGCTGGAACCGCTGGCGGAGATTGCGCCAGGGCTGATCCTGCCAGGACAAAACGATACCGTGGCGGGTCTGTTGGGGCGTATGGGAGCATGACCAGGTTATCTCGCGCGGCGCAAAAGCACCTTTACATCGCGGCGATGCTTGTGCCAAGGTTCGCGCCGCTATGCTAAGAATGAAGAGAGTTGTTCCAGTTTCGCTGCTAACAATTTTTCTTGCGAGTTGCGCCTCGAAAGTCATTACGAATTTGACGCCAACAACACTGCCGCGCAATCCAACCGGTCAGTACCTCGTCGAAATGAAGCTGGACAGCACGCAGCAGACGCTTCGGCACGACAGCATCAGCCCGCAGGTCGTCGTCGGCATGAACAACTACGCGATGCGCCCGACTCTCCGCATGAGCGACCGTTGGGAAGCTCTGGTGCCGATACCGCCCGATAAACAGTCAATCATGTACCACTTCAAGGTCGATTACGAATATAACAAGTTTGGGAGCAAACGAGGGCAAGGGAGCCTGACGTCCGATCAATACTCGTTAACGATCAAGGAGAATTGAATTCAGCCACGTGCTAAGCTATTCGTAGCGCAGCGCCTGGATTGGATCGAGGTTTGCGGCTTTAAATGCCGGAATCAGCCCGGCCAGCACACCCACGACCGCACTAAACAGGAACGCTACCGTCATCGCAGGAATCGTAATGATTGGGGTGTTTTCGGTCGGCGAGACAAGCGATAGGACCTGCACCAGTCCATAGGAGGCGAGGAGACCGGCGACGCCTCCCAGCACGGCAATGACGACGCTTTCGACCACGATCTGAATGAACACATTCGTGTTGGTCGCGCCGATGGCCTTGCGAATGCCGAGTTCGCGAATGCGTTCAGTAATGCTGGCCAGCATGATATTCATGATACCGATCCCGCCCACCAGCAGGCTCATCGCGGCGATAATCCCGCCGCTCATGCGCGCGTTGCGAATGCGCGCATTGATGTCATCGCTCCAATTCTCTTGCGTCTGGAAACCAAAATCCTCGATGCCGCGATGGGTTTGGAGCAGGACGTTGCGGGCCTGCTGGAGGGCGGGCTCGAGTTTATTGACGTCTTCGACTTTGATGTAAAGGCTCGACAGCCTCGGGTCTGGCGCGGTGTTCGTGCCGGTGGCAGCTTTAAATTTTAGCCACAACGTGTTGATCGGCACGTACACGGTCGAATTCTTGAATCGAAACACACCGCTGGAGCCTCGCCCGCGTCCGCCCCAACCGCGGCTACGCGCCACACCCGCCTGCTCCGGTTGCGGTTTGTTCTGTTCGAGGAGTCGGTATTTCCGATCCTGTTCGCTCTCGTAGTGTTGAAACATGCCGATGATGGTGAGAGGCTGGCCGTTGACGGTGACCTGTTCGCCGATTGGAATGATCTCGTAACCGACCTTTTCCGGCGAGCCGAACAGCTCATCGCGCACCATCGTGCCGATCACGCACACACTGTGCGCATTCTCATTGTCGATCTCATTGAACATCCGTCCGTGCTCGACGACGTGCTGGTTCATCTCCAGCGCCGCCGGCACGGTGCCAACGAAGTTAAACGGCGTGAACGAGCGGCTGCCGCGCGTGAAGGTGGCGCGCTGGAGGCGCATTTCGGGAGCCACCATTCTCACCAGCGGCGCGCTCGCTTCGAGCGCAAATACGTCGCGAATGGTCGTGCCCACGGCCTGATCAGCCAGGTGCATCTGTGACGGCGGAATATCCTGATCTTCGATTCGAACTTTCTCCAGTCCGCCAATGGCAATGAGCGCCTCGCGCATGCCGTTTTCCATCCCCTTGACCAACGCCGACATTGCCACAAGGCTGGAGACGCCCAGAATGATTCCGAGCATCGTGAGGAGCGAGCGAAACTTGTGGGCCCAGATCTCCTTGAAGCCAATGCCGATCGCGTTGAGCAGGTTCATGTCAGATTTCCATGCCGGCCAGTTTTGCATCCAGGTTCCTGGCAATTTTCCCGTCCCGGATTTCGATTCGGCGCGGGGTCCGGGCTGCGATCTCGGGATCGTGCGTCACAAGGGCAATCGTTCGGCCCTGCTCGCTCAGTCGCTCGAAGAGGTTCAGTATGGCGTCGCCGGTATGCGAATCCAGATTGCCGGTCGGCTCATCCGCGAACACAATCTTGGGGCTGTTGACGAGCGCGCGCGCTATCGCAACGCGCTGCTGCTGCCCGCCCGAAAGCTGCATCGGGCGATGCCGGGTGCGGTTTTCGAGGTTAACCATGGTCAAGGCGGCCATGGCGCGTTCGCGTCGTTCGCGAGCGCTCACGCCGCTGTAGATCATCGGGAGTTCGACGTTTTGGAGCACCGTCAGCTTCGGCAGTAGATTGAAAAACTGAAATACAAACCCGATCTTCTCATTGCGAATGCGCGCCAACTGCGGGGCGCTGGCGTTTTGAATCATCGTCCCGTCAAGAGTAATCGTGCCTTTGCTTGGCGTATCCAGGCAGCCGAGAATGTGCATGAGGGTCGATTTTCCGCTGCCGGACGGGCCGATTATGGAAATGAACTCCCCAAGTTCAATCTCCAAACTTACGTCATCGAGGGCGCGGATTTCTTCACCGCCCAAATAATAAATTTTGCTGACGTTGCGGACTTCGACCAGCGCCATACATCACGAACCGCTGGCACGGCCAGGCAGAGGCGCCACTGCGGGAGTCGTTCGGCGGGAAGGCGATGCGGTTGCCGTTCCGGAAGGGGCCGTTTCCTGCCGGCGGGCGGCGGTGGTCCGGCTTTCGCGGCCTCCG
>JAKEEH010000581.1 GCA_022616725.1 Limisphaerales bacterium | reverse complement strand
TTTCGTTTCTCAAAGCATCCTGCGACGTCAAACGCGCAGTGACCGTTGTAGGATTTACGAGTCGCCGAGCGGTTCCTAGACGAGGACGGGACTTAAGTCCCGCTCTACATAACCGCAGTCAGAGGTTGGCGTCCGACAGCAGAATTCCCCCTGCCAATGCCGCGGGCGATGCGCGGTTGGACGGTGCCGGCGGGCACGGGATCATCTTTTCTGAGTCGCTGTTCCCCACCAACAGTGGGTCCACGATTTCGGGAACTTCACGAGGTACGATCTCTCCATTTGACCGATCCGAAAACCGCCTTGGGTGATCAGAGCGGGGATGTCCCGTGTCAGATGACAGCCCTGGAAAACACAGCGATGAAACGGCTCCCACAGTCTCTGCCAGCATTGGACACGATGGTCTGGTGAGACCCCGTGTTCAAAGAAAATGAACTTGCCACCGGGCCGCAAGACTCGACCAATTCCCCGAATCGCTTCCACCACCGCTGGAATCGTGCAGAGGGTGAACGTGCTCACGACCGTATCGACAGTACCGTCTTCCAAAGGGATTCGTTCGCCCGGCAGGTCCAGAAACTCGACCTCCACATCGGATCGGCTCCGTTGCCGCTCCGCAAGCCGAATCATCCCGGAATTCGGTTCGAGAGCGTACAGTTTGCTTACCTTTGCCGGATCATAATGCGGAAAATTCACTCCGGGACCCACACCCACTTCGAGAACTGTCTCTTCAGCCATTGGAATGATGCGCTGGCGAATCTGCTTGATGGGTCCGGGATTGCCCAACAGATTTACAAACCAGGGATAAACATGGTTACGGTAAAACGGCATACTCGTGTTTTCCCATAGGTTATTGGCGAAGCTGAGAAGCCTCAACCACCATCAAACGCCCAAAACCTATCGGCCGTTGGGATTCAATCAGGCCCCTCCCTGTCTTGATTAATCCACTCCGCATATAGTCGCGAGCTTGTCTCATCAGCTCTTCCATTTCATGGGTTCTGCAAATGGGACTGCTAATTCGGACAGCAGGCGTATTGATTCCGGGGAGGAAAGTCAGGCCATCCAGCCGATGGCCATCTGCCAGCGCGAATATGCGAATCCAGGAATCGCTGCCAGCCGCGTAACACGTCAATCGCTTCGCCGTGCGACAGACTTCCATTGGCGATGGCAACTGCCCCTCAGAAATGAAGATCTTGATCCTCAGAAAGGTATCGGCTCGGTAGGCGGCTGAGATGTTGCCCTCTGGTTGACCCCAAATGCCCATGGCGAGCCGGCAGGCGTAGGCTTGCCGCTCATGCGCGTTGGCGAACGAATGTCGCTCGTGACGAGCTCGCGATTTCGCGGAGTGAAACGGGCGAAGATCACTTGCCGCTAAACCGCTTCTTCAATCCATCCATCTCGATGAGCAACGATTTGTATTGCCGCTCGCAGACCTCGTCGGGCATGTCTGGCGGTTGGAAGAAGGTGAACGACACGGCGGTTTGACCGCCGGGCAGTGAAATCACGCGCGTCGGAAAGATGCCCATTTGATCGAGTGTTGGTCCGGCGAACATATCAATGACGCCGGTATTGCGGTCGGATTCGATTTTGAAAAACAGTTCGCCTCCTGAAGTCACGACTTTATGGTGCGAGCCTTCCTTCTTGAGCCGCTCGCAGAATTCCGTGGCCCAGACGGGCAGGTTCTCGATGTTGGAGAGAAAGTTGAACACGGCCTCTTTCGAGGCCACGACGATGATGGTAACGGTGCGGTTGTTCATAGATTGAATTTCAGTTTGCATAATTCTATTACGGAGAAGATACACACGCCCACTGACAACCCTATGTCAGCAGTGTTTGCGGATGGCCGGATTTTCCCACGCCCAGAGGCAATGAGCCACAAAGCAATCTGCAAGGTCACGGTCGCTTCAAGCCGAGAACCTTGATGCGAGAGGCGAGCGTCGTCGGCTTCATGCCCAGCAACTCCGCCGCACCGCCAGCTCCGAACACCTTGCCGCGGCTTTCCTTCAGCGCGGCGGTGATGCTCTCACGCTCGTGGCGCTTCAAATCGTCGCGGGTGAAGATTGGCCGGGCTTCGGCTGGACGCGATCCGGCACGAGACGAGTCAGTGGGTTTCGATGACACAAGCTCAAAACGCAAAGGCCCGCCTTGCGAAAGGATCACTGCCCGCTCAATAGCGTTTTGAAGTTCACGCACGTTTCCGGGCCAATCATGCCCGGCGAGTTGCTCGGCTTGCACGCGCGTGAGACGCGGCGGCGGACGATTCATTCGCTTCGCGGCAAGACGGACAAAATGCGTGGCGAGGTGCGGGATGTCTTCGCGGCGCTCGCGCAGCGGTGGGACTTCGATGGGGAAAACACTCAGGCGATAAAACAAATCCTGGCGAAATCGGCCAGCCTCGACTTCCGCTTTCAACTCGCGATTGGTCGCGGCGATGACCCGGACATTGATCTTGCGCGTGCGGGTTTCGCCAACGCGCTCGATTTCTTGCTCCTGCAACACGCGGAGCAGTTTGGCTTGCATGGCAACCGGGAGTTCGCTGATTTCGTCGAGGAAGATTGTGCCGCCGTCGGCCAACTCGAATCGTCCGGGTTTGTCTTTCAACGCGCCTGTAAACGCGCCGCGCGCGTGACCGAAGAATTCACTCTCGAAAAGGTTCTCCGGGATCGCGCTGCAATTCACTTTGATGAGTGGTCGTTCCTTGCGCGGGCTGCGTTCGTGGACGGCGCGGGCGACGAGTTCGATTTGACGCAACACCTTTCGCAGTGCGCTGCTCTCGCCCACGAGATCGCGCGAGCCGAGCGCAGCGACGACTTCTTCCCGCAGATAGTCGTTCTCCTGTTCGAGCTTTTTCTTGAGCGACTCGATTTCATCAAATTCGCGCGCGATGGCAAAGGAAATCGCGGCGAGATC
>JAKEEH010000133.1 GCA_022616725.1 Limisphaerales bacterium | reverse complement strand
GAGTTGCTGCCGAACATCGCCCAGATTGTCGATGACGTCTGCGTCATCAAGACGGTGAACACCGAGGCCATCAATCACGACCCGGCGATCACGTTTATTCAGACTGGTTTTCAACAACCCGGCCGGCCCTGCATGGGAGCGTGGCTGAGCTACGGCCTCGGATCGGCCAACCAGAACCTGCCGGCGTTCATCGTGATGATCTCCAGCGGCAAGGAAAGCGACCAGCCGCTCTATACGCGGTTATGGGGTTCCGGGTTCCTCCCTTCCGAACACCAGGGGGTGCAATTCCGCGGCATCGGCGATCCAGTGCTATATCTCTCCAACCCCCCCGGTATCGATGCGGACACGCGGCGGCGCATGCTGGACGGAATCGCCAAGCTCAATGCGAAACAATTCGACAACTACGCCGACCCGGAGATCAACACGCGAATTTCGCAGTATGAGATGGCCTACAGGATGCAGACCTCGGTTCCGGATCTGGTGGACGTGTCCAAAGAACCTGAGAGTGTGCTCGAAATGTACGGCCCGGACGTCAAAAAACCCGGCACGTTCGCCTACAATTGTCTTCTCGCGCGACGAATGGCCGAGCGGGGCGTGCGCTTTATCCAGCTTTATCATCGCGGCTGGGACCAGCACAATAATCTCCCGAAACGGATTCGCGAGCAGTGCAAGGACACCGATCAGCCGAGCGCGGCGCTGGTCAAGGACCTGAAACAGAGAGGGATGCTCGACGATACGCTGGTGATCTGGGGCGGAGAGTTCGGCCGGACGGTGTACAGCCAGGGCAAGCTCGAAAAGGACAACTATGGCCGCGACCATCACGGCCGCTGTTACTCAATCTGGATGGCCGGCGGCGGGGTCAAGGCAGGTTTCAGTTACGGGCAAACTGATGATTATTGCTACAATATTGTCGAGAACCCGGTGCACATTCACGACCTCAACACCACAATCCTGCACACGCTCGGGATTGATCACGAGAAGCTGACTTATCGGTTCCAGGGACGCGATTTTCGCCTAACCGATATCCACGGGGAATTGATCAAAGATATTCTCGTCTGAGCAAACGCTCCATCGCCGCGGCTTTCTGCGCCCTGTTCTTCCTGTCCGGGGCGGCGGGGCTTGGCTACCAGATCATTTGGGCGCGCACCTTTGCGGTGGGGCTTGGCCACGAGATGCCGGCGGTTCTCGCGGTCGTCGCTGCATTCATGGCCGGCATTGCGCTCGGTGCGTGGAGCACGTTGCGGCTGCCCCTCATCAACCCGGCGCGAGCATATGCCCTGCTTGAACTGCTGATCGGGGTCTGGGGCGCGGTAACTATCTTCGCCATTCCGCAGGCCAACGAACTGGCGCTGCGGTGGATTGGGCTCAGCCCCGGCGCGCTATGGCATTGGACCGTCGCATTCGCCATCCCTCTTGTAACGCTGCTGCCGGCAACTGCCGCGATGGGCGCCACGCTCCCGGTAATGGAGCGGCTCATGACTCCTCTCAGCGCGCGCGGCCACAGCATCGGGGGTCTTTACGCCGGAAACACCGCTGGAGCGGCTCTCGGGGTGCTGATGGGCGCATTTATTGTGCTTCCGAGCCTCGGATTGAAGTCCAGTGCCTTCCTGTTCGTAGGAATCAACCTCTGCTGCGGGATTGTCGCGTGGATCGCTGGTGCTGGCCAGGAGAAGTTGTCACCGCATAAATGCGGAACTCCGACAATTCAATTGGCGCAAGGACCCGCATCTGGCGGTTCGCCGCGACTTACATCTTCGGAGTTCCGCATTTATGCGGCAAGGGTGGTAGTTTCGAGAGTTGCTGGGCCAACCGCAATAACGCTCTTTCTGACGGGGCTGCTCGGTATCGGCTACGAAGTGGTTGGGGTGCGCATCCTGGGGCAGATACTCGAAAACACAGTTTACACCTACGCGACAGTACTGGCGGTGTTCCTGATTGGAACGGCTGTGGGCGGGGCTGTTTATCATCGGTATGCGGAGCGGTTGACCTTGCCTGACCTCCTGAGCGCGACGGCTTTGTGCTGTCTCGTTGGCGTGCTGTTCGCGACGCAGGCGGATCATGTGTATCAGGCTTGCCGCAGCGCTTTTGGCGACAGCCTGCCGGGGGTGTTTGCGGCGGAAATGGCCGTCGCAGCCGGCATGTTTCTGCTGCCGACGGCAGCGATGGGCGCGACGTTTAGCCAGCTTGTTCGCCGCGCCGGCGACGTGGGACGGGCTCTGGCCGTAAACACACTCGGTGCTGCCTGCGCGCCGGCGTTGTTTTCGGTTGGCCTGCTGCCGCTCGTTGGCAGCAAGGGAACGATCCTTGCCATCTCTCTCGCGTATCTGGCCGCGCTGCCGACAGGATGGAAACGCCAAATCCCGAACACCAAACAACAGAGAAATCCCAACCGTCCAAATGATCGATTGTTGGGTGTTGGGGGGCTGGCGTTTGCTGCTTCCCTGACGGGCCTCCTTGCGATTGCCCTGACGCAAAGTTTTCGGTTTGTTGACATTCCGTCGGACGGAAAGATTGTGGAGTTCCGCGAAGGAACGATGGCATCGGTTGCGGTGGTGGAGGACGCGGCGGGACGCAGGACCTTGCGCGTGGATAACCGGTTCCAAATGGGCGGCACGGGTGTGGCCGACGCTGAGTACAGGCACGCGCACATTCCGTTGTTGCTGCACCCCAGACCGGCGCGCGCGCTGTTTCTTGGCCTGGGAACCGGGATAACCTTCAGCGGAGCGGCGTTGCACGAGGGCGTCGCATTGGCAGATGGCGTTGAACTGCTGGCCGAAGTTATGGAAGTGATGCCCGCGTTCGCGCCGTTCAATGATTACCCTCCCGGGCGGCTGCGCCCGCACGTTGCCGACGCGCGGCGCTTCGTGCTGGCGGCAGCGGAATCATATGACGTGGTCGTAGGCGACTTGTTCCACCCGGCCCGGGACGGCGCGGGGTCGCTATACACAGTGGAGCATTTTCGCGCGATCCGGAGAAAACTCGCGCCGGGCGGATTGTTTTGCCAGTGGCTGCCGCTCCATCAGTTGGATCACGAGACCCTGCGAGCAATCGTGCGCACATTCCTCGAAGTCTTTCCGGAGACGCAAGCGTGGCTGCTGCGTTTCAATGTAGATGCGCCGGTGATCGGCCTGGTCGGCTTTGCGGCAGCAGTTCCTTATTCGGCCGGTTGGCTGGAGGAACGCACCGAATCGACGGCGTTGCGAGAGCGGCTGCAGAAGCTGGCGCTGAGCGATTCGTTGCGGCTGTTCGGCAACTTTCTGGCCGGACCGGCGGATCTGCGCACGTACGCAGCGGGAGCGCCGATAAACACGGATGATAGTGCTGTCATTCTATTTGGAGCGCCGCGGTTCAGTTACTTGCGCAAGACCAGCAGCTATGGCCGGCTGCTGCCGCTTCTCAATCTTCAACTCACGTCCCTGCCCGCGCCGGTTGCGGAACTTGGTGCATTCATTGAGGCCAGAAATGTTTTTCTCAAGGGGCTGATCGCCGAATCCGAAGGGCGGTTGGAAGAGGCTTACGCCGCTTATCTGCAGAGCGCGCGGCGCTGCGGTGAATTCACCGCCGGCTATGCGCGGGTTCTTTCTGTCGCGACCGCGGAGGCAAAATCCAATCCCCGGCGCAGCCGGGGTCTGCTGGAGAAACTCATTGACGCGCAGCCCGACCGGCCTGTCGCACGGGAGTTGCTGAAACGGCTTCACGAAGGCACAACTCAGCGTTGACAAGCCTTGCACCACGCCGTGGTGCGCCCGCCGATCGTCGCGCAACGCAACGGAATTCTGTGCTTCGGGCATTTGCCGGCGCGGCTCCAGCGTTCATGAAAGAGCCAGCCTCTTGGCGGGGCGTCGAAGCTTTTGCCGATTGTGCGGAGGGCGCGCCGTGAGACAGAGCGTGTTGTTTGCCACAGGGCGCGAACTTCAGCGGCGGATAATTTCGCCGCTGGCCGGCCCGGCGCGATCCCGGCTTGCCACAGGATCTCGTCCGCCATCCAGTTGCCGATGCCTGGAAAACCGTTCTGGAGGAGGAGCGCAGCCTTGATCGCAAGCTTGCGGTGGCGGTTCAATGCGCGCGTCATGGCGCCCAACGTAAAGCCGGGTTCGTTCGGCGCGGGAGGCTTGTTAATCCACCAGTCCGGCGGCTGCGCTCCCCGATGAAATGCGATGCGCCCGAATTGGCGCGGGTCGGAGTAAACGAGTGTGCGCTCTTTCTGGCGGAGCGCGAGGTGGTCGTGTTTGCCGGGACGAAAGCCTGCCGGTTCAACGCGGAGCTTGCCGCTCATGCCGAGGTGTATTGTGAGCCAGCACTGCGCGCCGAAGCGGAAGAGCATTTGTTTGCCGTGAGCGACCGAGCTGCGGAATACGCCGCCCGGCAGGCTGGTGAGGATTTGGCTGGCATCGGCGTTGCGAAACACGCGCTTCGTCGCGTGCACCTCAACGGAAATGACTCGCCGCCCTTCGCCGGCACGCCATTGCCGGCGGTAGAATTCGACTTCGGCGAGTTCGGGCATGCGGGGAGGATACCCGTGCAGGATGCAGGGTCACCAGCGCGTAAGTTGCGCGGGAATCGCGATATCTGAAAGGCACGTAAGGCACGTTTCTCCGGCTTGGCAACTCGCGTTTGGGGCCGTACCCTCGCAGTTCTGATATGAGCAGCCAGACTATCAAGCGCGCGCGCGGCAATGGGAAGCCCCCGGCTTCGGCCGAGCGCGCATTTTCCTCGATCGTTGTCGATGGCGCGGAGCGGGCCGCCAGCCGGGCGATGCTTCACGCGGTTGGTTTCACGGGCGAAGATTTCAAGAAATCGCAAATCGGCGTCGCTTCGACATGGAGCATGGTGACCCCGTGCAATATGCATATCGATCAATTGGCCGTCTCTGTCGCCCAGGGCGTGAACCAGGCCGGAGGAAAGGCCGTCGTGTTTAACACGATTACAATTTCTGACGGCATTTCCATGGGAACCGAGGGGATGAAATATTCCCTGGTTTCGCGCGAAGTCATCGCTGATTCGATCGAAACGGTGGCCGGCTGCGAAGGGTTCGATGGCCTAGTCGCCCTCGGCGGTTGCGACAAGAACATGCCCGGCTGCGTTATTGCGCTGGCGCGGTTGAATCGACCTGCGGTGTTTGTTTATGGCGGGACCATTCTGCCCGGTCGCTTTGATGACCGGCCCGTCGATGTGGTGTCCGTATTCGAGGCTGTCGGGCCGCACGCGAACAAGAAGATGTCCGATGCCGACCTGGCGCGGCTCGAAGCGTGCGCGATCCCGGGAGCGGGCTCCTGCGGTGGCATGTACACCGCCAACACCATGGCGTGCGCCATCGAGGCGCTCGGAATGAGCCTGCCAAACAGTTCGGCGCAAGCGGCGATTTCCAAAGAGAAAAATGCCGATTGCGAACGCTCGGGCACCGCCGTCATGGAACTGATCCGCAACGGCATTCGGCCGCGCGACATCATGACCCGCAAGGCCTTCGACAATGCCATCACCGTCGTGACGGCTCTCGGCGGCTCGACTAATGCCGTCCTGCACCTCCTGGCGATGGCGCATGCAGCGGGTGTCAAGCTGCACATCGACGATTTCACCAGGATCGGCAAGCGCGTCCCGGTGCTGGGCGATCTTAAGCCCAGCGGCAAATACGTCATGGCCGAACTGGTTCGCATCGGCGGGGTCACGCCGCTCCTGAAGCGTTTGCTGGACAAGGGGCTTCTGCACGGCGATTGCCTGACAGTAACCGGCAAGTCGCTCGCCGAGAACCTGCAAGGCGCGAACGATTACCCGCCGGCGCAGGACGTGATTCGCTCGTTCGACAATCCGGTCAAACCCGATGGGCACCTCGTTATTCTGTATGGGAATCTCGCCAAAAGCGGCGCGGTGGCAAAAATCAGCGGCAAGGAGGGACTTCGCTTTAGGGGACGCGCGCGCGTGTTCGAGTCCGAAGAAACCGCGCTGGCGGCGATCCTGGATGATACCGTGAAGAGAGGGGACGTAATTGTGATCCGCTACGAAGGGCCAAAGGGCGGGCCGGGCATGCGCGAAATGCTTTCGCCAACGTCCGCCATCATGGGAAAGGGTCTGGGGAAAGAGGTTGCGCTGATCACCGACGGCCGTTTTTCCGGCGGCAGTCACGGTTTTGTCGTAGGACACATCACACCGGAAGCCTATGTCGGCGGGACCATTGCGATCATCAAGAATGGCGATCCGATCACCATCGACGCCCAAAAGCGCGAGATAACCCTCGACATCCCAGCGAGCGAGATCAAAGCGCGACTCGCCAAATGGAAAGCGCCAAAACCCCGATATACCCGAGGTGTCCTCGCTAAGTATGCCCACACCGTCAGCTCGGCGCATTTGGGAGCGGTGACGGACCTTGAGTTAGAAGCCATGTGAAAGGTTGAAGCGTGATCAGTTGCAGGGGCATGCGGTGCATCGATATTTCGGTGGGTTTGCCAATGAAAAAAAGTGCACCGTCTGCGGGGTTGTTTGTCGAAGACCTGCTGCAAGCAAAGGGCGTCGGCAACGCATCGGGATCGCGTGCGATTGACAACCGCACGCAACGGATTAGTATGATTGCTGGTACGCGGGTGTAGCTCAATGGTAGAGTTCCAGCCTTCCAAGCTGGCCACGCGGGTTCGATTCCCGTCGCCCGCTCCACTTGGTTTTCGTAACAAATCCCCGGTTCCTATGACTGTTTGCTATGATTCGCCCCCCCATGGGGCGTGCACTGAGAACAGAAAAAAGCGGCCCGGTGCCCTGTTCGAGTGAACTCAAAACAAAAGCGCGCACGCCGATCTTGCGGCGGGGCCGACGAAAGAAAGAGTGAACATGAAAAACGGAAATGGGAAGCCGCTACTGCTGGTGAATCCTGCCAGCCCTCAAGCGTGGCTTCTATCGGTGCCAAACCTTCCAAAACAAATCACCGTGACAGTAGATGTGACCATGGCGGCGCAAGACTGGATGGCGGTCGCAGAGTTCGCCGGACGAAAGGGCATGACCATAGGCGAAGCGCTGGAGTATTTCGTCGTGAACGATCACGAAGTGGGTGAAGCAACGAATCACCTGGACGACGAAGACGAAACGGCGAGCGCTATCGAGGAAAGGGGGGCGCGATGAGATTTCGCTGTCTTGTAATCTCGCCGTTCAACATATGGGCCTCCCCGTTGCGACGCCCACTTACGTTCGAAGATCATGTATGGCGCAAGATTGAGCAGCTCCAGCAAAGCATGGCGAAGAGTCGTTATGCGGCTGCGGTAGGAGCTGAGCAGTTGCGACGACGAAGCGGCGGGTATCCGATATTGTCGCTGTATGACCATGGATTCGAGCTCGATCTGAAGAGGCACAGTCGCAAAATTCGCGAACGAGAAAAGGCCGCGGAAATCTTCACTGCTGCGGAGCTGCAGTCTATCGAAGTGATTTGCGATGCAATCGCCGACCAGAACCGAGTGCCGGCGGCAATCGCCGACGTCGTCGGGCTGTTGTTCGCGAGTGCCGCCCGAAAGCGAGGTGCACAATGAAAAAGGTCATCAGCCTGACGTTGAACGAGGAAGATCTCGCGATACTTGACCGGGCAAACGAAACCTTTCAACGCAATGGCACCTCGCCCCACACGCTCGCGCGTTTTTTGGGGAGCGGCAGCAGATGGCGTTCAGACCTGGCCAAGCGCGCCTTAATGGACTTCGCCCGCGCGTTGATCCGTCAGGGCACTCTGCCGATGCCGCACGCAGTGGACATCCGATTCGAAACGGACGAGGAAACAGCCGAGCGGTTGAGCGAGCCGACACATGGCCAATTGGGAAGCAACCGCTGGCTAACTGAGTAAACTGCCTTATGAGATCGTGGCAAGTTCCGGTCCGCATCACCCGGACCTTCTACATGGTCGTTAATGGAACGCGAGTGCATTTCAAACGCAAAGCCGATGCCGTGTCGGCCGTGGACACCCTCCTGTCGATGCAACGCATTCAGGTTCTTACCGTGCGCGAATACCAAGTGGCGCATCGGGCGCGAATCAAACGCGCACTGCCGCCGGGTTGAAGCAAAAAGCGAAGCGCCCGCCCCGCTGGGCGGGCGCTTTTTTTGGCCGAGCGAAATCTGCGCGATTCGCCCGGCCTTTGGGGGGGAAATGAATGGACGCCGCCCCCGAAAATCCCACTGGAAAAAAAATCGCCGCCGGCGGGTAATGGATCCCCAAAATTTCACCTGGCACCGTAACGGCGGCGCTCGGGCGGACAACAGCCGACAATCTTCGCCCACTGCATAAGGTCGTCCAGATACGCCGTCAAATAGCTGGCCTCCCATGGCTCAACCCCCGCCGCCGCCCGCAGCTCATTGGATCGCTCCAGCAATTGCTCCTCGGTCGGCGCGATCCCCAGCTGCTTGTGCAGATCCCGCCACGCCTTCAAGCAATGCGCGTTCCCCACCCGGCTGAGCACATGGCCTAAATCCTCGGCCAATCGCCGGTCCGCCGGCCTTGGTGGCAAGCCAATCATAACACTGCGTAAATGAACTTGCTCCACGCCGCCAGCCAATACTCCGTCGCTATGTCGATCCGATTTCCCGCCGCCATAGTCTCCTGACTGGCCAGCTTCCGCCACCCCCAGTGCGTCTCAAGGTCTGGCGGATGCCACTCCGGGATGTTTTCGATTTTGTGCCGCATCCGCCCTGGCATTGGAAATAGCCAGAAATTTCCGTTGGTGACCTCATTCAGCAGTTGCCCGGTGGTGTAGATTAAATTGACTCCGAAGTCCGCCACGTTGGAGTTGTAAACGTTGCTCACGTTGGTGGTGTGTCGCAGTACGTAGGTCGAAAGCAGATAGCTGGTGATGCCCAGTTTATTGTGCCGGAAGAGGGCGAGCGCCGTCGCGTCACCCTGGAAATCAACTTCCTCTTCTTTCAAGTCGCGCTTGATCGCTAGGTCTATCTCCTCGAATAAAGCGCGATTGTTCAAATAAAGATTGTGAACCGCGGGTAGCGTCCGCAAATCTTTGCTATCCTCGTTGGCCAGCAATTGCCAGGTATCCACCGGAATTTCCCCCACGCCCGACTGCGGTCCGGAGAAACTGCACACCAGCTTGCTCTTCCGCCCATTGGGCGTGTGATTATACTGCACCCGGCGCTGTGCCAGCGTCACCGCCAGCCCGTTCAAATTATCGCCCGCGCTCTCGTATTCCTCCGTGACCGTGACCCCTTTACTCGGATCAAAGTCCGTCTTGCGCTGCGTCAGGATCGGCTGCCGCGACCCGTTGATTATGACTCTTGGCATATCTTCAACCCTTCAAATCACCCTTCAGCCCTTCACCATTCAACCCTTCCTTCGGGTCAATAAAAAAGTCCATGACGTTCTTGAGGGTCAAGCGCGTGGGCGGGAGAGTTGTTGTCGGCGGCCTTACCTCTTTTTCGATCTGCGCCCGATACATGGCGAAGAGATCGACCAGTTTGTCGCATCGTCTAGAAATGGCGGTCGCTTGCCGCGCGAGTCCGAACTGCGAGAAGAACCGGCGTCCGGCCTCTACAATCTCGTTCCGACGCTCCGCGACAAGCGCCTCTGCCATATCGACCAACGTTTGAACCGCACGGATGAACGCCGGCAGCACATTCGCAGCAACGATGCTGCGCGCCTGGGTCCGCGCCTTATTAGCCTCGTCACCCTTGAGGATCGCGAGCTTGTCTCGGGCGGCTTGGAGTTCCTTGGCATTCGCTGAGGACGACAACAGCTTTTCCAGCCGCTGCGCTTCGATCTCGGGTTGCAACAGGTCCCTCAACCTGACAAGTTCGTCAAGGTATTTGCAGTGAGCCTTCCGCGCGGTTTCCAGCGCGGCCTTCACCGGCTCTGTCAGCAGCGAGAAGAAAATCGTCTGAGCCTCGCGCAGGCCTGGGTCCTCGGTGCGCTGACCAACTTTGTGATTCACGGCGTGGGCCAGCCCAATCTTCGATGCGAGGTCCCGACCCTCTTTCAGAATTTCCGCGACCGAACGCGTTTGCCCGCGATCGGCGATCAGTTCCGCAGCGGTTTTCAGCGGCCGGTTTTGGGGCGGTGGCGGCGGGGATAGCTTCGCGATTGAGTGGTGAACCTGATCAATTCGCTGTTTCGTGGTTCTCTCCCTCGGCGGAGGCGCTTTTGGGGACAGGGTTTGAGTTGTCATGCGTCGTTTCCTTTCTTCGCCGCGATGCAGGCTGCGGTTAAGCCGGTGGGTTGCTTCTTCTCTGGCTCTCTCACCGTAACACGATTGGCCGCTAAACATCGCTCCGTCAGAGTCCGCGGCACGTCATCATCGGTGGTGACCGCTTGTGGCGCCGCTGCCGGCGGCGTTGTGCGTGGCGCTGCTGGTGGCGGTGGCGTTGCGGCGTTGGGCATCCGCTTTTCGATCTGGAATACCAGCGTTGCAATCCGTTGAACGGGCGCGCGATTGGCGGCCTGTTCCTTTCCGGCGCCAATGCGGCTGACCAATCTATCGTAAATCCGCTCAAGCGCCTCGAGCGTTGAAACCAAATTTGTCACCGTGAACTCTTCTTTCACGCCCGAAATGTTCCACGCATCGCCAGGCCGGAACAGTAGTCAATGTCACTGACGCGATCTTGGATAGGCTTGCTCCCAGAGCACGGCCAGCTTCACCCGAGAGTCAAGGCGAAGCTTGCGGAAAATCCGCGAGAGATGGACGCGGAGCGTTCCAAGCGAAATCTTCAGTCCATAGGCGATTGTTTTGTCCGGCATTCCAGCCCAAACACACATAGCGATCTCACGCTGTCTTGGCGTTAATCTGCGCATCAAACTTCGTGGGGATGGTCGCCTCGCTGGCTTCATGCCTTTCGCCGGCGGGTCGTTTTCGGCGGTGCTTCGAGCCATTCCTTTGTTCCTTCGCGGAATATGTTGCAGACCTCATCCACGGCGGCTTTGATGCGGGCGATGGTTTCCAGCGGCGTCAGCCCGGCCAGATTCTGGGCTAACTCTTGCTCAAATTTGTGCTGCAACACCGCCCGCTGGTGCAACGAGACGTTCCGCAACGCGGGGCCAATGGCTTCCTTCTCGATGTAACGGTCCCGGAAGGCCAGCAGCTCTGCCTCGGCCATTTCCCGTTTCGCTTTGGTGAGAAGCTCCTGCTCCGTGCGCAGCGTGTCGTTTTTCTTGGCGATCTGCTCCCGCTGGTAGCGGATCAATCCCACCAACGTCTCGGCCGCCTGGTAACGCCCGCGAATCGGTGGCGGAAAATAACCCTTCGTCGCCAGTTGCCGATGCCACCGGTCGGTTAACCCCGTCACCGAGCACAACCACTCCGCCGTCACCGTGCCCGTGAGCGGCTGATCCAGCTTGGCTTTCTTCATAACTTTTTCTTGACAATAATTTTGAACTTGAACCGACCTTTTTTTCCAACCCAATCACGCGAGCCAAGCTGGGTTGGCAACCAGATTGGCTCCCACGGGTGGCCTAATAGATTCCTTATGGGGGGTGGCAGTTGTTGACGCCAGGATGGGCTGTGGGGCGGTCCTGGGGTTTGGCCGGCAAAAGTGAATTGCTTCCCGCGCCGAGCGAGCCTGGCACTTGCGGTAGATTTTCTGCAGGTGTTTCTTCGTCGTGTTCGTGCTGATCGCCAGCCGATCGGCAATCTGCTTCACAAGCAATCCCTGCTCGAGCAACTCGAACACCTGGGCCTGCCGGGGGGATAAAACTGTCCGGGCGCTCACCCGATTCATTGATACAGGTGTTTATACAGGGAGTGCAGAACTCCACCCGGCCCGATCCGCACCTTGCGCAACAATTCCCGCCCCGGCCGTCGTCAATCAATTCCGTCCTGCGCTCGCAAGCACTGCAGAACCAAAAGCCCGCGTATGCCATGTCAAGAAGGTTCATTCGTCCCTTAGTGTCAAAGCGGTCTTGCAATACGTTCTTAAAACAGCCGCCCAATTTTGCTTTGCGACGCCCTCTTTTCTCAGCCTGGCCACCCGTGGCAGTTCGCTTTCCACCACGCCGGCGTTGAGAAAATCTTTCCAGCCAAGGAACGCTTCGCCCCGGAACTTGCCACCAATCCAAGCGGTTGAATCCTCTGCACACTCGTTGCCTTGGCCGACGGCTTTCAAGAAGCGCTTTAATCGATCCTCGATAGATTCAACCTCCATCGATCGATCGATCGATTTCGTACTCGTATCGATATCGATTAAGGGCGTCGGACAGTCCGACGCCGCCGACGCCGCGATGGCCTCGGCCTTTTGAAAATCCCCGGCGCGAATTGCAGCAAAGGCCTGCTTCCATTGTGGAATGACCGTTTCACCGGTCAGTGGCTTAACGAGGGGGCGATCCGATTTCGAGACCGTCGGACTGTCCGACGGTGCAGCGGGATCAAGGTCCGTTGATGCATCGGCCGTCGGAGTCTCCGACGGCCCCGGAGACGAAACGGGTTTCGCCGTATTACGATTTCGAGTGCTGACCGTCGGACTGTCCGACGGTTCGTCACATGCAACTGCATCGATGGCGGCCCGTAACAACTCTTCGTTGAGTTCGTCCGCGAACAAATACGCTGGCAGCCCTGGCAATGCCGGCGTTTCATCTTCAATCGAGGTGGACCCCGTTTCCGCGTTTGCGCGGATGGCCTCCGAATATTTTGGCGTCGTTTTCCAAGCCTTGGAATCGGGCTTTAACGAGAATCTCAACCTCCCGTCCCGCTCTTCGAGGTGTAGATATCCATCTCCGTCCTGACAAACCGAAGCGATTGCCCTGTTCAATTCCTCGCGGTTGCAGTTACAGCGAATCGCCAAAACATCACGAGTTTTGAACTCTACCCAGGGCTGCTTTTGGAGAATCGTATCGATCCAAATACGGGCAATGAGCTTGGCGCGCGTGTCGCCCCGGTGATGATCGATCCATTGATCCAGATATCCCAATGCAACCTCGATGATCGCCGCATTCCGCCTGATATCGCCCGTTACTTTGGTGCTCCGGCGCCGCGGCGACTTCGCCGCTGAATCGCCTTGCTTTGGCTCTGCTGCGCTGTATGGTCCTGCGCTCGTAAATGTTCAGTTTGCCCGGCGCCCCCGCCGGGTTTTTTTGTTTTGCTCCCCGCGCCCGGCGTGGAAATTCGCCGCACGGGGAAAAAGGGTTCAGGCGGCTTTTTGAAGGCCCTTCCGGCCCTCGATGTGCGCAAGCAGGCTGTCGAGCTTGATCAACCAAATGCCGCGCTTTGCGCCGTCCTTTTGCAAGTAGCGGGCTTCCACCGGTGGTTTTCCTGGGCGGTCGTCGCGCTCTTTAATCAGATCGAGGATCGAACTGCGCGCCAAATTCGTGTAAGGGCAACGCTGATTGGCTCGGGGCGGCCGTATCCAAATCGGGCGGGTTTGAGTGGTCTGGGTTTGCTGAACCTGCCGGACAATCTTCGCCAATTCTTTTCTACTCATAACGCCAGCGTCATTTCTAACGCTAGGCGTCGTTTTGTCATGTCCCCTATTGAGGCCGAATCCGTGACATGAGTTCGCGAAAGAGCGTCTGAAAGCGCTTCTTGGCCGTGTTCTGGGAGATGCCCGCGCCGGCGGCGATGTCTTTGATTATCTCGCCGGTTGTCCGCCCTGGGAGAGAGACTAGCCTGCGGATTTGCTCTTTCACACTGGTAGCGTCCACTCCCTCCGGAAGGGGGAAGTCCGATTCGTCGAGAAACGCCGTCGTCACCGCCTCAATCAGGGGGCCTGCGTGTTGCCACCACAAATTATCCGTGTCGGGGGTGGGGATCGGCACCGGCCAAAGATTTCTTATCCGCTTCTTGGCCGTGTTCTGGGAGATGCCCAGCTCCGCCGCGATCTTTTTGATGAGCAGACTCTCGATCAAGGATGTCCTCGCCCCCAGGTCGAACCCAATTCGCGCCTTCATTGACCGACCTTGAAGGCCCCGGTACGGCACTGGAGGCGCGCATCCGCTGCTGTCCCGCCGTGCGAGAGCGCCTAGCCCGAATATTTCACAGTTGAGTTGAAGAAAGAAGCAGCGGAGGCGTCAGAAGGCTTGAATCGATTGAGCCAAATGAAACTGCCACCGACTGCTT
>JAKEEH010000580.1 GCA_022616725.1 Limisphaerales bacterium | reverse complement strand
TCCTTCACGAACCAGAAGCCACCGTCGTTGACATGGGAGAAAATGACGGAACCGGCGCCCATCGCCAGGACGAGCAGTTCGCGGCTGACATTCGGATGCGCCGCAGCAACGGGCGCGACAATACCGGCGCAAAGCGAGATGCTGACCGTCGCAGATCCAACCGCAACGCGAACGACTGCAGCGAGCAACCAGGCGAACAGGATTGGCGAAACTCCCGTCCCTTTGACCGTATTGGCGATCGCATCGGCGGCGCCCACAACGTGAAGGACCTTGCTGAACCCGCCACCTGCGCCGACGATCAGCATGATGCTGGCAGCGGGTCCGACGCAGTCTTCGGTGAACTTCAGAATCTGCGTGCGATTGAAACCGCAATTGAAGCCAAACGTAAAAAGCGACAGGACAACGGCCGCAAGCATCGCCACGAGCGGTGTCCCGACAAAATCAGCCCACGCACGGAGGCGGTTTCTTTCCGGCAACGTCAGATCGGCGACCGTAGCCGCTAACATTAGCAATACCGGGAGCAGTATAGTAAACAACGCGATGCCGAAGCTAGGGCAGCGCTTTTGCGTCCCGGAGGAACTGAGCGTCGCCCCAATTCCACCAGGTTCCACCGGGATGCGGTGTCCCACGATTGCGCCAAAAACCGGCCCGGCAAGAATCGCCGCGGGAATGCCAACTATGATTGAATACAGAATTGTCTTGCCAACATCCGCGCCAAGCACGCCGATCGCGAACAGCGGTCCGGGGTGCGGCGGCACGAGCCCGTGCGAGGCGGACAACCCGGCAACGACGGGGATGCCCAAGGTGAGAAGAGGCAGGCGCGTGTCGCGAGCCAGCGTAAAGAGGATTGGGACCAGCAAGACGAGACCCACCCCAAAAAATACCGGAAGACCAACGATGAACGAAACGAACACAAGCGCCCACGGCAGCCTTTGCTGACCAAAGAGGCGTATGAAACGCGCGGCAATGACTTCCGCGCCGCCGGATTCGGCGAGCATTTTGCCAAGCATCGTTCCAAGCCCGACGACGACCGCGATGAAGGCAAGGGTTGTTCCGACTCCGTCCTGAAAGGCTTTGGCGATTTCCAGAAGCGGCTTGCCCGAAAGGACGCCGACGAAGAGTGAGGCGAGGACTAAAGCGATGAATGCATTGACTTTGAAGTGCGCGACGAGGATCACCAGACCCACAATCGCGGCGAGGGTCAGTCCGAGGAGGGCGGCGTTGGACGGCGTCATCAGGTTGCAGTGGCGGACCCCGGCCTCTCCCGCAGGAGAGATTTTGCCCAAAGGATTTTTCGCCAGTTGAACCTTTGAACCTCATCGGTGCGACGTAAAGCGCCAGCAGACAGGCGCACTCGAAAACGCAAGCGCACTCGCATGGGCCGTTGGTATCTCCGCCAGGTCGTGGAGTGCGCCTGTCCCCTGGCGCTTTGACAGGTCTGCGAGCGCGCCGCCCAACGATTCAATTCTTGAGTCTCACGGGAAGGGAATCGCGCGCAGCTAAGATGGGAAGGGCAGCACATTAAATCGTCAACCGCCGGCGACGCGCCACGATTGGCCAGCGCTCTTCGGCGCGGCCATTCCTGACGACGATCGCTTCGGAATGCAGCGCGACCGTCGGACAGACGTGCCATGGAATTCCATACAGCGCATCGCCAACCGCAAACGAAGCTGCCCGTTCAGTCTCGACCACCAGGTGCTCTTCATTGTGCGCGACGAACTTCGCCTCCGGCAGTTCCAGCAAGCGGACGCGCGGATGGGGCATTTCGGACGCGACAGCTTTGTGGCCGAGGTCCAGGCAGAGACGGTTCGCGCAGGGTTTGCTGACGACCCGGGTCAGCAGGACCGCAGCCGGCAAAAAATCAAGGTCGGGCAGATTGGTCGCGTAGCCGTAGTCCCACAACACGCAGGTGCCGGGACTGCATTCAACATAGCCCCGCGCAGCGTGCATGGGAAAGGTTGGCGTGCCGCCGGCTACCACGCGCGGAACACGCAGCCCGGCGGCCTCGAGTTGCGAACAAAAGGCCTTTACAGGGGCAAATGCAGCTTCGCACGCCTTTGTTCGCGTCGCTACGTCGCGGTCGTGGATGTGCCCGTCATAGGCGTGAAGCCCTCCAGGATTCAGGCCAGGGAGTGACGAAATCAGCCGGTATAATTCGAGCGCGCTGGGACCCGGCGCGATGCCGGTGCGATGCTGGCCGCAGTCAATGTCAAGCAGCACATCTACCGTAACGCCGTCGCGTCGCGCAGTCTCTGAAAGCGCCCGAACGGCCCCTTCATCATCCGCCGTCGTCGAGAAGCGGACATTTGGAAACCGCTGGCACAACGCGCACAGCCGCCCCGCATTCGGGCCCACGGGTTGATACGCCAGAAGAACATCGCGGGCGCCGCACTCCGCGACCATTTCCGCTTCGGCAATGGTGGCGCACTTGAATTTGTCGATTCCACGCGCGAGCTGTTTGCGGATCAATTCCGGCAGCTTGTGCGTCTTCATGTGCGGACGCAACCGCGCCGCGCTGCCGGCAATGCGGATCATCCGCTCGATGTTTTCTTCAACGCGGTTGGCGTAAAGAAGCAGCGCCGGTGATTCGATTTCGAACGCGTTCGAGATCTGGTACCAGTCGTTCAAGTCAACGCTCTGCAGCTTTGCAGTTGTCACGCAAGGCTCCAAACCTCGAAATCTGAATGGCGAACGAATCCAAACTTCGGATTTTGGCAATTCGGCCTTCCTTCGGGTTTCGGAATTCGAGCTTCGTCATTTTCCCCGCATCAGCCATTGAGTTCGAAAATGGCCTCGATTTCCACCGCGATGTTGCCGGGCAGCGAACCCATGCCCACGGCGCTGCGGGCGCCCATGCCTTGATCGCGACCCCAGACTTCGACGAACAGTTCCGAGCAGCCATTGATGACGGCGGGGTGCTCAGTGAACTGTGGGGTGCAATTCACCATGCCCAGAACTTTGATGACGCGCCGAACGCGGTCGAGAGAGCCCAGTTCGGCCCGCAACGTCGCCAGGATTGCCAGCCCGACCTGCCGGGCCGCCAGTTTGCCTGCCGCGACGTCGAGGTTCTCACCCAGGCGCCCCAGGATCAACGTTTTGTCCGACCGCAGTGGCCCATGACCGGAGGCATAGGCGATGTTGCCGACAACGACCAGCGGCTTGTAAACGGCGACCGGTTTCGGCGCGGGCGGTAGTTCTAGTTTAAGTTCGGCGACTCGGGCTTCAGCACTCATAACGGAAACTGATTAGCCTTCGGCGGCGTTTGGGAAGCAAGCCTTTTTCGGTCCCGGGACCGCGCTCATGGGCTAGACGCGACAGCAAAGCGGGGCGGCGGCAGGCTTCAGCGCCCTTTTAACCTGCGTGTCAGTGCTTGCTGATAAATACTCGCAGCCTGCCATCGCTCTCCGCTTCCTTCTGTACCAGCATGTGGACATAGCCCACGCTGGTCGGGTCGCGATAAAGTTTATACTGATCAAGCGGCTTCGGTGCATACCAAGCGTGCGCCTGCTCTCGGCGTGAGCGAAGCTCGCTCTGGATAAATTCGCCGTCACCCTTCCCTAAGCCAAAACGCTTGGTCGTCTTCTGTATCCACGGGCGGGGAACCAGCAACTCAAATTCAAAATCATCGGTTGTAACAACGCCGGGGCGAAATGAGTAGGTAACAACGGCAGAGTTGACGACGGTCACCTCGGAGGGAATCGGCTCACGAAAAACTCGGACGTAATTGGCCGAGTGATCACCTTCCACGAGCCTGCGTGGAGTGGACTCGACGTAAGAGTGGCAGCCAGCAAGCACGGCGGCAACCATCAGCAAAGACAGCGCGCAATACATGCGGCATGAGGTGGCGAATGTCCTAGCTAGAGCCTGTTGCAAAAGTGCCTTTTTTGCGGCGTGGCTTGGTGGCTAGGCGCTGCCTATTGAGCTGTGCTATCTGGCGCAGGCGATCCTGCAATTGTGC
>JAKEEH010000132.1 GCA_022616725.1 Limisphaerales bacterium | reverse complement strand
CTCCGAATCCCGAATCCCGAATTCCGAATTCCGAAGGAAGCCCCAATTCCGAAGCCCGAAATTCGTCATTCGAGCTTCGGATGTCTCTTATTCCGTCTATTTGACGAGGGCAGCGGTTTGCGACGGGCCAGCGGGCAACTCGCGGATGTAGATGTTCTTAAAGTAGAGAGTATTGCCGTGGTTTTGGAGTTCGATCTGGCCTGTGGGATAAATCGGCTTATCACGCTCCCAGTAGTTTTCGAGGATCGTGTTGTTCACGACCAGTTGGTTGTTCAGGAAAACGTGCACGCGTTCGCCGACCATCAGGATGCGGAAACGGTTCCATTCGCCAATCGGATTGTCGGCCAGCGTGAGCGGATCGGCGGGGTTCTTCTTGTTGTTGAATAAACCGCCCGAGCCGAGTTTGCGCGCGTTGCCCTTTTCGTCGTTGGGGTCCCAGATCTGCACTTGGGGCGTGCCGCGCAGGTAAATGCCGCTGTCGCCCTTCGGAAGGATTTTCCAATCCACCAAAAGCTCGAAATTGGCGTAATCCTTTTGCGCGCAGAGGCTGCGGCCTTTGCCATCGAAGACAAGCACGCCATTCTCCGCTTTCCAGTGTTCGCGCATGTTCTGGTCGGCTTTGGCCTGCTCCTGGGCAAGTTTATCCGGAGAAAGTTGGGCGCGTTTGGCCGGGTTATCGTTAGGCGATGCAAGAAGCCCTTTCCAGTTCTTCAGGTCTTTGCCGTTGAACAGCGCGGTGAATCCCGGCGGCGGGGTGTTGTCCGTTTCGCTCGACGAAATCTCCTGGATGCGAATGTTGCGCAACTCGACGTAATCGTTGTGGCCGAGGAAGCCGATGTGCCCGCGGTCGCGGAACAGGCCGGGATGTTTTTGGATCGTGGCGCCGTCCTTCACGTCGTTGAGGTCGGCATTGAGGATCACCTGGCCGTTGAGCGTCACCTTGATGTTGCGCCCGCGGCAATCGACCTCCTGCGAGTTCCATTCCCCGGACGGCTTCAGCGCGCCGCGTTTGGCGGGGATCACGTCATAAACCGAGCCGTGAAATTGCGCGGGACGGAGTTTGCCGTACTTCTTCTCCGCGACGGTGTCGTCGAGAATCTGCAGTTCCATGCCGGCATACGCGGCGTCGCCCTCGAGCGGGGCGCGGATGCCGAGTCCATTGTTGGAACCTTCCTCCAGCTTGAACTCGAAGCGGAAAATGAAATCGTCGTACTCCTTTTCGGTATAGAGGTTCCCGCCGCCGCCCCGCGCGCAGTAAATGACCCCGTCCTTGACCTCGTAGCCTTCGCCTTTCTTGCCGACGAGCTTCCAGCCTGACAGGTCCTTCCCGTTAAACAGCGAAGTGAAGCCAGCCTCGAGGTGCGGGGCGGGCGCGGCCAGGGTGGACAGAGCCAGGAACGCGCCGCAGAGAAGTTGTTTGTGATTCATAATTCGATCGTTGTTAATTAGCAAGGATTGGATAGCGAATCTCTTCAAAATAACCAGCGAAAATTGCAAATCGCAAATTGCCCCGCGAGTTGGTCTGGCTCATAGTCGATGCATGCTCACATTCAGCCCTTCTTTTGCGCCGAGCCCCAGCCCGATCTGGCAATTGACGTCCCCATGAAGCAGGATGATCTCAACCTCGATGTGCCCCCGACGCCGAAGCCGCACGAGCTTTTCATTACGCTCGATTATTGCAAGGGCCTCATCCGAGTCGAATGGGTGACGTTGCGCAGCCGCCGCATTTCCGCCGAGCTGATCATTCGCTGCACCGGTGAGAATGAACTGACCTGGGAACTGCAACCCGATGGAATTTCCAGGAGGACGACGCACGATCCCGACGAAATCTCCGGGGAACTGGCCCGCTACGCAAAAATGTTGCGGGTGGATCCAAAGCACGTGCTCTACGGCATGAGAAAACGCATCGATACTCCGCAGCCGGGCAAATGGGCTGGCGTGCGGCTTCCATTAAGCCAGGTATGGCAAACTCTGCACGAGGACGTGTTGTTGATGGTCCGCGAAATGGGACAGGCTTTCAAGACAAAGCGTTTCGTTGACGAAAAATATGCCGGTCTCGATCCGGTATCCGCGAACTTTCTGCGCAAACTGGACGAGCAGGCCCGCAAGGAAGCCGAGTTACAACAGCGGATTCGCGAGGGCGCGGCGCGGATAGAAAAGGCGCGCAAAGAACGCGAAGCCGCCCGGCTCAAGCGAGCGTCAGATGCCAGGGTGCGCCCGCCGGCGCCGCAGTCTGAAACGCGGCCTCCGATCCCATCGGTCGAAGTGCAATTTGAAATGCCGGCTCTCCAAATCCAGGAAACATTTTTTCCGGCCTCGAGTCTGTCCAGTTACTTTTTGCAGGAGCGCGCGGCGCTCTGGTGGGTCTCCAATCAGTCCGATGACCTCTTGTCCCTGCCCTTTTGCCGGATTGAGCGGCTGGAGTATCAGCTCCGTACCGCCCTGCGCGTCATTGGCCCGCTGCGCGGACGCGCGCTGCTATCCGATGAGGTGGGGCTCGGCAAAACGATTGAAGCCGGTCTGGTTCTCAAAGAATATCTGACCCGCGGAATGGTCCAGAGGTTTTTGGTTCTTACCGTTCCATCATTGATCGATCAATGGGAAGAGGAACTGGAGGAGAAATTTCAGATTCAGGTGGCGACCACCAACCACCCGGAATTTCGCGAGGCGGGAGCGCAGTTCTGGGCCCAGCACGGGGGCATCGTCGGTTCCTTGCACACCCTGAAGCTGCAAAGCCATTTGGCGGTCGCCCAGACGGTCAAGTGGGACCTGCTCATCGTTGATGAAGCGCATTACCTGCGAAACCGCTCCTCGCACGCCTGGCAGGCAATCAATGCCTTGCCGCGGCAATTCCTGCTCCTGCTCACAGCGACGCCCGTGCAAAACTCCCTCGAGGAGCTCTATAACCTGGTCACGTTGCTTCAACCCGGCCAATTGCCCGCCCCCGGCGAATTCCGGAAACGCTTCCTCAATAAAGAACGTCCTCATGAGCCGCGCGAACCGGAGGAACTGCGCCGCCTGCTCGGCCAGGTGATGATCCGCAACACGCGCGCTAACGCCGGCGTCAAGCTGCCGCCACGTCGCGCTGAAACAGTGTTGTTTGACCCCGAACCGACGGAGCGCCAGTTCTGGGAAATGTGGGACGCCGCCCTGCGCTTGGAACTGGCGCAACTCGCCACCTCTCAAGCCAGCATGTGGGGCCGCATGCTGCTGCAGGCTGCCGGAAGCAGCCCGGAGGCGTGGCGCGAAGCGCTCAAATCGTTTCCCAACTCCGAAGCGGCGCGCTCGTGGTCAGAAGCCGCCCCGCTCTCAGCCAGTTGGACGCGCAAATGCGACTCCGTTGTGCCGCTCTCCCGCCTTGAAGGCGGCGTCGTTGTTTTCACTCAATTCCTGCACACCCAGGCCGCGCTCGCCCGCCATCTCATCGCCGCGCAGGTGCCTGCCTTCATCATCAATGGACAAACGCCCGCGGCCGAGCGCCAGCCGATCACCGAACAGTTTCGCAAGGCCGGCGGCGCGCTGCTCCTGACCCATAGCGGCACCGAAGGCCGTAACCTTCAATTCTCGCACCAGCTCGTTAACTTTGACCTGCCGTGGAACCCGATGGAAATCGAGCAGCGCATTGGCCGCCTTCACCGCTTGGGCCAGCAGCATCCCGTGCGCATCTACAACTTTGTTCAGGCCGGCACCCTCCAGGAACACCTGCTGGAAATCCTCCAGGACAAACTGAACCTCTTTGAACTGGTCGTCGGCGAAACCGGCCTTATCCTCGGCGAGCGCTTCAGCAGCGATGAATTTGCCGAGGAAGTCTTCCGCCGCTGGCGCGACTCCCAAGGCGACCTCGCCAACTCGATGCAAACCCTCGGTAACCAACTCGCCGACGCCCGCGACGACTACGCCGCCGTCCAACAACTTGATCAGACCCTCTTCGCCAAAGACTATGAGTCCTGAACCGTCGGACAGGCGCGGCGTCCCCGCCCGCAGCAGAACCTTGGGCCGTCGAACGTACGGCAGGCAAGGACGCCTGCGCGCCTGTCGAATGGAGTGACGCGCCCTGCCTCGCATGAACCTCCCCAAGCTGCGCTACGAACCGGGTCCGTTGCTGGAGTTTTTCCAGCAAGGGCTGGAATCGCTCGGCGCTATTTGCCAGCGGCCCTGGCATGATCGGCTCGAGGTCCTGGCCGAAGGACGCGCCGCCTCTGCGTTCAATGCCGAAGGACTTGTCGAACGCGAACTCCACTTCGTCGCGCCGGACGCGACGGGCTCCCGCGACGCCGGACGCGAAGTCTTTCCCGGCGCCCCCTCGACCTTCCGCCTCGCTGAGATATTGCGTCCCGCTTCGCTCTTGCTGGATCGGCTCGTCCTGCAAACCCCGGCGCCCTGTCCCACGGCGGACGTGGCGGCAAAACTGTGGCATGCCCAACACCCGAGCGGCAGTCAGTGGCGCATCGATGGCCCTTTTGCCCGCTCGTGGCATTTCTCCCTCTTGGCGCTGGTCCGCTGCGAAATTCAAGCCACGGACCAGCATTGGTCTCTCAGTCGAATTGTCTTTTCACTCGCTGACGGCCAGTTGGACGACGCCCTGGCCAGTAACCTCCAGTTCTCCGAGTGCGCTTCCGCCGCCGATCCGGTCCCCTGGCTCAAAGCGGACCCGCAGCGCTGGTCGGCCATCCTCGCCAGCCTGTTGCGGGACGAATTGGAGCCGCAGTTGCAACCCATTCGCGCGCGGCAGCAAAACTACCTGCGCCGCGAGATCGAGCGCATTGACAACTATTTCGACAACTACATCCGTGAATTGTCGCAGCGCGGCCGCCGTCACACCCCCGAGCAAAACGCGAAATTCCAACAACGTCTCGACGCTGCCAAGACCGAGCACATGCGCCGCCGCGCCGACCAGCTCCAACGTCATCGCGTTCGCATCGTGACGCACGTGGACGCCCTGCTCATCCTCGCCGAACCGGCCTGGAGCGCCGTCGTCATTCCCGATCCCCGCCACAAGCCGATGCCCGCCCTGTTCGTCCCCCGCGCCCGTCGTTGGGTCACCGAAGGGGAGAGGTAAATCATTCTCCGACACGGCCAATGATGCCTCAGGCGAATTTCTACACCCTCGTCAACAAAAATCGCAAATATTCACGAACACTTGTCAGTCCGCGTCCAGCGATTAAGCTCCCGCCCATGAACACCGCGCCCAACGGCTTCGTTCGGGAGGATCCCTGGCGCATTTTCCGTATCATGGCGGAATTTGTGGATTCGTTCGAGACGCTCTCCGCGGCGGGTCCTGCGGTCACAATCTTCGGCTCCGCCCGGCTCCACAGTTCGGACCCGTATTATAAATTGGCGGTGGTTTTGGGCCAGCGCCTTGCCAGGGAAAACCTTGCGGTCATCACCGGGGGCGGACCGGGCATTATGGAAGCGGCCAACCGTGGGGCAGCCAAAGCGAAGGGCAAATCCATCGGCCTGAACATCGAATTGCCGCACGAACAGGCAAGCAATCGCTACGTCAATATCCCGATCAATTTCCACTACTTCTTCTCCCGGAAAGTTTGCTTCGTGAAATACAGCATCGGTTTTATCTTCATGCCAGGCGGCTTCGGCACCCTGGATGAATTCTTCGAAATTCTCACTCTCGTCCAGACCCAGCGCATACCTCGATTCCCCCTCATCCTCATTGGCCGGAACTACTGGAAAGGCCTGCTGGCGTGGATGCAAGCGACTCTCGAAAAAAGCGCTTATATCAGCCAGGACGACCGGGACCTCTTTTCGCTGACCGACGATCCGAATCAAGCCGTCCAGATCATCCTCGATTTCCGCAAGAACCTCGGCGTCACCCCCGCCATCGCGCCGGTCATGGCCTAGCTCCAGAAATCCGAAGGTCGAATGCCGAATTTCGGGCTTCGGAATTGGGCATTCCTTCGGATTTCGGCATTCGGATTTTGATGGCCTCGTTCCCGAATTCGAGTTCGAACATCCTGTTGCATTTTATGATTCCGCAACACAGTCATCCCACAGCAGGCATAATTTGACGGTTTCTCTGCGACTTTTCGAGGGATTTCATGGGTTGGTTTGCCAATGGGTTTAAGAATCTTTCAACG
>JAKEEH010000131.1 GCA_022616725.1 Limisphaerales bacterium | reverse complement strand
TTTCAAATCGGCGGAGAATTGGCCAAGCACCGTGCGCCAATCGGCGCAAGAATGGTGGGCCCAGAGGGATTTGAACCCCCGACCAAGCGATTATGAGTCGCATCCTGTAAGGTTGTTCCGAGTCGTATCCGGTCGTCACAGGTTGCGAAACCCCTGTTTTCATTGGGTTTCACGCTGGGCGCCCGCTACCCCCCACAACCCGACGCAACCACTCAGGACCGAAAAATTGGCCAAGAATTGGCCAAGCATGCGGAGGCGTCAAGCGCCGTTGAGAGTCTTTGCAGGACCGCTAGTCGGATACGTCGCGACCTGGCGGCGCGCTTTGTGTAGCTCATGCACCAAACCGCCTCTGGGGTGTGCTGAGATGGCGGTTCAGAGAGGACATGTATGAGCGCCTCTGAACTGATCGAGCAGGCAAACGCGCCGAGTGCCATTGCGAAGGAACACGAGGCGAAGCGATCGTATCCCAAAACTCACGCGAACTATTGGAAAGCCCGTCTGGA
This sequence comes from Limisphaerales bacterium, assembly GCA_022616725.1. Classification (GTDB taxonomy): domain Bacteria; phylum Verrucomicrobiota; class Verrucomicrobiia; order Limisphaerales; family JAKEEH01; genus JAKEEH01. Next base: position 8,451 of record JAKEEH010000131.1, on the reverse strand, counting down.
GCATCGGACGTACACGCGGGACGGCAAGAGGTACGAAGTGCCGGAGTGGTCCGTGAGAATTCATTTCGGCGGCAACCGCAAAAGCTTCGATTTGGAGACAGGGAGCAAAGAGGAAGCCGCCGCCAAAGCACGGGACATTTACCTTTCCCTGATCGCGAAGGGTTGGTCTGCGACTCTCGCCGATCTCAAACCGAATGCCGTTCAACCAATCGAAATCACTGCCGGGGATGCAACAATTGGCGAATTTCTGGCCGAAGTGGAAAGAACATCCAGTCTGAAGCCGAAGACATTTCGTCGCTACTCCCAATGCCTGCGACGAGTGGCAGCCCACATTCGCGAAGTCAAAACGGACGAGTCACGGTACGACTACAGGACCGGCGGCTTGCTCGCCTGGCGGAAGCAGGTGGACGTGATTCCGCTCTCGGCCATCACCCCTGCCGCTGTTGCAGACTGGAAAATTCACTATCTGCGACGAGCGAACAGCGATCCACGACGAAAGCTCGAAGTAAATCGCTCCTTCAACACCTGGCTGCGCAACACGAAGAGCCTTTTCAGTTCAGCGATCATCAACAAACCAAACTTCGGAATCAAAGTTCCCAAGTTCAAAGTGCCAGACGGCCAGCGTGGTGAGCGCGAGGCTTACTGGTTCGAGACAGTGGACTTCGAGAAGATGGGTTCGATGAAGTTCCAAGCACCCGCCGGGATTACCTACGAGGACTTGGTGATGAAAGCGCGGAAGGAGTTGCGAGCAGCCAGTCCTGAAGTCTACAAGCTCTTTCTCCTGTGCATGTGCGCCGGGCTTCGGCGCGGAGAAGCCGACGTGTGCTTGTGGTCGCAATTGAGGCCAGATGACTGTTCCATTCGGGTTGAAGCCACCGAGTTCATTGAACCGAAGCACGGTTCAGGTGGTACTGTTTACGTCGATCAGGCCCTCATGAAGGAATTGCTGAGTTTTAGGGCGGATGGCCAGGAGGGTTTTGTCGTGCAATCCCATCTGGAATGGAAAGCGACGACGTACATGCGTTACCGGTGCGAGCCGCACTGGCGCACGCTGTTGGACTGGTTGGAAACGAATGGCATCTCGGCACGAAAGAAAGTTCACGAACTGCGAAAGCTGTTTGGTGACGCCATTGTCAAACGAGAAGGGATTTTCGCGGGAAGCGCGCAACTGCGTCATTCCACAATCCAAATGACGGCCAATCATTACACCGACCCGCGACAACGCGCAGCGCTTCCGGTCGACCGACTGTTCTCAGACAAGACCTCTCGCCGCAGTTTCAAGTCTCGCCGGATGTCGCAAGAGCACGAGGAAAACGGCCACGCCAATGGAGCTGCCCAAAGAGCAAACACACGCCCAACCCGCGTGAAAAAGTTGACGTTCGGAAAGAAGCCAGCACAATGACGTGGCTGATTGTGCCGGGCCTGTAGCTCAATGGTTAGAGCATGGCACTCATAATGCCGGGGTTCTCGGTTCAAGCCCGAGCAGGCCCACCAATTTTGCGTTGGATACCTCATCACGATGCAGCACAAAGAGCCGCGGTTTGCGACGCCGCAATGTGACGTTGCGCATTCTCTCCAGAGTCTCCGCCAAATCCTTCTCTCCTATGCCAAAGCAACCGCAGACAAACCGGAGCGCCGCGAAGGCGCTCGGAAGGGTTGAGTTATGAGACTTCATTGCGTTTTCGTGATCACACGACCCCAAACAGGTGTGTGACGTAGGAGTGAGTTCCAAACGAATTCTCTGAATTGAGGCTGGCGAATCCTCAGCCATCCGATGGGGTTTTCTGTCGTGTTCACCCGCGTGTGCCCGCGCCTTTGGTTGCTCCGCGCGATGGCGCTATCCTATACTGCTCGAAGTGCTCATAGAACCTCAAATTCCTGGCCCAGCGATCCTATTGCGGAGTCCTGCCAGCACCTTTACAAAAGCCATTGATGGTATCTGTTCGCACCTCTTGAATCCGCGCAATTCGAGCGGCATTAAATGGTTGGATCAAGTTAATTGCATCATCTGCGGAAGCAACGTTCAACGCCTGCAGCGCAGCCAGGAGGGGCGTCCCATCAGGAAGTGATTGGTTATCTTCAACGACGGCATATCGCACGCCGGGTTGTGACGCGACTACAACTCGAAAAACGAGTTCTGCCACGCGCGAAGCTAGGACACCGTTCAGTAGATCTTGAGCGTTCAAAAAGCGAGCTCCAAGCATAAGCGGATCGGTTGCCTCGAGTGAACTCGCTCTCTGATACTCCGCAATGCCAAGTGCCGTTTGAGTATCGAAGGGCTCCAGGAGCGAGAATGTCGGGCCGAACTGGACCAGCCACAGCACCGCGAGGGCGCACGTGTTGAGGTTGAAGCGGGCCAGCACACGCTGGCCTCGCGAACAAATCTGTCGGGTATTCATGAATCTGCCGCGCTCGAGGAAGAAGCCGTGGATCATGCCATCGCCGAAGAAGACGAAGTACGGGACCTGCGGGTCGACCTGCGGATTGGGTCCGTTGCGGTAATACGTGCCGTCCAGGGCGTCCGGGATGCGGCCCACCACCTTCAGTTCGAAATCGTCCTCGCTGCGGACCGGCTCAAGCAGGCCAGAAAGGTGCGGACGGCTCATGTGTTAAATAACATGCGTTGGGTCGGCTAGCCTCAGGGCCAGAAGCTGGCGATCCGTCTTTACGAATCCGATGCGACGATAGAGTGCCTGTGCGGGATGGTTGTCGTGCCCTGTTTCCAGAATGATGGCGCGCACGCCGAGCTTCTCACAGAACGCGCGGACTTCCGTCAGTGACGAAATGGTTTCTGGATAAACAAATCATCCACCACGGCAATGAGACCGCCGTACTCCATGCTGAAGCAGAACGTCACGACGACGTAACCGACTTCACGCAAGTGCGCCCGAATGAACCACACGTGACCAAGCCGGTCGTCGGCGAGAAGCCGGGCGAACGCTTCGGCGGCGCGTTTGTGATTCAGTGGGTAGGCCGCCTCAGCGTAAAACTCCTGCATCATCGCGACCAGGCGCTGAACGTCATCGACCGAAGCTTTCTCAAGATCTTACCGGACGGCTTCATCTCGCTGACTCCTCTTACGTTGGCTCAGTCCACGCCTGGACAATCATTGCATCGGTTTCTTTTTCGAGCGGACGGCCATCGAAGTCGCCGAGGATTTGCCAGCGCGCAAATCCTGCCGTGCGCAGTAGCAGTTCCATCTCGGGTTTATAAATCCAACGCAACGTCGTCTTCGACGGAAAGGTCGCAACGACCTTGCGCGCCGCGTCGAGCACCTCAACCTCGTTGTAAGAATGCTGAAGTTGTTGGACGCGCTCGAAGGTGCGCGTGTCCCACATCCGCACGGGCAAGCCAGTGTCAGGATGCGCAATTTCCCCCTCCAGCACGCGAGTGCCACTCGTCGTGCCGATCCAATGCAAGCCGGGAAAAACAGTGTCGAACGCGAGCAGGCCCCCGGGCTGAAGGTGTTCGCGGCAGGTTTGCAGGCAGGCCAATTGATCGTCCGTCGTCAGGTTATGCGGGAAGGCATTGAATGGAATCATGATGAGCGCGTACCGGCGCGAAAGGCGGAACTTCGCCATGTCCGCCTGGTGCAACGTGGGATTGAATCCCAAAGCCGATGCCTTCTCTCGCAGCCGCGTCAGCATAGCCGGGAAAAGATCAAGCCCTTCAACGTCCACGCCAGCCTTGAGGCATGGGATCAGGATTCGGCCGGTGCCGCACGCAACATCGAGCACCGGCCCGCGCGCGGCTTTGGCGAGGCCGACATAAAAATCGAGACCAAGATCAAAATCTCCAAGCAGGAGATCGTAAAGGGCTCCATCGTCGAATGGAGTGGCGTTAGTAGCGGGGCCAGATTGAGTAGGTATAGGTGTATTCACTTCGAAGTTTCGGGTTTGATGGGAATCCAAGGCGGCCAGTTCGGGTCTTTTTCTAGGCGAGCGAGAAATGCTCCGCTCCAATCGTAATCAAAGTAAATGGCGACTCGTGTGGCCACGGATGCGCGGAAATGTTTTCGCGCGCCGTCGCGGTCCCCGTCCGCCAGCCTGGTCAGCCCGATAAAAAAATGGGCCTCACAGAGCTTGTTGCGAGAGGCGCCGACCGCTTTGAGCAACTCCGCCTCACTAGCATCAGCACAAAGGTAGTCCAGCAGCCGCTTGGACCACTCTTTCTGCGACGGTGGAAGAACCGGTCCTCGCTCGCGGAATTTTCGGCAGATGGCGATTGCTCCTTCCCTTCGTCCAAGCAACAACAGCGTCGTCTGAAACGCGCCGATGTCCCAGCTTGAAGGATGGAGTTCGCATAACCGGTAGCATTCCTTGCGGGCCAACTCCGGCCCGTCCGGCAGTTCCGCGAGAATGTAACCACGCATCCAATCGCCCGAATAAATTCTCTCCGCACTGCGATTCACCTCGTCCAAGGCGGCCTGCCAGTCTCCGCGGCGATAGAGCGCCACCACGCGAAGGTAATTGAGCCAACTATTCCCCCCATCATCCGGCGATGCTGTGAGTTTTTCCAGCGGCGTCCAATCATTGCTGGACCGCTTCAAATACATGGCTCGAGCGAACACGGCTGCTTGATTAGTTGGAAATTGTTCGAGGGCCGCAGCATCCAGTTCCGCCTGGTGCCAGACAGCGGCGCGCTTTTCCATCGACTGATGCTCCTCGTAAATGCTGGCGGCAATCAGGTGCGTCCCCAGACTTAACGCAATCAGTCCCGGGTTAGAAGGCAGCACGGTTCGAGAGGCATTGATGTCTGCCAATGCCGCTTCCGCATCTTCGATTCTACCCGTGTCCTGAGCGAGCATCATGCGCGCGCTGGCTCGAGAGAGGCGGCCAATCCCGGTTGGCCGGAGGCGCACCGCTTCGTTTAACGACTCCAAGCCTTTCGCGGGATCCACCATTGCATCAAGGGAGCCTTTGAAAAGGAAGTCTTCAGGTGTCCTCGGCGTCAAGCGCTCCAAGCTCTTCAGCATCGGCTGGGCTTGATCCCAACGGCCCAGCATGATGTAAGTCTGAATCAGCATTGCGCAAGCGGCCATACTCTGCGGGGACAGTTTCCAGGCCTGTTCGAGATGTTGAACAGCCTCGCGATAATCCCCGCGGTGTATCGCGACCGAACCGCGCAACATCCGCACGCTGCCGACCGACGCCCCGGTCAACTCGAGCTCGCGTATGGCTGCTTCTGTGGCGTCGAGGTCCCCGCTCCAAGCCATCAGCAACGCCTTGTCCAGTGCGTTTTGTTTTTGCTCGCAAGCAAGTTGATTCTGGACACGTCGAGCCTGTGCACCGAACAGGCTGGCAATCACTGCAGCGAGAATTGCACACGCAATGGCGATGCTCACGGCTGGATGCCGCCGGCACCAGCGCCACGTCTTCTCCGCACGACCGACGGGGCGCGCCTGAATCGGCTCGCCATTCAGAAACCGGGTGAGCTCATCCACCAACTGTTGCGCGGTCTGGTAACGCTTGGCCGGGTCCTTCTCCAGGCATTTCAGACAAATCGTGGCGATATCCGCGGGCACGCTGGGATTCAGAAGCCTCGGCGATACCGGCTCGGTGTTCAGAACGTGATGCAACGTTTCGGCGACGGTCCCCGCGATAAAAGGGGCGCGACCGGTGACAAGGTAAAAGAGAATTCCGCCAAGCGCATACACATCACTGTAGCGGCCCGCCTTGCCCCGCTTCGCGTCGGCTTGCTCCGGCGGCATGAAGCTCGGCGAGCCGAGCACCTGCCCGGTCACAGTCATGAACGATTCGCGCTCAACGCGCTTGGCCAATCCAAAATCCGTGATACGCGGCTGGTCGTGCTCGTCGATCAGCACGTTCGATGGCTTCAGATCGCGATGCAGAATGCCGTGCTCGTGCGCGTAGTGAGTCGCTTCGGCAATTCTTTGGACGTAGGCCGCCGCGCGTTTCGCCGGGAACGGTTTGTCACGCACCAGTTCGGAAAGACTTTTGCCTTCGATGTAATCCATCGAGAAGTACGCCTGGCCGGCAACTTCTCCGGTCTCATGAATGCGAACGATGTTTGGATGCTGCAATCGCGCCGCCGCTTCCGCTTCCGCGCGAAAACGCAATGCCTGTTCGCGGCTGGCGAACTCGCCGCCCAGAATCATCTTCACAGCGACAGTCCGATTCAGAGAAACCTGACGCGCACGCCAGACGATGCCCATCCCGCCGCGAGCGATTTCCTCCAGCAGTTCGTAATCGCCGAAGCGACGGTTTGTAGTTCCGACTTCTGGCGGCTTGTTGTGCGTGCCCAGCTTCAGCGCCCCTTCCAGCATGCAGGTCGGACAAAACCCCTCCGGCGCGTCGCTGGCCAGCGGCGCCCAGCATTCCTGGCATGTGCGGACTTGTGACATCGGGTGAAAACGGCGCTTTCCGATGGCGCCTATCCTATACTGCTCGAAGTGCTCATAGAACCTCAAATTCCTGGCCAAGCGATCCTATTGCGGAGTTCTGCCAGCACCTTTACAAAAGCCATTGATGGTATCTGTTCGCGCCCCTTGGATCCGCGCAATTCGGGCGGCATTAAGTGGTTGGATCAAGTTAATTGCATCATCTGCGGAGGCAGCGTTCAGCACTTGCAGCGCAGCCAGGAGGGGCGTCCCATCAGGAAGTGGTTGGTTATCTTCAATGACGGCATACCGCACGCCGGGTTGTGACGCAACCGCAACTCGAAAAACGAGTTCTGCCACGCGCGAAGTTGGGACACCGTTCAATAGATCTTGGGCGTTCAAAAAGCGGGCTCCAAGCACAAGCGGATCGCTTGCCCCGAGTGAACTCGCTCTCTGATACTCCGCAATGCCAAGTGCCGTTTGAGTATCGAACGGCTCCAGGAGCGAGAATGTCGGGCCGAACTTCACCAGCCCCTGGGCCTTTTTCATCAACTCTTCCACTTGCATCGTATCGTTCCAATGTTGCAATCCGCGTTTGGCCATTGAGTAGCCGCCAGCAGCGTAAACAACCGGCACGTAGGCAGCCAGAGACCCGAACGAAAGGACACGCGTCTCGTTCGAGTGCCGCATATAAGGCAGCGCGTAGTGGGTAACACGATGATAACCGATCAGGTCGATTTCCACATTATTCAACAAGTCATCCCCAGTGGCATCGGCCAGCGGTCCAAGCCATAATGTCTTTGGGCAATTGATAAGAATATCAAGTCTGCCGCCGAACTGATATTTGATCCTCTGAATAAACTGCCTGACTTGTTCTTCGAACCGAACATCCAGTTGTTGCAACTCATAGCCGACAGGCTTCGCATAGCAGCCCGGATGTCGCGACGTAGCGATCACCTTTGCTCCCTCGGCCGCAAAACGTTCCGCGACGGCCTTACCGTTGCCCTTCGAGCCGCCAATGATCAGTACATTCTTACCATTGAGACTGATTCGCTCCTCGATTGGCACAACCGGCGGTACATCGATTTTTTGACAGGGTGGAACTCCCAGAGGCGGGTTGGGAATATAGGTCAACCTAGCGGGATCGACGATTGGCGGGTAGTCGAACGGGCTGTGAAATAGCTGACACATCTCGTCATAACTCTGGCAGTTCTTGTTTCGATTGAGATCTCGATGCGCCGATGGCAGCACCCGATGTTCCCAGCAACACATGCAATTCTGTCCTTCAAGGCTTAGAGCGGTGTCCGTCGGTGGCTGAGGAAGATCCGAGCAACTTGCGGCGTTTTTCATGGCCCCATTGGCAATGGCTTGATTTTCAGCGGGGAGTGCCGATTGCCCACCGGCAACAGCCGCAGCAACAGCAAGGCCGGATTGTTTGAGAAAAGTGCGGCGATCCGTGCACATCGATGCTTCGTTCGCGACAGAAATGTTTGCAGTCTTTGTTTTCATCTTGTCCCTTTCAAGCGATTATCGAGAGGAGCGGTCGAGACAAATCTCGCCAGTGATTCTGCTGTCAAAGCTCGCTCCGTCTGTTGAAACCGTTCCTGATATAAAAAGGTTCCCGCTTGCGCCGGCGAATCGTCCCGTGGCGCCTGTTACTCTAGCTATCTCCGTAAACACCAGTCGCGTCGTGTCCTGGACTCCGACGATACTCATGTGAAGGTCACCCTTTTCTGTATGGAAGACCTGGACTCCAGAATAGGAAAAGGTGGTTGCTGGCTCGACTAGCGGCATGCCGGCCGAAAGTGCCGCGCCCGTGTAAGCAGCCTCTTTCGTTCCTTTTAGGGGACCGGTCGCGATTGTTCCCGCCGCACAAAATCCAACTACGCTTTCGCTGCATTGGAAGATTGTCCCCGTCAATTCAACATCGACGCTTTCGCGCTTATCAACAGTGCTCTGGGATGCGAGTCGCTGTTGAGATGCAAGCAGAACCACTGTGATTACCGCGATGCTGATTATTCCGCGCAGAGAGATTGTGCTGAAGCGATTTGGCGAAGCTGCCGAAGTAAGAACATTTGAGAAGCGTGCGATATGAATTTTGGTTTTCATTT
>JAKEEH010000579.1 GCA_022616725.1 Limisphaerales bacterium | reverse complement strand
GAGACCGTGCCGGATCAACTCCGCGCCGCCGTGCTTGGCGATTGGGGCACCGGGCTGTATGGCGCTCCGGTCTGCGCTCAAAGCATTGTCAAGGATGCAGCAAAGTACCAATTTTTATTGCACCTCGGCGACGTGTACTATTCGGGGACCGACGCGGAGGTGGCCGAACGTTTTCTCGCTCTGTGGCCCAAGGTGGATGGTGCGCTTAATCGGGCGCTCAATTCAAACCACGAAATGTACACGGGAGGTCATGCCTATTTTCAGCAGACGCTGCGGCAATTTGGTCAGAAGGCCAGTTACTTTGCGCTGCAAAACAAAGACTGGCTCCTGGTCGGGCTCGACACGGCCTACGACGACCACGACCTCCGCGATCCGCAGGCTGATTGGCTTCGCGGCCTGCTGGCAAACAACCACAGCCGCAGGTTAGTCCTTTTTTCTCATCATCAACCATTTTCGCTGCTCGACGGACAGGGGCCGAAGCTAGTGGAAAAACTCGCTGAGTTTCTCAAAACCGGGCGCATTTTCGCCTGGTATTGGGGGCACGAGCATCGGTGCGTCATCTATGATCGACATCCGACGTGGCGATTCTTTGGGCGCTGCGTCGGCCATAGCGGGTACCCGTATTTCCGCGAGCCGGTTAGAGAGTTTAAGCCTGATCCCGAGCACCCCGGGTGGCTGCGAATTCCCGCCAGGAACATGGTGCCGTTGGGCATCGTTTTGGACGGCTCAAACCGTCATGTCGTGGGGCATGAAGACGAGTATGGTCCGAACGGTTACATGACGCTCGAATTCGACGGCCCTCGCCTGACTGAGTTCGTCCACAGCGCGGAAGGCGATATCGTCTACAAGAAGACTCTGACATAAGCGGTGGCGACTTCTGCGGCGCGAGGTAACACGTGGACTTTGACGCCATTGTCATCGGCAGCGGATTTGGGGGCGCCATCACGGCGTGCCGACTCGCCGAAGCTGGCTGCAAGACCCTCATTCTGGAGCGCGGTCGGCGCTGGGAAACGAATAACTATCCACGCCGGCCGGCAGACGCTTGGGTGTGGGACCAGGACTGTCCGGAGAAATGCAACGGCTGGCTCGATTTTCGCGCGTTTCAAAATATAGCCATCGCGGCCGGCGCCGGGGTCGGCGGCGGCTCGCTCATCTACGCCAACGTCTCGTGCGAAGCGCCGGCCCACGTCTTCGATTCGGGTTGGCCGCCGGAGATCACTTACGCGGCGCTCAAGCCGTATTACGATCGTGTCGCCAAATTCATGTGCGTGCAAAAGGTTCCGCTCGCCCAATGGAACCCACGCATGAACCTGATGCGCGAGGCTGCAACCGCACTAGGCCACAGTGACCGGTTCAAGCAGCTTGAGTTAGCGGTTTCGTTCGACCCCGAGATGAAACTCGACATCGACCGGCCGCCGACAGTCGCTGAGTCGCGCACGTTTATCAATCAACACGGGATCGAGCAGGGCTACTGTGTTCACCTCGGCGAGTGCGATATCGGCTGCTCGGTAGGAGCAAAGAACACGCTCGACAAGAACTACATCCCGGTCGCGGAGCGTCATGGCGCCGAAGTGCGGCCGTTGCACGTGGTCAATAATATCGAACCGATCGCAGGCGGATATCGAGTTCATTCCTCGCGCGTCGATGCCGGTCGCCGCGTTGCCACGAATCAGACGGCAAGGCGCGTGATCGTAGCCGCCGGGTCGCTCGGTTCGACCGAACTGTTGCTCCGCTGCAAAATGGAGACGAAAAGCCTGCCGCGGATCAGTGCGTTCCTCGGTCGCAATTGGTGCAGCAACGGCGACTTTCTCACGCCAGCCGTGCACTTGGGTCGCACCGTTCACCCCAGCATCGGGCCCACAATTTCCACCGCAATTGACTTTCAGGATGGCAGCCAGGGCAGCGAGCGGTTCTGGATCGAAGACGGAGGAATGCCCCATTTGCTCTATAGCGGCATGCAAGGTTGCGACAATAAATTGGTGCACGGCGAGTTCGCGCAAATAATACTGGGGCACCTCCAAAACGCATTGCGCTCGAGCCACCCGCTGCAGCACGTCATGCCCTGGTTCGCGCAAGCGGCCGACGTGACCGACGGTGTTTTTACTCTGCGGCGACGCTGGTGGCTAATTGGTCCGCGACGGCTGCATCTTTCCTGGCGAATCCTGAAGTCGAAAAAAGCATTTGACACCGTCGTCGAGATGCACTGTCGGCTGGCCGAGGTAACCGGCGGCGTGCCGGTCGTCCCGGCCTACTACAAATTCTGCCAGAGCGTCGTGACACCACACCCACTCGGCGGCTGCAACATGGGCACAAGTCGCGCCGACGGAGTCGTCAATCACGCGGGCCAGGTGTTTGGCTACGAAAACTTGTACGTCGCCGACGCCGCAATCATCCCCGAGGCGCTGGGCGTGAATCCTTCTCGTACGATTGGCGCCCTCGCCGAACGCATTGCGGAAATTATGATCGCCAAATCGTAACGCAGTTGCTTGCCTATCGCCGCAGGGGTGAATCCTACACGCGCACCTATGCCGGTCGAACGTTCGGTTCATTGCGGCAAATCCCCGCCCAGCGCCTCGGCCTTCTCTCCCAGCCGCTGCCGGATCGCCGCGATGGGAATCCCCTGATTATACGGCGGGTGTCCGAAGGCGGCGTCGCCATAATGGTGCAGCGCAACCAGGTTCCAGTTCAAATCGAAACAGGGTGAACCGGACGATCCGGGTTCAGTATTCGTCGCGTACTTCACTCGCGTCCCGTTGGCGTTCAGCGCCATGAGCGCTTTCGTATCCAAAGCCATTTTGAGTGGCGCGCAATTTGGGTGTTGCAGTATCACCAGCGGCATGTCCGGCGACAGCGGCGGACCGCCGTCAGGCACGCGGACCCACCCCCGCCGCGGACTTGCGGGCGCCTCGGACTTGATTGGCGCGTCGCCCAGCCGCTCACTCAAGCGAACGAGCGTATAGTCCAATTCGTCGGGAGTTGGAGGAGGAATGTCGGGGGTTTTGCCCTGTTTTTCGGCCGGTGAGAACTTGCTGTGATCGATCAGCCAATCCGCGTGCAGCTTTGCGGGAACGCCCCAGGAGTCCTGGCCGTTTCGCAACTTCTTGTAATCGAACCGCAGGATGACCGCAGCCGCTTTGCCGACATCATCAATGATTGGCTGCATGACGTGGTAATTGGTAAGTACAGCGTCTGGCCCAACTAAAAACCCGGTGCCCTTCCGCGGCGTCCCGTTGTTCAACTCGACGCGACACACTCGACCCTCCATATCCAGCATGTTCTCTCGCCAGGCGACGACATCGAAGGGCGGCAGATTCGCATTCACCGTGACCTCGAAATTCAAATCGGTCACGGGTTGTTCCCCTGCCGTCAACCGAGCCCCGCTTTGCTGCACGTCGGCTGCCACTGAAAACCCGTATTTCTGATACACGCGCATAAGATCCGGATTGCGGGGGTTGTATCGATAAGCTTCACGCACCAAATCAACTTCCCATCCCTCGCGCTCCGCAGCATCTAACAGATTGAAGGTCATATCTTTCATAGGACCGTCGCCAACAATGTCGTCCAAGTCGATATTCAATCGACAGCGCAGCATCTGGCGAAGCGAATTCTTCGCATAGCCCGTGCACAGGGCCTTCCAGATCTCTTCAACCTGTACGCCGGGCATCATGGCTTTCGTCCTTGTGTCGATCCGAGCAATTGTGCGGCGATCATTGCGTCGTCAATCCGGAGCACGCATTGACCCCAAATTCGCGTCGACAGTTACGACAACACGATGTCTTCATAGGAAGCAAGCTCCAGCATTTCGACTCCCGTCGCTTCCTGCCGGCTCACAAACGGGTCGTGCTCGGCAAGTCCGTGAAAATTGAGCTTAGTGAGCCGCTCGATCATGCGTACGGGGACCTGGAAACTTTTGGGTTCCTTGGGTGCCTCAACCATATCGGCAATAAGGTCCTCCTGCGACAACAGGTATGAGGTGGCAGTGAGCTCGCCCTCGTGATTGAGCATTGCAATCACTTTCCAATACTCGAGCGGCACGGGCACCCTCATTTCGTCCCGAGTGACAAATATCGGATCGTCCTCGCGGAACACGGGTCCCGTGAATACCGCAACGCGCTGGTTCTTGGCATGCGCGCTCTCGAGGATCCAGT
>JAKEEH010000011.1 GCA_022616725.1 Limisphaerales bacterium | reverse complement strand
TCGCCCGCCAATACTCATGTCATCTCCACGACGCAAGCGCAGGAGCGTGGGCCGTTGACAGTTCCGCCAGGTCGTGGAGTGCGCCTGTCCTCTGGCGCTTTACGTCGTACGATGAGGTTCGAGGGTTCAACCCGCGAAAACTCCTTTCGGCTTGATGAGCTGGGTAGAGCTGTTTGGTGAAGGAACATTGCTTGAAATAGGCTTCATCGGCGGGTATGGTGTTCAACTTTCATGGATCATGCCGGAACCACGCGCTTGATGTGTGCCGCAGCCCTGTGCCTTGCAGGTTACGGGGAGGTTACGGCGCGCGCCGGGACGGTGGTGATCAACGAGATTCATCATAATCCAGATGTCAAGACGGAGTTGGTCGAGTTTGTGGAGTTGCACAACACGTCGCCTGCGGCCGTGAGCCTGGCCGGATGGCGGCTGAGTTCGGGGGTGGAGTTCACGTTTCCGGCGGGGGCATCGATTGCCGGCAACGGCTACCTGGTGGTATCCGAGAATACGAATGCGTTTCGGGCAAAATTTGGTTTCACGCCGTTCGGCCCGTGGACGGGAAATCTCAATAATTTCGGCGAGAGGATCGTGCTGCAGAACGCGGCCGGGCAAGTGGAGGACGAAGTCGAATATCAACTCGGCTTTCCCTGGCCCACGGTGGGCGATCCGCCGGGCAACTCCATCGAGTTGGTCAACCCGAGTCTGGACAATGACCTGGGCGGGAGCTGGCGGGCGTCGGGGGCGAGCGCGGGCACGCCGTCGCCCGGGGTGACGATTCTGAGCAGCGGTTCCACGTGGAGATACGTCAAGGGAACGAATGAAGCCTCGAGCCCGGCGACGGCGTGGCGTCAACTGAATTTTAATGACGCGAGCTGGGGGAGCGGGGCGTTGCCGATTGGTTACGATCCCTCGATTCCGCTTGGCACGCCGCTGAATGACATGCCCGGGGCATACATCTCGGTGTTTCTGCGGCGCACGTTCGTGGTGACGAACCTGGCGCAACTTTCGGGGCTCACGCTGGAGGCAATGTACGACGACGGGTTCAAGGTGTTCATCAACGGGGCGAACGTGTTGAACGCGAACATCAGCATCGGGGAGTTGCCCTACAACGGAACGGCGGGGGCGGCGCGGGAGGATGCGACATTTAACGTGTTTAATCTGCCCCCTCCTAACGTCGGGGGTTATATCGTGCAGGGGACGAACATCATCGCGATTCAACTGCACAACTCGGTATTGAGCGGGAGCAGCGACTGTTACATCGATGTGCGGCTGATTGCACGATATGGAGGCGGTTCGGGTTCGGGACCATCGCCGGGGCGAGTCAACAACATGTTCGCGAACAACATACCTCCGCAAATCCGGCGGGTGGAGCATTCGCCCAATGAGCCGAGCAGCGGGCAACCGGTGATGATCACCGCGAAAGTCACCGACGCAGACTCGGTGACGAATGTGACCCTGCTCTACCAACTGGTCGATCCGGGAAGCTATATTGAGATTAAGGACACAGCCTATACTAACAACTGGACACCCGTGGCGATGAACGACAGCGGAGCGGGCGGAGACGCCGTTGCAGGAGATGATGTTTATTCGGCGCGGTTGCCGGGATCGGTGCAAACGCATCGGCGGCTGGTGCGATATCGGATTGTGGCGTTTGACGGCGGCGGACGGTCGGTGCGCGTGCCTTATGCGGATGATGCGCAGCCGAACTTTGCGTATTTCGTTTACAACGGCATTCCGGAATGGCGTGGATCGCTCAACGGCGGCGGGACAGCGACGGTGTTTCCATCGTCGGTGACAGGGCGTTTGCCTTGCTATCACCTGATCAGCAAAAGGACTTCGGTGGAGACGGCGACATGGTTCGAGCGCTACGGGGGTGATCTCTACAAATGGAACGGGACGCTGGTCTATGACGGCCACGTGTATGATCACATCCGCTATCGTGCGCGCGGGGGCGTGTGGCGTTACTCGATGGTGAAAAACATGTGGAAGTTCGACTTCAATCGGGGGCATGACTTTGAGGCGAAGGATGATTGGGGCAAGAAATTTGACGTGCCGTGGCGCAAGCTGAATTTGGGCGCGAGCATACAGCAGCGGGATTTCTGGCATCGGGGAGAGCAGGGGATGTTCGAGGCGGTGGGGTTCAAGATGTTCAATCTTGCCGGAGTGGAGTCGCCATATACGACGTTTTGCACATTTCGAGTGATCGACGAAGCGGCAGAAGCGTCGCCGACGACGCAATACGAGGGGGACTTTTGGGGTGTGTATCTGGCGATTGAGCAGGAGGATGGGCGGTTCCTGGAAGAGCACGGATTGCCTGACGGGAATTTGTACAAGATGGAGGGCGGCACCGGAGAATTGAACAACATGGGCCCGCTGGGGCCGGCGGACAAATCGGACCTGAATTACTTTCTCGGCAACTACACGGGCGCGAGCGAAGCGTGGTGGCGGACGAACCTGAACATTGGGCATTACCTGAGCTACCAGACGATGGTGCAGGCGATCCATCACTACGACATTTGTTACGACAAGAATTTTTTCTACTACAGGAATCCGGTGACGAGGCTGTGGCAGGTGCATTCATGGGACTTCGACCTGACGTGGGCGAACAATATGTACGATGCGGGTTGCGGAGGCGTGGATCGGATTTACCAACGCTTGCTGGACGGCAGCCGTCCAGCGGTGCAGATGCAATATCGCAACCGGATCCGCGAGGTGCGGGACCTGCTGTGGAACACGGACCAGGCGCATCGTTTGATTGACGAGTATGCGTGGCTGCTGCGCGGCCCGACGAATGGGCCGACGATTCTCGATGCCGACCGGTTCATGTGGGATTTCAACCCGAAGATGGTTGGGACAGTGTATTCGCAGAACCCGCAAAAGGCCGGCCAGGGCGAATATTATCAATTCAGCCCGGAAGCCGCGACGAATTCGAGCTTGCGGGGCAGCTTCAACGGGGCAATCCAGATCGTGAAGAATTACGTGAACATTCGGGGCGCGTTCCTGGACGGGATCGCAAATGACACGCAAATTCCGGCCCAACCGGTGATTACGGCGACGGGGCCGACGGATTTTCCCTTGAATCGATTGACGTTCCGGGCCGCCAATTACAGCGGCGCCAACCCGTTCGCGGCGATGAAATGGCGCATTGCTGAAATCACGCCGACGAACGTGCCTGTTTCGAGCCTGACCGAGGCCGCGAAATACGAAATCACGGCGACGTGGGAGAGCGGCGACGTCACCGTGTTCAACAGCGACGTGACCATCCCATCGAGCGCAGTCAAAGCCGGCGAAACGTACCGCGTGCGCTGCCGATTCAGGGACACGACGGGGAGATGGAGCCGGTGGTCGGCGCCGGTGCAGTTCCGGTGCGGGCCGCCGGATACTTCGGCGGCGTTGCTGGCGAATCTGCGGATCACGGAGTTGATGTATAATTCGCCGGCGGGCAACGACTACGATTATGTGGAGTTGCACCACACGGGCGGGCCGCTGCCGTTGGAGTTGAACGGGGCGAAATTCACGCAAGGGATCGATTACACATTTGGGGCGGGTTTGACGATTCCGCCGGGCGGCTACCTGGTGCTCGCAAAGGCGACGAATGCGGCGGCTTTTCGCGCCTACTATGGTCTCAGCAGCAACGTCGCGGTGCTTGGGCCGTATTCGGGCAATTTCGACAATGGCGGGGAACAGGTGACGCTGCGGACATCGGCGGGGGGTGATGACATCGCGAGTTTTGAGTATAGCGACGGGCGGGGTTGGCCGGTGTCAGCAGACGGATCGGGGCATTCGCTGGTGCCATTGGTCTCGGCGATGAACGGGCAGAAGAGCGGCGCGCTGAATTACGGGGGCAATTGGCGGGCGAGTGCGCGCATTAAAGGCTCGCCCGGTTCGGCGGACCCGGAGCCGAACGATGCTGTGCGGCTGAATGAGATCGTCGCCCACACGGATTTCATGAACGAACTCGACTCCAACGATTGGCTGGAACTGCAGAACACGTCGGACGCGGTGTTTACGTTTGGCGGAAATTGGTTCTTGAGCGACGACCGGACGAACCTGGCCAAGTGGATGATCCCGGCGGACACGACGATCCCGGCGCGCGGCTTCGTGAGTTTCGACGAGCAGACCGGTTTCCACAATCCGACGAATATCGGCTTCGGCTTGAACAAGGCGGGGGAGGAAGTGTTGTTGTCGCATTTGCCCGGCGGCGGGCAGGACCGGGTGGTGGATGCTGTTTCCTTCAAAGGACAGGAGAACGAGTGGTCGCTGGGACGTTATCCCGATGGCGGGCCGTTCTGGTATGGGCTGACGCCACGCACGCGCAACGGTTCCAACGCGGCGCCGGATTTGGGTGTGGTGATTTCGGAACTGATGTATCATCCGCCTGACGTCGGCGGCACGAACGACAACAGTGTCGATGAGTTCATCGAAGTGTTCAATCCGACGGGCACCCCGCTGCCGCTGTTCAACACGAATGGCGCGTGGCGAATTGACGGCGGAGTGAGTTTTACGTTTCCGAACGAGGTGACGATCGGCGCGATGAGCCGATTGCTGGTGGTCAATTTCGCGCCGACGAACGCCGCGCAATCGAACCTGTTCCGCGCGACCTACGGTGTTTCAGGCGATCTGCCGGTCTTCGGGCCGTACACAGACGGCAAGCTGCCCAACAGCAGCGGTCGCGTTGCGCTGGAAACGCCGCAAGCGCCTGATCTGCCGGGCGACAGCGTTTCGTGGGTGATTGTCGATGAAGTGATTTATGGCGATCAAAACCCGTGGCCGCTGGCCGCGGACGGGTTCGGGCCGTCGTTGCATCGGGAGGATTTGCTGCGGCATGGGAGCGATCCGGCCAATTGGCAGGCGGCAACGCCAACACCGGGCGCCGCTTACGGGGGCGGTGTGCCGCCAACGATCACGCAGCAGCCGGGTCCGCCAATGCGCACCTCGCCCGCGGGGGCGACGATCACTTACGAAGTGGCTGCAACCGGCACCGAGCCGTTGCGTTACCAGTGGCGCCACAACGGCAATAACCTTGGGAATGCGACGAACGCGGTGTTGGCGTTGGTGAACGCTCAGCCGGCGAACTCAGGTGAGTATCATGTGTTGGTCCTAAACTCGGCGGGATCGGCCTTGAGCGAGACGGTGACGTTGTTTGTGACCACGCCGCCGCAGATTTCCGTTCATCCGCCAAGCCGCGACGTGCGGCCCGGCTCGAACGTGACATTTACGGTAGTGGCGAACGGAACCGGCGTGTTGCGTTACCAGTGGCGGTCCAACAGCGTTGACCTGGCGGGCGCGACCAACGCCAGTTACATGATCCACGAAGCCCAGCTTCCGCACGAGGGCGCGTACACGGTCATCGTCAGCGACAATAACGGCGCGGTGATCAGCGAGCCGGCGGAATTGCGCATCCTGATCAACCCGGTGATCACGCGACACCCGCAAAGCCAGACCGTGCTGGCGGGCGAAGATGTGACCTTCACCGTTGAGATTACGGGCAATCCGCCGCCGTTTGGTTATCAATGGCGGAAGGTCACAACGGAAGTGGCCAAATTTATCAGCCCGGAGCGGACGAGTTCATTCACGATCACGAACGTGCAGACGAACCACGCCGGAAGCTATCGCGTCGTCATCACAAACGCGGCCTTCTATGTGCCTGGCATCCAGAGCCAGTCCGGGCTGCTAACGGTTTTAACGGATCAAGACCACGATGGCATGCCGGATGTGTGGGAGAACACGTACATGTTCAGCGCCGGGAATCCGGACGACGCCGACGATGACGCGGACCAGGATGGGCTGAGCAACCTCGAAGAGTACCGAGCCGGGACCGATCCGCGGGATCCGGAGAGTTATTTGCGGATCGAGTCAATCGAGTCGGAATTGGCGATCAGCGGGTCGATGCGGATAAGTTTTGTGGCCGTCAGCAACCGAACCTACACGGTGGAACACCGCGATTCACTGCTGCCGGGGGCGTGGAATCGGCTGAATGATGTGACAGCGACCACGAGCAATCGTATAGTAACGTTAATCGACAGCCCTCCCGCCACGGTCAGCAGGCGGTTTTACCGTCTGGCGACGCCGCGGGTGCCATGAATGGGTGAAGAGCGGAAGAGTTAAAAAAGTTAAAAAGGTTAAATCGTTAAATGCAGAAATCAGGAAGCTTTGTAGCCCCCGACGTAAGGAGGGGGCTGACTGACCGGTTAAAGAGAGGCTCAGGAAGTCAGCCCCCACCTTACCTCGATGGGTACAGTTCCGTTGCAACTGCAACAGAATGCGCCAGAGGACAGGCGCACTCCACGACCCGGCGGAATTCTAAAGCGCCCGAAACTCTTCAACTCTTCAACCGTTCAACTGTTTTAGCCCTTTTAACTTTTTTAAGTCTTTCACTCCTCCCCGCCTCAGCAGCCATTCCTGTCACCCTCGTTCCTGCCGGCGCGAGCTGGCGGTATCTCGACAACGGCTCTGACCAGGGAACGAACTGGATTTCGCCTTCCTTTAACGACACGAACTGGTCGCTGGGGGCTGCCGAACTGGGCTATGGCGACGGTGACGAGGTCACGACGATTAACTCAGGGCCGTCTGGGAATTTCTTTATTACGACCTATTTCCGGCACGAGTTTCCAGTGTCGAACCCGCAGGACGTGACGGGGTTGCACGTGCGGCTGTTGAGGGATGATGGCGCGGTGGTGTATCTGAACGGCGTCGAAGTGTTTCGCAGCAACATGCCCAACGGCCCGGTAAATTACCTGACGGCCGCGTCCGTTGCCGTCGGAGTGCCCGAGGAAAGCGCCTGGTTTACGAATGCCGTTGATCCGCTACTGCTCGTCAACGGGATGAATGTGCTGGCGGTCGAGGTCCATCAATCGAGCGGATCGAGCTCGGATGTCAGCTTCAATCTCGGGCTGCATGGATTTGTTCCTGGGACGGGGAATAGCGCGCCCTCCGTGGCTATCACCAATCTGGCCAATGGCGCCGTGTTCGCCGAGCCTGCGACGATCAACATCCAGGCGAGCGCCAGCGATTCGGACGGGACGGTCACCAATGTGTCGTTTCTGAGCAACGGAACGAAACTGGCGGATGATCCGCTGGCGCCGTATGCGTTCAACTGGACCGGCGTTCCGGCCGGGGCGTATCAACTTCAAGCGGTGGCGACGGATAATCTGGGCGCGGCTTCGGCCTCGGCGCCGGTGAGCATTACCGTGACGGGAATCGGGCCGGCGGTTTTGGTAATGGCTAATGCGGTCTGGAAATACCTTGACACTGGAGCAAACCTTGGCACGGCGTGGGTGAGCCCGGGTTTTAACGATACGGGGTGGTCGGAGGGACCGGCGGAGTTGGGGTACGGCGACAACGACGAAGCAACGGTCGTTAATCAAGGGAATCCGCGCTACATCACGACCTATTTTCGGCATGCGTTCAGTGTGCCGGACCCGAGCGCGTACAGTTATATGACCCTGCGCGTGCTGCGGGACGATGGCGTGATCGTCTATCTGAATGGCACGGAAGTGTTCCGCAGCAATATGCCGCAGGGACCGGTCGATTATCTGACCACCGCACCGGTGGCGGTCGGCGGCAGCGAAGAGGAGACATACTTTTCCATCAGCGTGGGCACGAACAACCTGGTGAGCGGAGTCAATGTCCTGGCAGCGGAAATACACCAGCAGTCGTCGGGCAGTTCAGACATCAGCTTCGCCCTGGAACTGCTTGGGAACACCGGCCCCATCAACAACACACCTCCGACAATCATATTGACAGGCCCGGCCGATGGATCCACCTACACTGCACCCGGCCTCATTACCATCAACGCCGCAGCCAACGACAGCGACGGCAGGATTGATAAGGTCGAGTTTTTCCAGGCTGCCACGAAGCTTGCCGAAGATAACCAGGCGCCGTTTAGTTTCATTTGGAGCGAGGTGCCAATCGGGACCTATCAGTTATCCGCGATTGCGACTGACAACCTCGGCGGGCGTGCGACATCGTCCGTCGCGACCGTATTCGTTACGCTCTCGACTGCTCCAACCGCGGCGTCCGTTTCGCCGCCGGCAGGAACCGTGAACAGCCTGACAGCCATCACAGTGAACTTCAGCGAGCCTGTCGATGGTGTGAACGCCGGCGATTTGCTGATCAACGGAGTTCCGGCGACGGGCGTTGCCGGGTCGAACGCGGTTTACACCTTCAGTTTGGCCCAACCGCCAGAAGGCCCGATCAGTGTCAGTTGGGCGACAGGCCATGGAATCACTGATCGCGAGGCGCCCCCGAAAGCGTTTGACGCGAATGCCGGCAGCGCGCGCTGGCAATACACGCTGGTCGATGTCATCGCGCCTACGACGCTCAGGCTCGCGCCACCCCCCGAGGCGACGCTTAACGAGTTGAGGCAGGTCGAAGTGACACTCAGCGAACCAGTCGGAGGAGTGCAGTCGAGCGACTTGTTAGTCAATGGCAGTCCGGCGACGAGCGTCAGCGGTTCCTTGGCCGGGCCATATGTATTTCAGATCAATCAACCCGCCAACGGCGCCGTCACGCTCCAATGGATCACCAGCCACGGCATTCGCGATTTTGCTGTCGCGCAGAACTCGTTTGCTGGCGGCACATGGACTTACACGCTCAACACGAACCTGGCGGCGAGCGCGATCGTGATCAACGAGATCATGTTCCACCCGTCTAGCGAGCGGACGGACGACGAATACATCGAACTGTGGAACAGCGGAACGGCTCCCATCAACTTGACGGGCTGGCGTCTGCGCGGCGGCGTCAATTTTACTTTCCCGAATGTCACGCTTAACGGCGGTGATTTCCTCGTTATCGTGGCGAATACGGCTGCTTTTTCCGCGAAATACCCAGGGGTTCCCAACGTGATCGGTAATTGGGTGGGAATCCTGAGCAATACCGGCGAGGAAATCGAACTCGAGGACGCGCTGGGCAATCGCGTGGACCAGGTCGAATACGCCGACGAGGGCGACTGGGCGGTGCGAATCCGTTCGCCCATCTACCCTCAGGGCTGGACGTGGTCCGATGCGGCTGACGGCGGGGGAAGTTCGCTCGAATTGGTGAACTGGCGCCTGCCGAACGAGTACGGACAGAACTGGGCTCCCAGCGCGACGCCGGACGGCACGCCAGGGGTCGCCAACTCTGTCGCGGCGAGCAACACCGCGCCCTTGATCCTGAACGCCCGCCATTTCCCCTACGTGCCGAACTCGACCCAGCCGGTAACGATTACGGCGGACATTCGGGACGAAACCAACGGCGTAACCGTGACGCTTTTCCACCGGCTGGCGAATACGGTGGCCACCAACGCGTTTTCCACTGCGCCGATGTTTGATGATGGCGCGCACAATGATGGAACTGCGGGCGACCGGATTTACGGGGCCATTCTGCCCGCAATGGACGACAAAGATATCGTCGAGTTTTATATCCGCGCCGCTGACTCGTCGGCCAACACCCGCACCTGGCCGCCTCCCGCGCGCCAGAATGACGGTATCACCTTCGCCCAAAACGCCAATGCCCTCTTCCAGGTGGACGAGCAGAGCTATGGCGGCAATCAGCCTTTTTACCGCATCGTCATGACGGAGACCGAGCGTGCGCTGCTGGCAGGGCTGAACCGCTCGAACGCCAACAGCAACGCGGAAATGAACGGGACGCTGGTCACTTCCGATGGCGTCGAGACGAAAGTGCGCTACCGCATTGGCTTGCGCCATCGCGGCGCCGGTAGCCGCGGATACGACCCGCCGAACTACCGTCTGAATGTCCCCGCCGACAACCGCTGGAACGGCGTGACGGCCTTCAACCTGAACACCATCAACACCCATTCCCAGCTTGCCGGCAGCGTTCTCTCGCGCAAGTCCGGCCTGCACGCGGAAGAGGCGATCGCCGTTCAGGTGCGTGTCAACGGCGTCAACCAGGCGGCCAGCGGCGCGCCGCAATTCGGCTCCTACATTCACCTCGAGGAACTCGACACCGATTTTGCCGAAAACCATTTTCCACTTGATTCGGACGGCAATCTTTACCGATGCAGCCGCCCCGGCGCGGATTTAAGCCATCGCGGCACCAATCCCCAGAATTATATCAGCGCCGGCTATTCCAAGCAATCCAACGTCAGCGAGAATGACTGGAGCGACCTGATCAACCTCACCTTCGTCCTGAACAATACGCCCGACAGCGATTACGCCGCCGCTGTCCGGCGCGTCGTCAATGTCGATGCCTGGATTACCTATTTCGCGCTCATGACGATGATCGGCTATAACGAGACATCTATCGGCAGCAACGGCGACCCGGACGACTATTCAATGTACCGCGGGGTGGCCGACCCGCGCTTCATCATCCTCCCGCACGATCACGACACCGATCTTGGGCTCGGCGGGCTTTCCCCGAGCAGTTCGATTTTTCGCGCCACCGCCAACGCAGTTGTCAATAGGTTTCTCCGCCACCCGGAGTTTGTGCCTCTCTATTATGCTGAATTGAAGCGCCTCGCCGAAGGCACGTTTTCAGCGGCAGAACTGGAACCGCTGCTGGATTCTGCCCTCGGCGATTGGGTTTCAGACAACGCGATCAGTGCGATGAAAGACTGGGCAGCCCAGCGCCGCGCTTATGTACTCTCTCAGCTCCCGCCCGCGCTCACGGTCACTTCAGGGCTCCCGATTCAAAACGGTTATCCCCGCACCACCTCGCCGACAATATCCCTGGACGGCGCCGCCAACGCCATTGAAACACGGATCATCCGGGTCAACGGCATAGTGGCCCAATGGACGCCCGTCGGCGGCACATGGTCGATCAGCGGCCTGGCCGTGCAGCCGGGGATCAATACGATCACCGTCCAGGCGCTGGGCGCCAACGGGGTGGAGGTCGAGCGCATCTCCCTTGACGTGTGGTATGACGACGGATCAACCACCAGCTCGCCGGGCAACATCGCGGCGAACACGACCTGGACGGCGGGCGCGGGTCCGCATGTTGTCAATGGAAACGTAGTGATCGCTTCGGGCGCCACGCTGACCATTGAGGCTGGCGCCACCATTTACTTTGCCCAGGGGGCGATCCTGACCGTCAATGGCCGTTTGCTCGCGGAGGGCACGGCAAGCCGGCGCATTCAGCTCACCCGCCTGCCTGGCACCGCGAATACGTGGGGCGGCATCCGATTTACCAATTCGCTGCTGGAGAACCGGATCACCTTCGCGGACGTGGAGTTTGCGGCCACCGCGGACCCAATCACCGCGCACAACTCGACGATCCTGATCGACCATGTCGTGTTCTCCGGAACGACGCGGACAATTATCGAACTGAATAATTCATCCGCGCTGATTCGCAACTCGGTTTTCCCTTCGATTGTGGACAACGAGACGATCCACGGCAACGGCATGCCGGCGAGCGGATACGTGATCATCGAAGGAAATTATTTCGGGGGCACTACAGGCTACAGCGACATTATAGACTTCACGGGCGGCAAGCGTCCGGGGCCGATCCTGCAGGTGCTCAATAATACTTTCGACGGCGGGAGCGATGACGCGGTGGACATTGACGGCACCGACGCGCACATCGAGGGCAACCTGTTCCAGCACATCCACCAGGACGCGCCGCGCGACAGCGCCTCGCACGCCATCGCGACGGACAACAACTCCGAAGTCACAGTCGCGCGCAACGTGTTTTATGACAACGACCACGCCGTGCTGCTGAAGAACGGCGCGTTTCTGACGGCGCATAACAACACAATTGTCGGCTGCACGATCGCGGCGATTTCGTTTGACGAGACGAACCGGAACGTCAACCCCGGCCGCGGCGCGTTGCTCGATGGCTGTATTCTATGGAACAACGCCGCGCTGTTCCGGTTTTTATATTTCAATCACCCGACCGAGACGAATACCGACCTTACTGTGAATCGTTCCATTACGCAGGGGACGAATTGGCCGGGTGTTGGGAACTTGAATCTGAATCCCCTGTTCGTGGATAACAACAGCGACTGGCGGCTCGCGGTAGGTTCCCCAGGCATTGGGACGGGGCCGAACGGGCTTGACATGGGTGCATATGTGCCCGCGGGCGCGTCCATTTCCGGTGAGCCGGCGTCGCCCACGCCGCTTACGACCGCGACGTTGAAGGTCGGCGGGCCGGGGATCACGCATTACCGCTACCGGCTGAACAATGGCGCGTTCGGGGCGGAAACGTCCGTGAGCAACTCGATCAATTTAACCGGCCTGACGAATGGCAACTACACCGTATTAGTCATCGGAAAAAACTCTGCCGGCGTGTACCAGGAGCAAACGAACGCTACGATTTCCAAAACATGGACGGTCAATAACGGCGCGTTCGGTTTGCGGATCAACGAAGTGCTCGCACGCAACGACAGCGCCGTTCCGGTGGGCACCAGGTTCCCCGACCTCGTCGAGCTGTACAATGGGGGTTCGAGCGCGGTGGACCTCACCGGAATGGGAATGACGGACGACCCGGACGAGCCGTTCAAATACTTCTTCCCGCCCGGAACAATCCTCGGCGCGGGTCAATACCGCATTCTTTACGCCGACAACGAAGTCACGCCGCCGGGGCTGCATCTGGGCTTTGCGCTCAATCAACAGGGTGACGAGCTGTTCCTGTTCCACACCAGCGGGCGGTTGATCGACCGGATTGCCTTCGGACCGCAAATTGCGGATCGCTCAATTGGCCGGCTGGCGGGCGGCGCCTGGGGACTAACGATGCCGACCATTGGCGGGACCAACGTGGCTCAGCGCACCGGGCACTTCGGTGGTTTGAAGATCAACGAATGGCTTGCAGATGGTGTGACCCCGTTTGCGGATGATTTCATCGAGTTGTTTAATCCCGAGCCGCTGCCGGTTGCCCTCGGCGGATTGTTCCTGACCGACAACCCGCTGGGCGCGCCGAACCTCCACGAAATCGCGGCGCTGAGCTTCATTCCCGCGGGCGGGTTCGTCGTGTTTACTGCTGACGGCGAGACGGACAACGGCCCGGAGCATCTGAATTTCCGGCTCTCGCCTGAGCAAGGAATGATCGGTCTCTCCGCGCCCGACCTGACGCTCATCGATTGCGTGATTTACGGGCCGCAGACGACTGATGTCTCGCAAGGCCGCCAGCCGAACGGCAGTTCGACCATCGCGTTCTTCAGCACGCCGACGCCGGGGTCGCCCAATCCAGGCATTATCATTCCGAACCAAACCCTCGTGATCAACGAAGTGCTGGCATACAACACACGGCTGACGAATGGGTTCGGTAACACGCCGGACTTCGTTGAATTGTACAATCCTTCCGGCAGTTCGGTCGATCTGGCCGACATGAGCTTGAGCGACAATCCCGCCTTACCGCGCCGGTTTGTGTTTCCGCCCGGTTTGAGTATTCCCCCGCTCGGCTATCGTGTGATCCAGTTCGACACGGACCTCCCGGTTGGCGCGAGCAACACGGGGTTTGGGCTGGAACGCAGCGGCGGAGCCGTCTATCTGTTCGACAAACTGGCCAATGGTGGCGGACTCCTCAGCTCGATTGCCTATGGCCTCCAGGCGGCCGATTTCTCGATCTCGCGTGTGCCCAACGGAAGCACGAATTGGGTGCTCAGCCAGACGACCCTCGGCGCAGTGAATCTGGCGGTGACCGCGTTGGGCAACCCGGCCAATCTGAAGGTCAACGAGTGGATGGCCAGCCCGAGTTCGGGCGATGATTGGTTTGAGATTTACAATCCCGACCCGCAACCGGTCGAGCTAAGCGACCTGTACTTGTCCGACGACCTCGTCAACCGCACGAAGCACCGGATTGCGCCCCTCTCCTTTATTGGCGTGGGCGCTTTCGCCTATCAGGTCTTTGAAGCCGACGAAAATACAGGCTCCGGGCCGGACCATGTCAGCTTTCGTCTTTCAGCGAGCGGCGAGTCCGTTGGGATTTCCAGCGCGTCCGGCACTTTGATCAACGGCGTGAGCTTCGGCTCCCAAGCCTCGGGCGTTTCCCAGGGCCGGCTCCCGGATGGAGACGCGGTAATCGTCAGCTTCACGACCACAGCGTCACCAGAGGATGCGAACTACCTGCCGCTGAACAACGTCGTCATTAACGAAGTTCTGGCGCACACAGACGCGCCGTTGGAGGACGCGATCGAGTTGCACAATACCAGCGCGGTCAATGTAAATATCGGCGGCTGGTATCTGAGCGACAGCAGGAATGCCTTGCGAAAATACCTGATCCCGGTGAACACGGTTATTACCGCCGGACAATTTCGTGTTTTTTACGAAAACCAATTCAATGCCGACCCGAATTCGCCGCTAAGCTTTTCGCTCAACTCCGCCCGCGGCGACGAAGTGCACCTGGCACAGGCGGCCGGGGGCGTGCTGACTGGCTATCGCGCGACCGCGAAGTTCGGCGCCTCGGAAAACGGCGTTCCCATGGGAAGGCACGTCACCAGTGTGGGAGCCGATTTTGTGGCCCTGAGCCGCCGCACCTTTGGCCGGGACAACCCCGACACGTCAGATGAATTTCGTATGGGCATCGGGCTGCCAAATGCTTATCCTGTGGTCGGTCCCATAGTCATCAGCGAAATTATGTATCATCCGCCGGACAACGGCACCAACGACAACATCGTGGATGAGTTCCTCGAATTGCGGAATATTTCCGCCAACCCGGTGCTGCTGTTTCATCCCTCGTTTCCATCCAACGTCTGGCGGCTGCGCGATGCCGTTAGTTTCAATTTCCCTCCCAACACGACCGTGGCGCCCAATTCGAGCTTCCTGGTAGTCTCCTTCGATCCCGTGAACGACCAGGGCTCGCTGGCGGCGTTCCGCAGCAAGTATAGCCTGGAGCCGACAGTCCCGATTTATGGCCCTTACGCCGGCAAACTCGATAATGGCGGCGAAAGTGTCGAACTGTATAAACCCGACACTCCCCAGGCCGCCCCCGATCCCGATGCCGGTTTTGTCCCCTACGTTCTGGCGGATCGCGTCAGGTATTCGGACAGCGCGCCCTGGCCGATTGCGGCCGATGGCGGCGGCGCCTCTCTGCAACGCATCAGCCCGGATGAATACGGCAACGACCCCGTCAATTGGATGGCCGCGAACCCAACCCCGGGCCCATCCCCCGGAGATTTCGACAGCGACGGCATGCCGGACTGGTGGGAGACCGAAAACGGGCTGGATCCGAGCGATCCGAGCGATGCAAACCTCGATGACGACATGGACGGGGCGACGAACCTCGCGGAGTACCGCGCCGGAACCGACCCGCAGCAGGCGCAGAGCGCGCTGCGGTTGCAGATCACGGGGGCTGGAACAGTAACGCTCCAGTTCAATGCGGCTCCGAATAAGTCTTATACAATTGAATACCAGAATAGCCTGGGAACCAACGGGTGGATACGGTTGACAGATCTGCCGCCTTCCAGCGGCGGCCCTGTGCAATTCAGTGATACTCCGGGAACGCGCAGGTTTTATCGGATCAGGACACCGCAAAGTCCTTAGTTTTTGGCGGTGCGCCTGGGAGACAGCGCGCCCTGCCACAGAGTGTGACGCGAAAGATTCAACTCACGAAAACGTTAACGAAAGAATAGCTGTGAACGCACTTATGGCGTGGTTTGGCTCGACGGGTCTCTGTAACCTCCGACGTAAGGAGGGGGCTAGCTTCCAGGCGCACTCCGCAACCTTTCAATTAGCCCCCTCCTTGCGTCGGGGGCTACAGGCCCTGCTGGCGACGTTTGCTTGCCTGGGGTCCGCCACGTCCATCTTCGCCGCGCCGGGTCCGCCGGAAGTGTTCCAGGTAATTCCGGCGTCCGGCCAGGTGACCGCGCTGACGAACATCACGGTCATTTTCAGCGAGCCCGTCAGCGGGATCGCAGTGGAGGACCTTTTGATCAACGGCATCCCCAGCGCCAACCAACTCAGCGGCAGCGGGGACACCTACACGTTCCGCCTTGAGGAACAACCGCCCTACGGCACCGTAGAGATCACTTGGGACCTCAACCACACGATCGCTGACTTCGACAGCCCGCCGTCGCGTTTCGACGAGTCAGACCCGTCCTCAAAGTGGAGCTACACGCTCGTCGATACCGTCGCGCCGTTTGTATCAGTGCTTACGCCCGCCGCCAGCGTCACGGTGCGCCAGCTTACGCAGATTGAAGTGCAGTTCAGCGAGCCGGTCGCCGGCGTGGAGCCCGCGGATTTGCGCATCAACGGCAATGGCGCGACCGGTGTCAGCGTAAGCGGGGCTGGCCGGTACATTTTCACGTTTCCCCAACCGACCAACGGGACGGTGCAGGTGACCTGGGCCGCCGGACACGGGATAATTGATTTCGCGCCGACACCGAACGCATTCGCGGGCGGTTCCTGGAGCTACATCCTCGACCCGAACTTCGGCCTGCCAAGCATCCGTATCAACGAATTTGTCGCGGCGAATATCAGCGGGTTGGCCGATGAGAACGGGGATACCGAGGACTGGATCGAAATCTGGAACTACGGCTCGACTGCCGTGAACCTGAACGGGTATTCCCTCACTGACGACCCGGATGACCCGGGCAAATGGACCTTCCCGTCCACCAACCTGGCTCCGGGGCAGTTTCTCGTCGTATTCGCGTCTGCGAAGGACCGGAAGACGCTCACAAGCTCGACCAACCGGTTGCACACGAATTTCCAGTTGAATCCAAGTGGCGACTATGTGGCCTTGTTCAACCCTGAGTCGCCGCGCGTGGTCATCACCGAGTTTAGCTTCCCCGAACAGCGAAATAATCACTCCTATGGGTACGACACGACCAATGCCTTGAAGTATTTCGCTACGCCGACGCCCGGCGCAGCCAACGGCGCCAGCCCAATTTCGGGGATTCTGCCGCCGCCCCACTTTAACGTGGACCGCGGGATGTTTGAGGCGCCGTTCACCTTGATCCTGAGCACGCCGACGCCCGGCGCGACGATCCTCTACACCATCAACGGGTCGGAGCCGACGCTTGGCGGGAGCAATGTGCTGACCTACATGGACCCGCTGACCATCACCAACACCACGGTCTTGCGCGCGGCGGCATTTCAGACCGGCCTGCTCCCATCGCTCAGCGTTACGCACACCTACCTGTTCCTCGATCAGGTGGTGGTGCAGCCGAACAGACCGGCGGGATTTCCGACAAACTGGGGACCCAATGCGAGTTTCCCGGGCGGCGTCGTCCCGGCTGATTACGAAATGGACAGGGATCCGTTGCGGGTGGATCCGAACAGCTCCGGGTCACCGATTGATCCGGTGAAGTTGCAGCGCCTCAAGGACGGTCTGCGGGAGTTGCCTACCGTCTCGATCGTGATGAAGACGGACGACATCTTCGGCACGGCCGGGCTGTACCAGCGCAGCGCGGTGGAAACGGGCACTCCGGGCAACAAGCCCGACAACAAGAAACCGTGCTCGGTCGAGATGATTTTGCCGGACGGCACGACTGCGTTCGCGACCACGTGCGGCATTGACCTGCACGGCAATGCCAGTCGCAACCCGATCAAAAATCCCAAGCACGGATTCAAATTGAATTTCAGGAGTGATTTCGGTCCGCCGAGCTTAGACTACAAAGTATTTGACGATTCACCGGTGGACGAATTCGACGACCTGCTTCTGCGGGCGGACTTCAATTCGAGCTGGCGTCACTGGTCCGACCTAGTCACGGAAGGCCTCGGCGGGTTGCAGCGGACGCGCGCCACGCGCACCCGCGACGCGTGGATGAAGAACTCGATGCGCGACATGGGCGGGCTGGCGAGCCACAACCGCTTTGTCCATCTCTACCTCAATGGCCTCTACTGGGGCACGTTCGATCTCAGCGAGGATCCATCCAAGTTCTTCGCCCAGAGCGTTCTGGGCGGCAGCGAAGCGGATTATGATATTGTCGATCAGGGAGTGCTGAAGGCTGGCACGCTCAGCTTCTACAACTCGATGGTCGCCCTGCCTGCGGCGACAACACTCGCCATCTACGAGCAGTACCACCAGTACCTCAGTGTGCCCGAACACGTCGATTACATGCTGCTGCACTTTCTGATGGGCCATCAGGACTGGGCCACTTCGGCGACGAAGAATTGGTCCGCCGTTCGGAAGCGTGTCGCGGGGCCGGAGGGCACGTTCCGCTACGTCCCGTGGGACGGCGAGTGCATCCTCCTCAACGAAGATATCAACCGCACTACGGTCAGCGGAGCTAATTTCCCAAGCGGCCTTCACGGTGATCTGGATGACAGCCCTGAATACCGGCTGCTCTTCGCCGACCACGTCCACCGGCACATGGTCGCTCCCGGCGGCGCGTTATTGCCGGGCGCGAACATCGCTCGCTGGCAAAAGTGGCAGGCGATCATGGATAAGCCAATCGTGGCCGAGAGCGCCCGCTGGGGCGATTACCGCCGCGACGTGCATCAATATCAGAACGGGGTGTACCAGCTTTACACGCGCGAAAACCACTGGCTGGCCGAGCAAACGCGCATGCCGGGATATTTCTCCAACCGCACCGCCCGCGTGTTGGGCCAGCTTCGCGCTGTCAACCTTTATCCGGCGGTGTCGGCGCCGGTGTTTAATCAGCATGGCGGGCGTGTGGCTCGCGGATTCAACCTGACCATGACGGCGACGAACACGATACACTTTACGCTGGATGGCTCGGATCCGCGCACTTATGGGACGGGCGCGGTTGCGCCGGGAGCGCAAACCTATTCCGGCGCTGTCACAATTACCAATTCTGTCATCGTGAAGGCCCGCGCGTTGCACGGGACGAGTTGGAGCGCGTTGGCCGAGGCGCCCTTCCAGGCGGACACGCTCGGCACGCCCCTGCGAATTACGGAACTCATGTACAACCCGATCGGCGGCGACACTTATGAGTACATCGAGCTGCAGAACGTGGGCAGCACGATGATGAATATCGGCAACTTCAGCTTTGATGGGGTCAGCTACGTCTTCCCGCCCAATACAATGCTGGCGCCAGGCGCTACCCTCGTGCTGGGTTCCGATGAAGCCCCCGCCAATTGGAACGCGCGCTATCCCGGCGTGACTGTGTTCGGCCGTTTCGGCGCGGCCCTCAACAATGGGGGAGAAAAGCTCGCGATCAGGGATCCGGATGGAAACGTGGTCTATTCGGTTGATTACGATGACGACAACGGCTGGCCTGCGCTCGCCGATGGGCAGGGTTACTCGCTGCAAATTATCGATGTGTTTGGCGATCCGGATGACCCGGCCAATTGGCGGGCCAGCGACGCGCCAAATGGAACGCCAGGCACGCAGGTGGGAACGCCGCCGGCCGGCCCGGTGGTAATTAACGAGATCATGGCCGACAACCTCACGGCAGTGCCCAACGGCGGCACTTTCCCGGACTGGATCGAACTGCGCAACGCCGGCGGAAGCCCGGTAAACATTTCCGGGTGGAGCCTCAGCGATGATGGAGACCCGCGCAAATTTGTGTTTCCCGCGAACACCACTCTGGCCGGCAATGGCCACCTGGTTGTTTGGTGCGACGCCACAACGAACACGACCCCTGGTTTGCACACCGGATTTGCGTTGGGCCGCAACGGCGAGAGCGTGTTCCTTTACAACGCCAACACGGTTCGGGTTGATTCGGTTACGTTCGGGTTACAGATCACCGACCTTACTGTGGGCCGCATCAGCAATAGCTGGCGGCTTACCACGCCCACGCCCAACGCCCCGAACCAGGCCGCGACGCTCGGTTCCACGACAAACCTGACCATAAACGAGTGGCTGGCGGATGCCGTCCCCGGCGGGTCTGATTGGGTCGAGCTTTACAATCGCTCGGGCACCACGCCCGTGGCGCTCGACGGCATCTATTTGGGCAACGGCAACACCATCTTCCAGGTCACATCACTCTCCTTCGTGCCGCCGGGCGGCTTTGTGCAATTGTTTGCCGACGAAGTGCCGGGACCCGACCACCTGGATTTCAAGCTCACTGCGGCTGGCGGCGACATTGTTCTCTATGATGAAGCGGCCGCCGAGCGTGAGCGCGTGAGTTATACCGTTCAAGTGCAAGGCGTGACCGAAGGCCGGCTGCCCGATGGCACTCCGAACATTGTCGCTTTCCCGGCAAGCCCCAGCCCGGCGGCGAGCAATTATTTGATCAACTACACCGGTGCGCGCCTGAACGAACTGATCGCCATTAACGAGACCGCAGTGACGAACGGCCCGGGTCGAACGCCCGATTGGATCGAATTGCGCAACACCAATGGCGTTCCGTTTGACCTGTCCGGAATGCGTCTGAGCACCGATGTCGAGGAACCGCTGCAATGGGTGTTTCCGTCCGGCGTCTCGATTCCCGGCAACGGCTACCTGGTCGTCTGGTTCGACGATGGCCAGCCGGCTTCAACGGCTGCGGGGCCAAATCTGAACACCGGCCGCGCGCTCGATGGGGAGAGCGGGGATGTTTATCTGTTCAACCCGGCGGGGCAGGTGGTCGATTCCGTGGCTTACGGTTTTCAAGTTCCGGATATGTCGATTGGAATCGCGTCCGGCAACTGGACGTTGCTCGGCAGCCCCACCCCAGGCATGGCGAATTCCGCTGCCGCGACACTCGGCAGCCCGTCTGCCTTGCGTCTGAACGAATGGATGGCCGATCCGGCGAGCGGAGACGATTGGTTTGAAATCTACAACAACTCCGATCAGCCCGTTGCTTTGGCGGCGCTTTTTGTGACCGACAACATGTCCATTCCCGGGCTGACGCAGTCGCAATTTGCGCCGCTGAGCTACGTCGGCGCACGCGGCTTCGTGCAGTGCATCGCCGACGGCGAGCGCCGTCGCGGCCGGCATCATGTGAGTTTCAATCTCGACGGCAACGGCGAGGCGTTGCGCATTTTCAGCGCGACGCTCGGCATCATTGACACCGCGTTTTTCGGGCAGCAGTTGCCTGGAGTTTCGCAAGGGCGTTTGCCGGATGGCGGTCCGACCATCGTCACATTCACGACCACACCTACCCCCGCCGAGAGCAATTATCTTCCGCTGCCCAGCGCGGTCATCAACGAACTCCTGTCCCATACGGACCTGCCGCTGGAGGATGCGGTCGAATTGTTCAACCCGACCGGGACCGACGTGGACATTGGAGGCTGGTTCCTCTCGGATAGTCCACGGAATTTCAAGAAGTATCGCTTCGCGGCCGGGACGACGATACCGGGGCTTGGCCACAAAGTGATTTACCAGAATGCTCTGACCGGCGGCGCAGCTGCGCTGGTTCCATTCACGTTCGACTCGGCGCATGGCGATGCGGTGTATCTGTCGCGCGCGGATGCGGGAGGCAACCTGACGGGGTATCGGGCCGTTGCCAGATTTGGGGCCGCTGCGAATGGAGTCTCGTTTGGCCGCTTCCCCACCACGGTCGGCGTGGACTTTCCCCCGCTGTCGCAACGTACTTTCGGCGTCGATAATCCTGGTTCCGTGACTGAGTTCAGAAATGGCGGCGGGGCAGTCAATGCGTATCCACGGATCGGTCCGGTGATACTGAACGAACTGATGTTCCACCCGCCGGGCGACGGAACCAACGACAATGTTCTCGACGAGTTCATCGAGCTTTACAATGTGACAACCAATCCGGTTGCCCTTTATGACCCTGCAAACCCGGGTAACACGTGGCGCATCCGCGGCGGCGTTGATTATGAATTTCCGTCGGGGGTAATGGTTGGATCGAGATCATTCGCCCTGGTAGTAAGCTTTAATCCCACCACCAACACTGCCGCGCTGAACTCATTCCGCGCTAAATACGGAGTCCCGCCCAGTGTGGCGATTTTGGGACCTTATCGCGGCAAACTCGATAATGGCGGCGAGGAAATTGAACTCTATCGGCCCGATCTGCCGCAAACCTCAGGTCCTGACGCAGGCTTCGTTCCCTACCTGCTGACGGACCGGGTCGAGTACGACGACATGGCCCCCTGGCCATTGACTACGGACGGCGGAGGGGCGTCGCTCCAGCGCCGCCGGCCATATGATTACGGTAATGACCCCGTGAACTGGAAGGGCGAGGGCCCGACGGCGGGTCGCCCCAATCTCGCCGGGAGCACTTACACCGACGCCGACGCCGACGGTATTTCCGATGAGTGGGAGGCGGCCAACGGGTTGAACCCGGCCAATCGAGCCGATGCCGACCAGGACCTGGACATCGACGGCCAATCCAACTTGAAGGAGTACTTCAGCGGGACGAATCCGAACAGCAGCCAAAGCGTCTTGGCCGCGCCTGTCATCACGTCGCACCCCGAAGGAGCCTCAGTACCGGCCGGAGATCCGGTCACGTTTTCGGTTACGGCCACCGGTTCCGGGTCTCTGACCTATCAGTGGCGCTTGAATGGCCGTAATCTGCCGGGGGCGACCGAGCCGGATCTAACGATTTCACACGTGCAATTTCCCGATGCGGGCCAGTACGAGGTCGCTGTAGCCAACGCGGTCGGCTACGCGGTGAGCCGCCCGGCGACGCTGGTGGTGCTGATCCCTCCGCGCTTTACGCAGCATCCGCAGAGCATAACCATCCTGAACAGCAACAATGTGACTTTCACGGTCGCAGGGGTGGGAACGGGAGTTTTGTCCTACCAATGGCGATTTAACGAGGTCAACATTCCCGGGGCGACCGGCCCGACCTTGACCCTGACAAACGTCCAACTGAACAACGACGGTGCATACACGGCTGTCCTGACTGACGAAATCGGGTCCGTCACCAGCGAGTCGGCGGTGCTTCGGGTCCTGATGCGGCCGATTATTACACAGCAGCCCAGCAGCCTCACGGTGGCGGTCGGAGAACCGGCCTCATTTACGGTGCGGGTGCAGGGTAGCGTCCCGCTGGGGTTTAGGTGGCGTCGCAGCGGCTCAGCCGTGACCAATATTGTCCTGAACGATACCAACTGCATGTTGTTCATTCCTAGCGCCCGCACGAATGACGCGGGCGTCTATACCGTGATTATCACCAATGCCGCGTTCGTTGCTCCCGGACTGCTAAGCGGGAGCGCCACCTTGACCGTTCTGCCTGCCCCTGCAGATGCAGATAGCGACGGCATGCCGGATGCCTGGGAGATGCAATACATGCTCCGGCCCAACGACAACACCGATGCCGGCGAGGATGCGGACGGCGACGGCATGACGAACCTGGAGGAATACAGGGCCGGGACGGACCCGCGCGACGACCAGAGTTTCCTGGGATTGCGGATCACCAGGTCGGGCGGCGTCCTGCTCCGATTTAACGCGGTCTCGGGCAAGTCCTACCGGGTCGAGTACCGCGATTCCTTGAGCACCGGCGCGTGGCAAGTGCTCCAGAATGTGCCCGCAGGCGCGACGCGGCTGGTGGAAATTAACGATCCAGCAGGCGGTGCGTCCCGTTACTACCGGCTGCGGAGTCCTGGCGAGTAGTCAAATAAAAGTTTTGTCAACAAAAATCGCGAATTATTTTGGCGCTCACTGGCACTCATAGGCACTTATAGGCACTCATAGGCACATTAAGAACTGAGCCCCGGCCCGAATTCCCGAAAACCCATGGTATAATTGGCCATGTTTAAAAAGTTAAACAGTTAAAACAGTTA
>JAKEEH010000130.1 GCA_022616725.1 Limisphaerales bacterium | reverse complement strand
CGACGGCCAGTGATCTCGCAAACGCTTCGTCGCCGATTTGCCCGGCAAAGCGAAACAGCAGTGCGTTCGGTCCGTACTGCGCCCAGCTTATCATGGCTTTTGCCCAAACTGGCGCGCAGCGCTATGACCGCAAGCGGATCAACAAGTCTTTGGTTTCCACGGTGTCACCCACCTGTACGTGGATTGAATCGACGACGCCGTCGGTATTGGCATAGAGGGTCGTCTGCATTTTCATGGCCTCCAGCGTCGCTACTTTGTCCCCCTTTGCAACCTTGCTCCCGACGCCCACGGCGAGAGATGTGATGACTCCCGGAATAGGCGCGCCGATTTGCAGCGAATCCGCCAGGTCGGCTTTGGCGCGGGTTTTGGGTTTGGCCTGAATGGAGCGATCGAGGATTGAGGCTTCACGAGCCATGCCGTTGAGCTCAAACGTCACGATCCGGTAGCCGTCTTTATCGGGGGCGGCGACATGAATGAGCTTGATGAACAGCGTTTTGCCCTCCTCGATGTCCACGGAGATTTCTTCGCCAAGGTTAAGCCCATAGAAGAAAGCCGGGGTGGGCAAGACGGAAACATCGCCGTAATCGCGGGAGAATTTGGCGAATTCGGCATGCACGTCGGGGTACATGAGGTGGCTGTATAAGTCATCGTCTGTGACCTCGCGCTTCAGGCGCCCCGCCAGTTCGTC
This sequence comes from Limisphaerales bacterium, assembly GCA_022616725.1. Taxonomy (GTDB): domain Bacteria; phylum Verrucomicrobiota; class Verrucomicrobiia; order Limisphaerales; family JAKEEH01; genus JAKEEH01. The sequence goes on along the minus strand of JAKEEH010000130.1, from coordinate 5,531 downwards.
TCTGGTCTTTTTAAAGTTCAGCGGCGGCATCGAGGCGCCGGGGCGGCCCCGCAGCGGCTTTTTATTGCCGAGAATTACCTGCTGCACCTTTTTGGGCCAGCCGCCGAGGGGCTTTCCCAGCCCGCCGGAGAGCATGTCAATGACCGACTCCGGAAATGACATTGAACTCGGCTCCAAATTCACGACGTCGGCCGGCTTAATGCCGCGCGTAATCAGGAACATGGTCATGTCGCCGACCACCTTGCTGCTGGGGGTCACTTTGACGATGTCGCCAAACAACTGGTTGACCTCGGCGTAACAGCGGGCGATCTCATGCCAGCGATGGGCCAAGCCCATGCCCGCGGCCTGTTCCTTCAAGTTGGTGTATTGGCCGCCGGGCATCTCGTGTTCATAGACTTCAGCGGCGCCGGCCGCCGGGGCGGTGTCAAAAGGCGCATAAGAGGCGCGCGTATCTTCCCAGTAGTTTGAAAGTTCGTTCAAAGCGCTGAGATCCAGGCCGGTGTCGCGCGGCGTGTGTTGCAAAGCCGCGACGATCGAGTTGAGATTGGGCTGGCTGGTCGAGCCTGACATGGCCGCGATGGCCAAATCGACCACGTCCACATTCGCATCGCTCGCCTCGAGCACGGAGCCGGAATTGACTCCGCTGGTGTCATGGGTATGAAAGTGCACCGGGAGTCCGACCTCCTCTTTCAATGCCTTGACGAGCTGGTAGGCGGCATAGGGACGGCACAAGCCCGCCATGTCTTTGATGGCGAGGAAATGCGCGCCCATCCTGGCGAGTTCTTTAGCCAGCTTGATGTAGTATTTGAGGGAATATTTCGTCCGTTTGGGATCCAGAATGTCGCCGGTATAGCAGATGGCTGCTTCGCAGACAGCGTGGGTCTGCCGCACCGTTTCCATCGCGACTTTCAAATTCGGCGTGTAGTTCAGCGAATCGAAGATGCGGAAGATATCGATGCCCTCTGAGGCGGCGTGCTTGACAAAACCGGCTACGACATTGTCGGGGTAATTCGAGTATCCGACGGCATTGGAGCCTCGAAAAAGCATCTGGAAACAGATATTGGGAATTCTCTCGCGCAATTGCCGAAGGCGTTCCCAGGGGTCTTCCCGCAAGAATCGCATCGCCGTGTCGAAGGTTGCGCCGCCCCACATTTCAAGGCTGAACAGTTGTGGCGCGCGCCGGGCGACGGCGTCGGCCGCTGCAAGCATGTCGTAGGTGCGCACGCGCGTGGCCAGGAGTGACTGATGGGCATCCCGGAACGTGGTATCAGTAATCAGCAACCGTTTCTGTTTCAGCGCCCACTCGGCGAAGTTGTCCGGGCCCTTCTCTAACAGAATCTGCCGGGTGCCCGGCGGGGGCTCCTCTTTGCCGTTGCAACGGGGTGCCGCCGCCACTGTGACCTGTGCCACGGGCCGTCCCTTGGCTTGCGGATTTCCGTTGACAATGACATCGCCCAAAAAATTGAGGAGCTTGGTGGCGCGGTCCCGGCGCGGCTTGAAGGTCAACAGCTCCGGAGAGGCGTCGATCAGGGCGGTGGTGGCCATGCCGGCGCGGAAAGTTTCGTTGGCAATGACGTTCTCCAGAAAGGGAATATTGGTTTTGACACCCCGAATGCGGAACTCGCGCAGCGCGCGGTCCATACGCAGCAACGCCAGCGACAGGCTCCGCCCGAAGGCCGTCACCTTAACCAGCAACGAATCGTAAAATGGGGTGATGACACTGCCGGCGTCGCCCATGCCGCCGTCCAGCCGGATGCCGAAGCCCGCCGCCGAGCGGTAGGTCAGGATTTTGCCGTAATCGGGAGTAAACTTGTTTTCAGGATCTTCGGTGGTAATGCGGCATTGAACGGCGAACCCGCTGCGCGGGACTTTGTCTTGCGGCGGCAAATCGAGTTCCGGGCCAAATAACGAACAGCCTTGCGCCACCAGGATTTGCGAACGCACCAGGTCGATTCCCGTGATGACTTCTGTCACCGTATGTTCGACCTGGATCCGCGGATTCATCTCGATAAAGAACCACTCCCTGGTATCCAGATCGTAGAGGAACTCGATGGTCCCGGCGTTGTCATAGCCGATTTCGCGGCCCATGCGCACCGCCGCATCGCACAAATCCTGGCGGATCGCGTCATCGAGTCCGACGGATGGGGCAACCTCGACGACTTTCTGGTGGCGGCGTTGCACCGAGCAATCGCGCTCGTGCAAATGCAGCACCTGGCCATAGCGGTCGCCCAGGATCTGCACTTCAATGTGCTTGGCGCGGGGAATATATCGTTCGAGAAATACCGCTGGATTGCCAAACGCCAGCCCGGCCTCATTCCGCGCTTCTTCCAGGAGATTGCCAAGGTCACTGCTTTTCGTGACGACGCGCATCCCGCGGCCACCCCCCCCAAAGGCTGCCTTGATAATGAGGGGATACCCAATCTGCGGGGCGATTTTGAGCGCTTCGGATTTCTCGGAAACTGGTTCGTCCGTCCCGGGCAGCGTCGGCACGTGCAGCTTCTTCGCCAAGGCGCGTGCGGCGACTTTATTGCCCATGAGGTCCAGTAACTCGGAACGTGGTCCCACGAAAGTGATACCGGCCTCCTCGCACGCGTGGGCAAACTGTGCGCTTTCGGACAAGAACCCGTACCCCGGGTGAATGAGATCCACGCCCTTTGCCTTGGCCAGCGCCATGATGCCAGGAATATCCAAGTACGCGCCGACCGGCCCTTTGCCTTCGCCGACCAGGTACGCCTCGTCTGCCTTGAAGCGATGCACCGACAAGCGGTCCTCCTGGGCGTAGATTGCCACGGTGCGCAACCCCAGCTCTGTTGCCGCCCGAAAAACACGAATGGCGATCTCGCTCCGGTTGGCCACGAGCAGTTTCTTGAACTGCCTGGCCGGCGAAGGACTGACGTTGTCACCACTTCCCGCACCAATCATAAATAATAGTCCGCGTGTTTATAAATGCGGCACATACGAATAGCCAGCGGCGAATTGCCCAGCGACGAAATCGAAACGGCGCAGGCGATCAGTGCCAGGTCCGGCGGGAAACGGCGGAGTCTTGAGGAGGTCTACGCCCGCGAAACGGTGCGGGACTACCCCGCTGAAGTGCGGCTCATTTTGCCGGCGTTTCGCATCGGTGACCTCGGCGTTGCGGCGATTGAATGTGAAGTATTCGTCGAGATGGGCCTGGATCTCGAAAGCTACCGTTCATTGAAGCCGTCGTTTACGATCTGCCTGGCCAACGGCTACCACCGCTACCTGCCGACGGCGGACCACTTCAGATTAGGCGGTTATGAGGCCTGGCGGGCGCGCGTTCCAGCTATCAGGAACACGCGCAGCGCCGCATTCGTTTCTACAGTAGGACCTCCTGAACCGATTGCGTTAGGCGCGCCCGCGCCCTGCCCCAGGCACCGCTCAACAGGATTTCGCGGACTTGCGCCGCTTCCAATTTGGCTTTTGCCGTTCGTAAAGGGCAGGAGTCCCCATCCCGAGGCGCGCTGTCGTGGCGGCAATCTTCCGCCGATACTTCAGCGCCGTCGGGTAGGAGAGCTTAAGTTCGGAGGCGATTTCGCGCATGATCATTCCGTCGGCCAATCCCCGCAGCAGGGCCTTCTCCTGGCCTCGCAAATGCAAGTCCAGCGTTGAGACCATGTCGCGCGCGCTGACCCATTCAAGCAATTCTCCGTTGGTATGGTAATCGTCGCAGGGCAGAGCGTCACTGAAGTTATCGATAATAACTCGCTTCTCCCCGGTGCTGCGCTTGAGCGAATCCACGCTGCGCCCTGAAGCCAGGACGTGCTGTGCGTGGAACCGGCAGCTCTGCAAATACCAGCTCCGGGTTTTGCCCGGGCGTTTCTTCTCCACTCGCCATAAGTGGATCAGGCACTCCTGCATCAAGTCTTCCCGGACGGCCTCATCGTCGGTTAGCTTCGCGACGATTGCCCGGAGCGACTCACACACATCTTCTCTCTCGATCAGCATAATATGGCCCCATTGGGCTCCCTTGAACACCATACTGTGGCTGACCATCCTTGAGACAGCCGGCGGTCGCACAGAGTCCTATTTCGAGGAGCACTGTGGAGATTCGATAATCCGCTTGCGAGCTTGATACCCTAAAACGCCGGCCCAAGTCAATCAAAGAACAAAGGCTTAACACGGTACGCGAGCCCCGGTGTTCCCTTATATGGCGTAGGGATTTTACCTAAGCGGCGGCGTCAATCGACTCGACTGCGGGCGGAGCCTCCGGGTTCTCGTCCGTTCGCGTTGTCCTCGAAAAATATGACTGGCGCTTTTAGAAAATTGGCCTATGATGTGAGTTTATGCCCTTGAATACGCGGCAGCGGAAGGTGTTTGGCGGGCTGTTAATTGCAATCGCGGTGGCGTGTTTCGCGGCTGCCTTCGTGCTTTTATTCTTCCCCGCCCAGGTGGAGCGGGTGTTCGAAGCGCGCTCCGCGGTTGAAACGCCCCTTTCAGTGCGCACGGACTTTGATAAGGATTTCTGGTTGTTCGTCACGCTGATCGGCGGCGGCACCCTTAGTGGGATTATTGGCTTGACACTTTTTAAGCCCGATATTTAAGTGCGGAAAGGAGAAGGGAGAGTGCAGAATGCGGCGCTCTCAACTGTCCACTCAAAGACGCGGCGGTTGAAACTTCAGCCGAAAGAATACGGCTTTTTGAGTGGAGAGTTGAGAGTGCAGAGTTGAGAGCGCACTGTGGACTCTGTAAACACGCTCGAGTTGGTGGCCATGGTCGAGCTGTTCAATGAACTGGAGGTCCGTTGCCGCCGTCCAGTTTCGCAGGTCCGCAGAGGTTTGCACCGTTACATCCGTCGCTGCGGCCGCAGCGCCTGTGAGCACATGCAGCAAGGGGGGTTGGCCCTCAAACCAGAGTGGTGACCAGGTTTCAGTGGTCCGCGGGTGGCGGCCCAGGAGAAACTCGGTCCAATTGTTATAGCCGTCCGCGTCCGGGTCCGCCGTCTGGCCGCTGATTGCAGGATCAAGCTGTTCGAGGAGCGTGAAATATCCGCGGCGCCATTCGTTGTAGGGATCGTCGGCCTGGGGTATCGCATCAATGAAAATGCCATTGACAAAAACAGGGTTATTCACGAATGGGCTTGTGATCTGAAGCACCACCTCGCCCTCGATTTCCCAGGTCAAATATGTGCCTACGTCCTGCCGAGCGATTGTTTGCGCGTCTAATACGACGCCGCTGCGCGCATCCTGAACGGCAAATGTGACCGGGTTGGTCCACGATCCGGAATAATTGTAGATAGAAATCCGGCGCGCGTGGCCGTCGTTCAAGCGCATTTGAAGTTTCACGGGCGGCCCTTCCCAGAACGAAAATGTCCGGGTAAATGTGTCCGGACGCCTCAGCGAGCGCGGCAGGCCAGAGTCCCCATAATCAACCCACCTTTGTGTGGTCACAACGGTGACCGTTTCCGGCAGGAGTTTGTAATTCAGCGTGCCTGGCAGCCAGTACCCTCCCAGGCCGTACACGCCCGGCCAATCGCCTCCAGTCACGGCATCTGCACCCACGAACCGAGCTTG
>JAKEEH010000578.1 GCA_022616725.1 Limisphaerales bacterium | reverse complement strand
GGCATTCGATGGTTGCTGTTGCATTCATACTCATTCTTTCATGAGGCAACAGGCTACGACCCACCGCGATTTCTTGGGTGTAGTGGATACACAGAATGCATCCATCGCTCGCACGTTCTTGCGAACGAAAAGGCAGAGGAAGACCCAAATCGAATCGACCGAATAGTTGCCGGCTATTGACGGGACGGCTGCTACAGGCCCGAATCAGGAGGGTTTGACTGCCGGCTGGGAACGTCACCCATGATCAAACGGGTCCGGCCGCCGTCGGCACCTGAAGACATTCCTGGAGAAGCCAGCATGATCCCAACGACTGCGCGCGTTTGAGGCGAGGCCGGTATTGGAGGCGGCGACTTGCGCTTGCGGAACAGAAGCCAAGCAATTGCAGCAAAGCAAGCCGCTGCGAACGCCATGAACGGATAGACCCCGTTGTCCATGAACTCCCAAAGCTCATTCAGCAGTTTTCCGAAATGTTGAACCGAGTCTTCCATTTCTAAGCTGTTCGCCATTGCAGTTTCGTGGAGGAGGTTTGAGGTGTCAAGTTGTCGGCTCGGAATCTTGTTACACAGCCACTCCAGCACGCCGCTTTTGACGAACGGCTTTATCTTGGGCTTGGGAATTCTTCCGCGCGGTGTCCTCCGACGAATCCGCTTCGACCTGGCTCGGCGCTTGGTTCTTCGTGAGGTCGAGCTTTTCCTCGATCTCACTCTGGCGACGGGTGAGTTGCTGATAGTGCTCCTCGTGCTCGAAGGGAGCGCCGACTTTGGATTCAAGTTCTTTGCCGCGTTTGTGGGCATCGGCAACGTCGGCTTCCAGCTTGGAGGCACGCTCCTCGAAGCCTTGGATCGTGGCTTCGAGGGAGCGAATTGTTCCCTGCGCGGTGTCAGTGACGCGGGCGGCATAGCTGTTCTTGCCACGCACAACGACTTCCACGGTGTTGTTGAAGCTCGGACGTAGAAACAAATCGAATCCCGCAAAACGTCCGATGCGAACGTCATCGCCGAATCGGTCCTTCAACTTTTCGGCCCGCCGTAAAATCAGCTCGCCGGCAATACCACGGTTGTTGGTTTCCTGGCCATCGAGTGTAATGATGAATTTGTCGCCGGACGTGTCCTGCCGAACGGCAAGGTCCTGGCGGAGATTCGTCAGCCGGGTGGAGAACATTTCTGCGTCCTCGTGCGACCGGCGCAGATTGGAACGGATGCGGTATTGCTCCTCGGCGTGGGCGGAACGCAGCCGGGTGAGACGCATCAACTCGGCGTCCACTTGGGCTTTCTCAATGACGAGCGGATTACCCGACGCGATGGCCTTCACTTCGGCGTAGGTCAGCGCGGCCGAGTCGAGGTCTTCGAGGCGGCGAATGGTCATGTCGCCGCTCATCACCTGGGCGATGAACTTCGCCTTCGTCTCCAAGGTCTGCCACATGTAGGCGTCGAAGCTGCCTTCGGTGACGTAGCGGAAAATCTGGACGGTCGAATTCTTGTTGCCTTGCCGCAGAATCCGCCCCTCCCGCTGTTCCACGTCCGCCGGTCGCCACGGGGCGTCAAGATGGTGAAGCGCAATTAACCGTTCTTGCACGTTCGTTCCCGATCCCATCTTTTGCGTGCTGCCGAACAGGATGCGGATTTTGCCTGCCCGCACGTCCCGGAAGAGTGCCAGTTTTGAGGCGTCGGAGTCGTAGTCCTGAATGAACGCGATTTCCTGTTCCGGCACGTCTAGGTTTTGCAACTTCTCTGCCATGTCCCGGTAAACTGAGAAGCCTCTGTCCTTCGGCGTGGAGAGATCACAAAAGACGAGTTGAGTCGAGCGTTCCTTCCACGTGGCTTGCCAGATACGGTGAACGTTCTCGACCGCTTGATTGACCTTGCCCTGTGGCTCGTCCCGAGCGGACGGAATCATCAGCCGCAGATCCAGCGCTGCCTTCCGCCCCTCGGACGTGATTTTCAGCATGTTGTCTTCGCGCGGGTCAATACGACCGGTTTTAAGCCGCTCGGCACGGGCCGCGAGTTCCTGAACAAACTCCTTGAGTTCCTCGGTTGCCGGCGCGTTGCGGATGGCGGGCTTTTCACCCTCCAGTTTCGGGCGCGGCAGGTTGAGCATGGCGGCGGTCTGCACGTCAGCCGACTGGCGGAACATTTGCATCAGCTCGGGCACGTTGATGAACCGGGCAAAGCGGGTGTTGAGCCGATAACCTGCACCGTCCGGCGAAAGCTCCATTGCCGTGACCGGCTCTCCGAACGTCGCGGCCCACGAATCGAAGTGATGCAGGTTGTGCTTCTTCAATTCTTGAGGCTGAAGATACCGCTGCATGGTGAACATTTCCGCCATGCTGTTCGCGATCGGTGTTCCCGTCGCGAACACCACGCCTCCCCCGCCGTTGAGCGATTGGACGTGCCGGACCTTCAGATACATGTCGAATGCCCGTTCGCTTGAGGTCTGCGGCAGTCCAGCGATGCGCGTCATCTTCGTGACGTAGAAGAGATTCTTGAAGTAGTGGGCCTCGTCCACGAACAGTCGGTCCACGCCGAGTTCCTCGAAGGTCAGCGTGTTGTCCTTCTTGTGCTCTGCGGCGAGGGCTTGCAAACGGGCCTCCAGCCGTTTCTTCGCCCGCTCAATCTCCTTCACCAAACGGCGATTCGACGAGTCCGCGTGCTGGCGCTTGATCATCTCCAACTCGTGGAGCTGCTCCTCGAAGAACCGTTCCTGCGTTTCGCGCGCCAGTGGGATGCGCTCGAAACCGGAGTGCGTGACGATCACGGCGTCCCAATTGCCGGTGGCGATACGGCTAAACAGCTTCTTCCGGTTCTGCGACTCGAAATCCTCCTTGCCCGCGACCAAGATGTTTGCTCCCGGATACAGCGCCAGCAGTTCGGTGGAAAACTGGCCAAGCATGTGATTCGGAACGGTGAACATCGGCTTCCGCGCGAGGCCGAGCCGCTTCAACTCCATCGTGGCCGCTACCATCGTGTAGGTCTTGCCCGCGCCAACGACGTGCGCGAGCAGCGTGTTGGGCGTTTGCAGGATGCGCCAGACGCCGGCTTTCTGGTGACCGTGCAACTGGATCGCTCCGCTTGCGCCGGGCAGCGTCAGGTGATCGCCGTTGAAGGTGCGAACCCGCGTGTGATTGAACGTGTCGTTGTAAAGACGGCAGAGCCGTTCGCGGCGCGAGTCGTCCGACCAAACCCATTCCTTGAACCTTTCTTTGATGCGTTCCTGCTTCTCGCGGGCTGCCTCCGTTGCCTGGGCGTTAACGACAGGCTTTTTGTCTTCGTCGAGGTCGTACACCGTCGGTGTTTTGAGATTCAGCGCGTCCTCAATGAGTTCAAGGGCTGTGTAGCGGTCAGTTCCCCAATCCGTCGTGTTGGCCGTCGCGCCTTTGGCCTCCCAATTCCCGTTGATGTGCCACGTGCCGAGCGCGTGGATGTGGCCCACTTCGACGCCGCCCGGAATGTTCAGCAAACCATTGGTGAAGTCCCTTACGTCTTCCGGTGGCAACCACGCCGAACCGAGCCGCACTTCAATTTCAGTGGCAGCCAGGTCTGCCGGTTGGACGGATTTCAGCGCCTCCACATTCTCGGCGAAGCGCGGATCGGTGACCGCAGCGGCGTCCGCGACCGCCAGTTTCTCCCGCACGTTGCCGGAGAGGTATTGGTCGTCGGTTTCCCATTCGTTCGTTTGAGGATTCCGAAAGATGAGTCCCTTCAACTCGGGAAGGAATTCCTCGACGGGCTTGTTGAGCAGGTCGGCCATGTGGTCCAGGTTCACGCGGCCGAGTTCGTTCAACGAAACCAGCAACGCTTCCTTGGGCGAACTGACGGACTCAATCGGCTGACGGTGATGAATCGTCCGCTCGGTAAAGATCGTGGCCTTGGTTGCCCGTTTGGTTTCGTCGTCGTAGTGCTCAAGAGAAAGCAACAAAGGCAAATCGGGGTCTCCGTCAAAGGCCCGCTGATTGGCGCGGAGATTGACCGGGCCGAAACGGGCGAGGAAGCGGTCGTAGGCGTAGTTGAGTTGCCTTCTGGCCTCCACGACCTGTTCCTCGCCGCTTCCGTCGAGCTGCGAACGCAGGCAGGAACGAACCGCTTCCCGGACCTGGATCAAACCCCGAATCCGCGAACGTGTCTCGGCGGGCAATTCCGTCAGCCGTCGCAGAACGTTCTCCTCGCGGATGCAGATGATGCCGTCGTGGATGCAATAGGCGTTCGGCTTGACGAAGTCCGGCGCGGGAATCGTTTCTTCCAGTGTCGGCTCGGCAATTTGGTGAGCATGCGACTGATAAATGTTTTGCGGCAACCGCTCGACGGCTTGTGTCAACGCATCCCCTAAGCTGCGACCATCCGATTCAAGTGTCGGCTCGTTGTCCCGATACATGCGCCCGGTGTACCGCATCCGGCCGAGCATCATTTCGGGCCTGGCGGCGAAGTACTCGTTGATCGCGAACGCCTCACCGAGATCATTCGTGTGTTCCGCTGTTTGCTTCCACGCCGGGCCTGTGGGCGCTTCCTCCGTGCGGAGCTTGCGCAGCACCACAATGTCGGTCGTGACCTCCGTGCCGGCGTTCCGTTTGAATGCATCATTCGGCAGACGAATCGCGCCGAGCAATTCCGTGCGTTCGGAAAGCAGCTCGCGCAGCGTCGAATCAAGTTTGTCCACCGTGCCGCGTGACGTGATGAACATGACGAGACCGCCGGGACGGACCTTTTCCAAAGCGGCGGCGAAGAAGTAGTCGTGAATGGGCAGTTTGAAACTGTTCCAGCGCGCATCGTGGACGGTGTAATCGCCGAACGGGACGTTCGAGACGGCCACGTCATAGAATCCATCGGCAAGTTTCGTTTGCTCGAACGGTTGGGCGCGAATGTCGGCGTCGGGATAAAGTGCCTTGGCGATGCGCGCGGTCAGTGGGTCAATCTCGATGCCGGTGATGGTCGAGCGCCGAAGCATGGCCTCCGGCATCATCCCCACGAAGTGACCAATTCCCAGAGCGGGTTCGAGAACGCGCCCGCCCTGAAAACCGAACCGTTCCAACGCGCGATACATCGCGGCGATGACGGTCGGCGACGTGTAATGGGCGTTGAGCGTGGTCGAGCGGGCGAACTCGTATTCCTCGGGAGACAACTCGTTTTGCAGCCGCTCACGCTCCTTCGCCCATTCGCGGTTGTAGTCGTCGAAGACTTGGGGCATCGCACCCCAGCCGACGTATTTGACCAGCGTGGCTCTTTCTTCCTCGGTCGCTGGGCGTTCATCGGCATCCAGCATCCGAAGCGTTTGAATGGCTTTGAGATTCTGCTGAAACTTTTGCTTCGCCCCGCCGTCGCCCAACCGATCGGCCTCGGTGATGCGATAACTGTTGAGATTGCGTGGAGGTTCTTCCTGATGGCGGTGGCGAACTACTCTTCGGGCGGGAGCAGGATGTATTTCTCCCTCACCATCTCCCAAGCTTGGTCGTGCGCTTGTTGCGCCGTTGATCCCTGCTGCATCAATTGCGTCCGGAGCGTCGCCATTTCGTCCTTCGTCTTTTCCTCCGCCTCCAGGAGCATCTGATGCAGCAGCCCCTTCCGCTCCAGTTCGCGCACCATCTTGGGAAGAAACTCGCGCCAGTGTTTCTCGGCCATCCGTCCGTATTGGGTCAGCGGTTTCATGCGTCGGAGCGTGTGCGGCGAACAGATCAAGCTGCCGGTCTAAATCGTGATTGTTGCGACGGGCTGCCATGCGAGATTCGTCGGTTTGGGTTCATTGGGCAAGGCGCGGTTAGCTTGCGACTGGTTCAGGGTCATGCCGCCGTCGCCGCGTGAAGATGCGGAGTTCCATGCCGACTTCTTTGCCAACGAAATGCGGCTTCTTCGGAAACAATTCCTGGACGGGCACGCCGAAGACCTCGGCAAAGAATTCGATCTGTTTGCAGGTCGCCGGACTGCGGAGCGTTTCGATGTTGGCCAGAATTTCGCGCGTCATGTTGATGCAACCGATCAAATGCAATTCGGCGACGAGATCGTTCTGCGACCAGCCACGCTGATTGCGCAGATACGCGACCTTTCGTCCGATGACATTTGCGTCTCTCATCCGCTTTCCGAGGGGTTCAGCAATTCATTGCGTCAAATCGGAGTTCCCATAAAATGGGACACGCCCGGCAAAAAAATTATGAGCTACTTCAGCACGGCCCTGAAACGCATCGCCGAACGGAACGACTTCAAGCAGGCGGACATCGTTCGTGAATCTGGCCTGACACGTAGCCACGTTTCGCGCCTGTTCACTGGCGACCAGAAATTGGTGTACGACGCCGACATGGCGGCGATCCTCCGCGTCTTCCGCCGCAACCCGCGCGACCAGGCCGAGCTCGTCGCCGCGCGATGCATGGACGTTCGGACCGGTCCGGGCGCTGAGTTGGTCGAGATCACGATCAAGAGCGAAGGACAAGCTCAACGCAGCGGACGCGAGCGCGAGATTCAGGATGTCGAGTTGAGTCATGAAACAGAACGTGCTTTTGCGTGGTTGCGCAGCCAATGCCCCATCAACGCTGATTTGGAGAAACACCTTGTTGGCTATGCCCGTTTGACGGGGATGAAATGATCCGGCTGTCACCAACTGGTTTCGTCGGTCTGGTGCTGGGCAAGTAAATGCGCCGCGACCGCTGATTCTTCAGGCGCGACTTGAAAAAGAAGGAGAGCCCACTTTCCCACTTCCGCGCGGCACGAGACACCTCGACAATCTCGCTTCGCTTCGCCCCTTGAACCATTCGCATCAAGGCTCGAATCAAATCTTTCTCGCCGGTGGAAAGCGTCGTCCACCACTGATCATTTGTTGCAGTATTCGTCTTCATCTTACCTGGATTGATACACGAGCCAGAGGGACAATCGCGGGGCTAGACGTGGAGATTTTCCCAAAAAGTTATTCACAGCCTTTACGTGAGTGGAGATGGAAGTCCGTGGTTTCGCGCTGAATCCGACAGCCTGATTGCAGCCTCGTTTTTTCCGCCGTGGTTTACGGCGTCTCGTACCGACCTGCCAATGCTCGCGCAATGCTGCCAACGCGCTCGACGAGGAGCTGCGGTTGAATCACGGTCGCGTGCGTGCCCCAACTCAACACCCACCGTTCGACTTCTTCCAGCCCGCTCAAGCGCATCCGCATTCGCGATTCACCGCCCGGCAACTCGGTCACCTGCTGGCTCGAATGCCACAGCCGACCACGAAGCTGATCGGTTGCCCAGGCATCGAACTCAACGACGACTTCGAAATCGCTCCGACCACTCATCACGGTAAAACTACCGCGCAGATACTTCGCGACGCTAAAATCTTTTGGCTTCTGAAATATCTCGCTCAACATCGCGCCTCCGCTCATGCGCGCGAGTGCAAACGTCCGAATATCGTCGCGATCAACGTCGTATCCGATCACGTACCAGCGATTGTCATTGCAGGTCAGGTGATACGGATGAACGTGCCGGCCACTGGCGTTCTTTTCGCCCGGCTTGCGATACATGAAACGCAACGCTCGCCGTTGCTGAATCGCCCGTGCAACGATTTCAAACCTCTCCATGTCGGTGGCTTCGGGCGCGAAGGGCCGGAAGGACAAAACCTCGTCTGTATCGTGAAGGGTGTAGCGCTCCTTGTCGTCCAGTTGCCCGGTCAGTTTCCGAAATGCCATCTGCAACGGTTTGTGAAAAGGCGTGCCGCTGTACTGTTCGACTGCTTTGTGCGCGACCAGCAGCGCGAACATCTCGGCCTCCGTGATCGTCGGTACTCCGGGGAACTGCTTTACCTCGCCCGAATAAAAATATCCGTGCCGCTCGCGATCGTATTCAATCGGGAGATCCCAATGCACCCGCATCCATTCCACGTCCCGCTTGATCGTCTTCTGCGAAACGTCGAACTCACGGGAGAGGCGGGCAGTGTTCGGATACCGCTTTGCCGAAATCAGTTGATGGATCGCCAGCAACCTTTCGGTTGCATTGCGACCCACGCGCGCGGCTTTTCCTCCGCTTTCGAGAGACGCAGCCGGCGTTGGAGTTTTGTCCTTCAGGGCATTGCCCCGCCGTTGCTGCACAGGGTTTTTGCTCATGGCTGGTAGCTTACCACAATGACGTGGACAAAGACTGTCCTACCGAAAACTTATCCTCTCCTCGTACCGGCGTCCCCGGCTCGCACTCTCATGCGACAATGCAAGCCGGGGTTCGCCCGGTTCAAACACCGACCGCCTCCGCTTTGGTCTGCTGCTGACCTTGCGAACGCGCAACCGCGCGGCGTGCCGACCGCGCGATTTGGGCGATGACGCCTTCCTTCTGATCTTCGGGCAGGTCCTTTACCAGCAGGTCATAGGCGCGCTTCATCTCCGGGTTGCGGTTGATCTGTTTCATGACGCCTTCCCGGATGCGCTGCTGGCGATCCAGTTCGCGCACTTCGTTGAGGACGATGGTGCGCTCCAGGCGTTCGCGGGGCATCGCTTGGACGTAGGCCCAATATTTCGGGTTGTCTTTGATGTAGGCATCAATCTTTGCATCCACTTCGGGATTGCTCCGGAACGTGGGCTGATCGGTGGGAGCGGCATTGCCGCTGGCGCTCGGTGGCGCTGAGGTTTTCGATTTGCTCATAACGATTCGTGTTTTGGTTTTTGTTGCGCGGCATTTGCCGTGTTCGCCGGAACGCTGTGAAACAGTACCGCGCCGGCAAAGTGTCCTATGGTTTGGGTGCGTCGGTTGGCTCGGATGAAAACGCCGGCACATCGTTGGTAGTAGGCGGCGGCGGAACGGCTACACGAAGGGACATAAATAAAGGGACATAAATAAAGGGACGTAAGGTTATTGAAAGGGACGCAAGTAGCCAAGGATTTGTTGCGGTTGCTTCTGGATG
>JAKEEH010000577.1 GCA_022616725.1 Limisphaerales bacterium | reverse complement strand
CGGGTTGACTTCCCCAGCATGGGCAACAGAACCTATGCTCAAACAGCACAACATCAAAGCAAACCGAATGACGGAACAGATTAGTCTCATGGATAAGCCTAACGTTTGAAATCACCGGCGCTGCGCGGCTTTATCGCGCAGCGTCCGGTGGATTGATGGGTTGGGCGTTCTTGCACGAGCTAGGAAACCTTGAGCGATCCGAGGTAGTAGGCCCCGTGGTTGTTTGCGAGCTTGCGATTTACAAGAAACGTCACTGAGTAGGACTTGTTGGAAACGTAGATGTCGATATAGTCATCCTCGCAGTCGAAGATGATGTCACCTGCAGAGTTTTGCGTAATGGTGTCGTAACCAGCGTAGTAATTTAAATGCGCGGACGGTGATTCTCCAATGACGATGATTTTGGGGTCCATTTCTTCAAGAAGTTCTGCGGGCACTTTGCCGCTGTCTCGACCGTGATGCGGCGCAAACAAGACTGTAGTTCTTGGTAGGCTCAAGACATCCGCGATGTTTTCCATGAACTCAGTCTCAAGATCTCCCATCCAAATGAAATTCCCAGCAGGGCCAGCGTATTCAATGATTGGGGAAATATTGTTTGGACTCAGGCCGTCAGCAGCGTCCTCAAGTGCTGACTTAAATTCTTGGTTTGTTGTATCTGGCCAGTGAATCGTGATTCCTGAGGTTTTTCGAGTTTCATCCTCCAGGTTCATCCACTTTCTTGTGCATCCTTTGTGAATGTAGAAAGCTTTATCTGAATCGCGAAGTTCGCAGTACTTCTTAAAGTCATCGGTTTCGTCATCTTTCGTTGCAGAATTCTTGACGCAGTAGAAATTGACGATGGAGAGATGCTGATCGAGCAGCTCCAATCCTGATAAGTGATCTTCATCTGGGTGGCTAGAGATAAAGCGTGAAATCCCTTTGGCACGCTGCTTTGCTTTGACTTCTGTAATGATTGAATCTGCTACGTCCTCTGGCAAGCAGCAGTCAATGATGGTGAAGTTGTCAGAGTTGTGATCGACGTAAAACATGTCGCCATTGCCGACGGAGAACGATTTAACGACACTCATTGTTTGTTCGCCTCAATCCGCTTGGTGATATAGGTCGTTTGCTTTCTGTACGAGAGTAAGTACAGGGCGAACAGGCCAGCAATCAGGACCCAAGGCAACGCTGACATTAGCGATGGGCAATATGCGGCCGCTCGCTCATACAAAACGACTGCAGCAACACTGACCATCAGAGCGCAAATCGTTCGGTACATGTTGTTCGCCTCGGATAGCACTTCTATCTTTGGGTCTGCCTTAGAAGCTCGGACAAAGTCCTCATATGGGGCAAAAGCCACGAAGTGAAACCGCCGAAGCAATGGCTCTACTAGCAGCGAGCCGACTCGGCTGACCACCGAACCCAAAAAGTAATAGAGGAAGACGCCTATTACGAGGTCTTTCTGCACGATCTGAAACGATGTCAGCGAGTCAACAAAAGCCGCGAACAGAACACCCGGAAAGAGGTAGTTGAAGATGTTGTAAGAACTTAGCTTGTCCAGTAAGTCTTTCATAAGTACGTTCCGGTTAGTTGCCTGCGAGAAGAACGGATGCCGTTCTGCACACTGGTTCTCGACGCCCAACGCTCAGCATCAGCGGCGGCGCGCAGCGCCGTCCGCTGCATGCTGTTGTTAGGCCGTTCCTTGAGGGACAAGTCTCAGCCTCCGATTCTTTGCCTTGTAGGTCTCGACGCGGCCACTCTTTTCAAGATTGCTGACACACCGCATGGTGCGCCTTTCAAATGCCTCGCGAGGCTTTCCACGGGTCAACACGCCGACCTCTTTGAGCACGCGGGCGGTAAGAGAATGCAGGGTGCAGGAGTGATTTGGGCACTTCGATAAGGCGTGAAGAATGGCATCCTGTATTTCCGCTGTGGTTATCTCCTCTGCTCGACGGCCTGATAGCGTGAAGTCACTGTCTGCATCGTCCGACGGATAGTTTTCACTCTCCTCCTCGCCATCCTCGTCGGCAGTATCATCGATGTCGGATGCTCGCCGCTCCTCTCCTTCGAAGCCAACCCCCCCGGATGCGTCTGTGCGTTGTGAGTTCGGGAAGATGCCCCGTTCCTCCAGCATTCCCCAAAGTCCCGCAAGTGCGTCCTCTTTGTTGGCATAGAAGGCGGATTCTCTGACGCGGTAGAATTCCCAACCGCAGCGCTCCAATTGTCTCTGACGTTGCATGTCGTCTTCATAGCGGTCAGCGCCATGCCAGTTATCGCCATCGCATTCGACCGCGAGTCGCTTGGCCGCCTTCGACTACGAGATCAATCCGCTTGCCCGCGACTTCATTCTGGGCAAGCACGGTGAAATCCCTGCGAAGAAGGTCCAAGGCAACGTCGACCTCGAACCAACTTTCAAATGGCGCCGGAGGATTCACAACGCGCCGGCTGTCCTGCGCCGCCCGCCGTTCGAGTTCGTCTCGCTCGATTCCGGCGATTTGTTGAGGCTTCGTGTTCTCGAAGAAGTGGAGCAACTGGCGCCGAAGACATGAGGCGCTAAGGTCGTCACAGGTGACAGAATGGAAAAGCATCATCATGTCACGGGCTCGACTGGCCGCGACATTGAAACGCCGCTCGTCCGCCGCCTTTGTGAGAGGCCCGATTCTCTCATTGCTCGCCGCGACGAGCGACAAGAACATGATGTCGCGTTCGTCGCCCTGGAAACTGTAGGGATTGCCGCAGACCAGGCGGCGGCGCTCCATTTCCTCGGCGCCCAACCGCTCCAGCAATTGATTCTCGATCAAATCAGCTTGCGCTTCCCCTTGAAGTACCACCACACCCATTTTCTTGCCATCGTAACGGCGGTCGCCGCAGAGCTGTGAGATCCTCTCGACGATGGCTTCGGCCTCCGGGGGGTTTGTCGTCCTGTTGTTCGACCCTTCGCGATACCCGCCGCTCACAAAAATATGCTCCAGCGGCGGCAACCGGTTCGGGCCATACTGCCTCAATGGAATCAATGGCGTATCCGAATAGCAAAGGTCGTTGCTGAAACGGATGATCTCCGGCATGCAGCGGAAGTGTTCACGTAACGTGATGCGCCTGGTTCCGTACCGAAGTTTCCCGTGATCGAACAGGCTGCTCTCAATATCGAACGATGACTTGAACTGGAAATCGGGAAGGAATTCTTCCATCAGGCGATGCACGGCATCGCGAGGCAAACCTACAGCATCCGGGCTGATTTGCTTGTCGTCGCCAACGATCAATATCTTCTTGCCGAGATAGAACAACGGAAGCGCTTCGACGCCGCATTGCGAAGCTTCGTCAACGATAATCAAGTCGAACATGCCGGGCGCGGGATACACCGTGTCCCAGACGCGGTGTAGCGGCATTACCCACGCCGGAACCGCCTCGCGGCATTCATTCAGATGCCCTTGAGCCTCACGTCGGTGACGTGGCGCGTGCTTCCCCGTCCCCTTGCCAAGCCGCCGCATGGACTGTTGCCAGGCTTCCATGTGGCGTCGATGGCCTTCCTTGAGCCGCGAGAAACAGAATGACCAGGCGTGAAGCGCGGCAAGCTTCGCGATAATGCTGTTTATCTCGTCCTCGATCTGCTTGGCGCGTTTGGCCAGCGCCGGAACGTCTTCCTGTCGAATGTATTCCTCGATCCAGTACCGCGCCTGCGCCCAACGCCAGGCATCACCAATCCGCTGGACTCGTTCCTCCCAAGATGGTTCGTTGCAGGTCTGTTCCAAGGACTTTGTGAAGCGCGGGAGCAAGCGGCCCAATCTCGAGAGGTATTCATCCACCTTCTGCAGGTGTTGACGCTGTTTCTCCATATCGTGGATCGTATTCACGCACCGTGCAAACGTGTCCACATCGCGGCTGCGAATGGCGGCCAGCAATGCATTTGTCACCGGATGTGCGCTGCCCGCGGCGCATATGCGAGAAATCGGAGCCTCAACACTTTGGATTTCCTCGGTGGCAAGCCGCTTGTGGATGCGGGCCAGTGCAAGGCGACACGATGAGACGACCCTTTCAATCTGGGATTCGTCAGCCCATACGGGCTCGCCCATGCCTGGACATTGCTTTAGCACTTCACGGCAGTGGGCAATAAGTTCTTCGAGCGCCAAGGCACGTTCGAGCGCTTCGCGTAGCGACTTGAGGGATGTTAGTTGAAGAGTGTACGGTCCTTCGACCTGTTCGCTTCGCCCTTTCCAGAAACCCCATGCCTTCTCGCATTCAATGCGGACATACAGCACATCAGCGAGCGTTGAGAAATGGTCGACTGTAGAGCATGGGCGCCCGCCTATCTTCACGGCTTGTATGACGTAGAGCCGCTCTTTCACTGGCTTGGGCCGAAAGATGCCCCAGCCTAGTTTCCCGCCATTCCCCATGTGCTCTTTCAGTTTCCGGGCGTCGTCATGCAGCGATCTGATATCGATAGTATCCGGCGATTCAATATGGGTTTCGTCGGCGGTCGCAACGAGTTCTTCAATTGACGCAATCACATCGCGCGTGACACGCAGGAGTTCATGCCACAGGGACGAGTTGCCGCCCAGAACATCGCACAAGGCATCGTTCATCCATGAATGCGGCGTTGCACGGAGTCTCCCGCCAGTGTCCCGAACCTTTGAGAAAGCGTCACGGACCGCTTCGATGGCTGGAGGATTGTTCCTGGCCAACAGATCGGTCAGCCGTTCATCGGCCCCATGCGCCGCGCTGCGCTCTTCTTCAGTCGCGATTGCCTCATTCTTCATGAGATTGGCAAAGCGTTCAGGAGACGGCACCGCCTCGGGCCATGCAAGGCCAAGTTCCCGGCGTTTCTCCGGCGTGAATTGGCGAAGACCCACAAGGACGCTTCGCAAATCGTTGACGTCGATCTGACAAGTCTTGTCCAAAGGAACGGCATCCGTGAACCATATGTAGGCGGCTCGATCCTGGTTCACAGCTTCGGCGATTCTGGCCGCCGTCCCTCGATATGTTCCTTCCGCGATGGACTGGGTATGCGTCTCGGACTCCCGGATGTCGCGGAGCCGCCGGTTGACCTTGGCCCTCTCCTCGCGGTGCTTCCGCAAGCGCGTTTCAAATTCCGAGCGTTCCCGCGTGGCGCGGTTTTCGTCCCACTCCTCATTCTTGCGGAGAATACCGCCGACACTGGATTCGAGCGAACGGCGTTCTTCAAGTCCGCTGCCAAGCAGATTGATGCAGAGGGGACGCAACTCATGGGGCACAAGGCCTTCAAGAACCTGAAGCGCGCGTGGCGTCTTCGCCGTGATGAGTGTGCGTTGTCCCGTGGCGAGCAGATGACAAATCAGATTCGCGATCGTGTGGGATTTCCCAGTGCCGGGCGGCCCTTGGACCAGCACGCCGCTTGCCGCACGAATCTTATCCACAATGCGACGCTGCTCAGCGTTCGATGGTTTGGGGAAGAAGACCTCGCCATCGAATGCTGCGCTTACATCTTCCGGCCCTTCGGGCTGCTCGCGACCACCTTCCAGGCGGATTTCTGCAAGGTCCGCGAATTCGCCGGGGATGGCTTCGCCGTTTTCGATCTGTTCCTTGATCCGCTTCAAGGTTTCAGTAAGACCTTTAGCGGATCGCTTTCGCAGGATCAGGGCTGGGGCGTACTCCACGATGGGTTTTGCCGAAGCACGGATGGTTTTCGGTTCCAGCGAACCGTCATAATCGCCTTGTGAGTTGATCGAATGCACCAAAGCCTGAAGCACACCTTCAACGCATCCCTTCTCCCATGGATCGTCTTCGGCTGCGGCCAGCGAAGTCTTCGCGGTTTCTTCCGCGCGCGCCGGTTGCTCCTCGATGTCCAGCATGTCGAGTTCGGGCCGCACCTTGGCCCCTTCGGTATGGGGTCGGACGGTGAATTTGCCCAGGCGGGCCTCAAACTCCAGGATGGCGTCGGCGACCACCAAATGACGTCGGGCGCGCTGCCCGGTGGTTGTCTGCCATGTCAGCAGTCCCAGACCAAGAACGAGCTCGTACTCCTCGCCAAGCCGGAGTTGTTCTTGGTGGATAGCAAATAGCGCGGAATAGACCTTGTGGACCCTCTCCCACGCACTGTGTTCTTCCGTCCACGGCAACCACTTGCCTTCGACATAGCTTTCCCATGCCCGTTGAATCTCTGGATGATCCTCAAGGCGTTCGCTGTGGGGGATGGTTTCCGGCTGGTCCGATCCCTCGCGCCAATCGGGATTCTGGATTTGCCGCGTGATTTGCGGAGGGAGTTCGGGCAGGTCGTTCTTGTTGCGGAGCTCCGACAGGTTCACCCAGTCTTTGCAGGGAGGGGGGACGGCGGGCAATTCCGGCTCTCGTCTGTTTTGCACTTCCAGCCATTCGTCCGGTTCATGCTCTTCATCGCTGCCCCATGCCTTCGTGAAGCATTCCCGCTCATGCGGAACATCCGACACCCAAAGCACTTTCTGGTATTCGGCAATGTCGCGGATCAGCTTTGTGCGCAGGGTCGCCAGCCGTAGCAAATACTCGACAAGCCGAACGACCTTCTGCGTTCGAGGATTATGTGCTTGTTGTTCGTTCAAGGCGTCGCTTGGCTCCATGCGCATATAGGCCTAACTTAAAATGGACCCCATAAAAGGTGCCTTTGTTTTACACCACATCAGGTGTCTAAATCGGGTCCGGATCTGAAAAGGCGTTAAAAAAACATTTGTTCTCCT
>JAKEEH010000129.1 GCA_022616725.1 Limisphaerales bacterium | reverse complement strand
TCCAAAGAACGGCTGGAGCGCCGGGCGAACCTTTTGAAGCAAGTTGAAGCCTCGATGCCGGAGATGGAGAAGGCGGTCGCCAATTACGCCCTGGATTCCTACTACCAAAAAGCCTTTGACTTGGTTTCATCTGGCCGCGCGCGCACCGCGTTCGACCTGGCGCAGGAACCCGCCAAGGTCCGCGACCGCTACGGACGCCATACCTTCGGGCAAGGTCTGCTGTTGGCACGGCGCTTGATCGAGGCCGGCACGCGGTTCGTTCAGGTCAACTGGCCGGCAGTGGCCAACGGCAATCCCACGGTGGATGCCTGGGACACGCACGCCTCGAATTTCGGGCCGCTGAAAAACCTGCACTGCCCGAAACTGGACAGCGGTCTGTCCGCCCTTTTGGAAGACATGGATCAGCGCGGGATGCTCAAGGAAACGCTGGTGGTTGCCATCGGTGAGTTCGGCCGTTCCCCGCGGCTGGGGGTCAGCACCTCGGGCAACACCAATTCCCCGGATGGCCGTGATCACTGGCCGTACTGCTACACCGCATTGATTGCCGGGGCGGGGATCAAGCGGGGCGCGCTTTACGGCAAATCGGACGCAACCGGTTCGTCGCCGGCCGAGAATCCAGTGCATCCGATCCAGATTCTCGCGACGCTGTATCACGCGCTGGGAATCGATCCGCACACGATCGTTTACAACCACCTCAATCAGCCGCGCGAACTGGTGCAGGCCGAGCCGGTGACAGGCTTGTTCGGTTGATGCGTCGGCCCCTGTACCCAAATGCCCTTGTGGCGCAGACTTCGGTCTGCGGTACGGTTTTGGCACTGCTGCTGATGCCGCTGCTGGCGTCGGCGCAATCCATTCCCAAAATCAATTCCATCTCGCCGGAATGGATTCAGCGGGGCACCACCGTGGAAGTCGTTTTGACCGGGGAGAATTTAGGGGCGGCGACCGGTTTTGTTTTCAGCGGCGATGCCGGCCTTAGCGCGACGAACGTGCCCGCGCCCGTTCCGCCGAAACCGGTTATCACAATCGAGTCCACGCTTGGCGGCATTTCCCGCGCCGAAGCGGGGCCTGCGCGGGATGACAAACGAATTGTCGCGCGCGTCACGGCAACGGCGGATTCCTCGCTCACTCCGAGAGAGTTGCGCGTTCTCACGCCAGGTGGGATTTCAAATCCCCAGCAGATCAACGTGGGTCATCTGCCGGAACTGCGCGAGCCCGAGCCCAACAGCACGCTTGATCAGGCCCCGATGATCGAGTTCCCCGTCGCCATTTCCGGCGTCATTGCGGCGGCGGCGCAAATCGATCACTTCAAATTCAAGGCCAGCAAGGGCCAAAACCTTGTTTTTGATGTTGACGCGGCGCGGCGGGGGGCGGCGCTCGATTCTTCGCTGGCGATCCTGGACGCCAAAGGCAAAGAACTCGCCCGCAACGAGGATGCGAATGGGCTCGACAGCCTGTTGCTGTTCAAGGTGCCCGAAGAGGGGGAATACGTTCTGCAACTGCGCGATTTTCGCTACCAGGGGGGCGCAAACTACAAGTATCGCCTTTACGCCGGCGCGCTTCCGTATGTCGAATCAATTTTCCCGTTCGGCGGCCAGCGCGGCCAGCAGGTCGAGATCGCGCTCCAGGGCCGCAACCTTGAAGGCACTTCGAAAATGACCCTGAACATCGCGCCGAACGCGCCTCGCGGACGGCAGGACATTCGCGCGCACACGCCCAGGGGTTACTCGAATCTCATTCCGTTTGACGTGCAGGACTTCCCGAATTCTTTGGAAACCGAGCCGAACAACGAAACCAATCAGGCCAATTCCCTCAACATTCCCGTGGTGATCAACGGACGGATCGGCGAGCCGAAAGACCTGGATCGATTCAAATTCAAATCCGACAAGGATCAAAAGCTGATCTGCGAAGTCATTGCGTATCGCTTTGGATCGGCGGTCGATGCGCTACTGGTCTTGTCGGATGCCAGCGGCAATGTGGTGCAGCAGAACGACGACTCGGCCGCCGCTGACGCCCGCATCGAGTTCGACGCCAAAAAAGATGCCGAATATGTGCTCGCCATCCGCGACCTGACCGAACGCGGCGGCGACAACTTCGCCTATCGTTTAGCTGTGCGGCCTCCGTCGCCCGCCGAAAGTGGCTTCACGGCGCGATTCTCGCCCGATACGCCGCGGCTGCACCGCGGCGGCCACACGCGGGTGCGCTGCGAATTGACGCGTATCGCAGGGTTTGACGGTCCGGTCCGCTTCGCCTTTGAAGACCTCCCCAGCGGGGTCTCCAGCGAGCCGCTCGTGCTCACCACCGGGCCAGCCAGCGGCTTAGTACTCATCTCCGCTTCGAAGGATGCTCCGCTCGGCGCCTTTCCGGTGCGCATGACCGCAACCGGCACCGTCGGCGGCAAAACGGTGACTCGCGCAGTGGAGCCGCTTTCCGGCGACAAGCCCGCGCGGCAGGGCTTTGTCACGGTTCTCGAGCCCGCGCCGTTTGCGATCGAGTTGATCACGTTGAGCTCAATCATGGAGCAGACTCAGGCTGAGCGCATTGAGTTCCTCGCCCGGCGCCACGAGGGATTTTCGGGCGACGTCAAATTCACCGCGGAAGGCTTTTCCGCGGGCAAAGATCCGATCACCAAGAGCTTTGATGTGCGTGAGACCACGCTGAAAAGCGGCGAGTCAATGGGCAACGTTAAACTCACGGCCAAAGTCGATGCCGAGGTCGGCACGCGAACGGTGGTGATCAGGGGCGATGCGACGGTGGATGGCAAGCCGGTGACTCAATACAGCCGGCCGGTCCCTGTGACAGTGCGCGAGATTCCGTTCACCGTCGCCAGCACGCTCACCCGCCTGAATGTCACCGCCCTGCCAACGAATGCCACCTCCGCAGCGCGCGAGGCCGCGACCACGGTCAAGCTGACCCGCCGTGGCGGCTTTACCAACGAGGTGCAACTGAGCGTGGAAGGAGTGCCGACGGGAATTGATTGGACACTCGACAAGATTCCGGCAGGCGGGACTGAAGGCACGTTGAAATTGGTTGCCAACGACAAGGCGCCTCCGGGCACGAATACCCTGACAATCATTGGAGCCGGGCTGCACAATGATAGAAATTTCAAGCATCGCGCCCGGGCCGTCACACTTGTCATCAATGCGCCCGAACCGGGCGATATGCCTGCCCCGCCCGCCGCGGCAGCAACGGCTGCGACGGCAGGCGGCGCGAAGTGATATGAAACTCCGAGTGATTTTATCTCTGGTGTGCGCGGTGGCGGTTCTCCGGGCCGAGGACAAACCAGTCAGCTTTTATAATGACGTGGTGCCGATCTTCAAACGGAGCTGCAACGGCTGCCACCATCCGGGGAAATTGAAAGGGCAGCTCGACCTCACTACTTACGAAGCGCTCGTAAAGGGCGGCAAGCACGGCGTTTCCTTTAAAGCGGGCGATCCGAAGAACAGCCTCCTCATCGAGGAGATCACCGGCGAAGAGCCTTCCATGCCCAAAGAAGGCGATCCATTGACCAAAGACGAGGTCGCACTGATCGAGCGCTGGATCGTACAGGGCGCGAAAGATGATACGCCTGCGAGCGCCAAATCGCTCAAGCTCTCAGAGCCGCCCACCTACGTCGTGCCCCCGGTGATCAGCGCCCTGGCGTTCTCGCCTGATGGAAAGATTCTGGCGGTGTCGGGTTACCATGAGGTTCTGCTCCTGGAGGCGGACGGCACAAACTTGCTCGCCCGTCTTCTCGGCGAAAGCCCTCGGATCGAATCGCTGACTTATTCAGCCGATGGAAGGTTCCTGGGTGTGGCTGGAAGCGCGCCGGCGCGCTTCGGCGAGATCCAGATATGGAATACAGCAAGTAACACCCTCGAGAAGGCCTACAAAGTTTCGACCGACTCGATTTACGGGATTTCGTTTTCACCTTCGGCGGATCGGGTCGCCATCGGCTGCGCCGACAAGACGGTGCGCATCATCGCTGTGGCGGATGGCAAAGAACTGCTGAAGTTCGACAGTCACAGTGACTGGGTCTTCGGCACGCTCTGGACCGTCGATGGCAAGCGCTTGCTCACCGGAAGCCGGGATCAGGCAATGAAATTGATTGATGCCTCCAACGGCCAGTTCATCGACGACATCAATAAGCTCATCGAGCCGATCTTATGCATCGCGCGCCATCCGAAGGAGGACATTGTGGCCTATGGGGGTGAGCTGGGCATCTCGCGGACGTATAAGATTTCCGACAATCAGGGGCGAACCGCGGCCAACAACGATGTCAATCTGCGCAAGACATTTGAACGCCTGCCCGGGCCGGTCCACGCGATAGCGTACAACAAAGACGGGTCGCTGCTCGCCATTGGTGGCGCGGGTCCCGAAGTGCGCGTTTTCAATAGCGGCGAGGCCAAGCGCGTGGCTGCGCTCAAGGGCCATTCCGGCGCGATCTTCGCCGTGGCGTTTCACACTCAGACTAACCTCCTCGTCACCGGGGGTTTCGACGGCACGCTTCGCATTTACGAGGCCTCCAAAGGCGAACTAGTCTGCAGCTTCGTCCCGGTGCCCCTGAAAGTCGGCCCGCCGATCCAACAGGCCGCCGCGAACTAACTCGACCCCCCCGTTTGCCGGTCCGCATTGGCCTTGAAGTCATCCCGTTTATGGCGATAATGCTCCAGTCTCATGAACGAGTGGAACATTCAATCGCGAGCGCATGCCTGCCAGGCCTGCCAAAAGCCATTCATCGACAAGCAGGCGTATCACACGCTATTGTTTGATCAGGCTGAGCATTTCTCGCGCATGGATGTCTGTAGCGCGTGCTGGCAGACGCAGTTCAGCCAGGGCGCGACCGACCGCAAGGGATTTGTTTCCTACTGGCAGGGGACTTATCAGGCCCCGCCGCCGCCCCCGCCGGAGCCGATCAGAAAAGAAAATGCGGAATCTCTTTTGCGCAAGATCATCGAATCGCAGGATGCAAAGTACGCACCGGCGGCGTTTATTTTAGCGGTGATGCTCGAACGCAAGCGCTTGCTAAAGGTCAAGGAACAGTTCGTGCGCGAGGGCGAGCGGATCTTCATCTATGAGCAGCCGGCCACGGGAGATGCATTCACGATTCGCGACCCGAACCTGCAACTAAATCAACTCGATACTGTGCAGCGCGAAGTAGCGCATCTGCTGGAGCACGGGTTGACCCCGATGACTGAGGTAATGCCCAGCGACACCGGCCAGCCTGAGGGGCTGACGCCGCTGGAGGAAGTTCCGGCCGACGAGGCCGAACCTGTACAAAACTAGATCGTTGGCGTGCCGCTCGCGAAGCCTAATCTCCAGGAACTTCAAGACCGGCTCGGGTATCAGTTCAAGCAGATCGGCCTCTTACAACTCGCTCTGACCCATCCTTCGGTGGCCCACGAAGTCACGTCACCGACTCCGCACAATCAACGTCTGGAATTCCTCGGGGACGCCGTGTTGGGTCTGGTGTTGACCCAGGAGCTTTACGAGACATTTCATGCCGTCAGTGAAGGTCCACTCACCAAGGCCCGCGCGCAGATGGTGAACCGCCGCAGCCTGGCGGAACAGGCGAGGCATTTCCACCTCGGCGAATTCTTAATCCTCAGCCGGGGCGAGGAGACCAGCGGAGGTCGCGAGAAGCAGTCGGCGCTGGCTGATGCCTTCGAGGCCGTGCTCGGGGCGATCTTCCTGGATGGAGGTTTCGAGGCGGCTCGGGCCTTCATCCTCGGGTGCTTTCGGAATTCTTTTGGGCAATTGGCGCGAATTCCGAACATCGATAATCCGAAAGGCGAACTGCAGGAGATGCTCCAGTCCCGCTCGTCCGAAGCCCCGCGTTACGAGACGACTTCCGTGACCGGTCCCGACCACGACCGCGTCTTCGAGTGCGCTGTTCATCACGAAGGACGTGAGTTGGGACGCGGGACTGGCAAGAGCAAGAAGGCCGCGGAAAGCCAGGCCGCCCTGGCTGCGCTTCAAACATTGACCAGCCGCCATGGAGAGGGGTTGAAGGGGTAAAGAGCTCAAGAGACAGGCGCTGTCCATGTCGGACAAACTACGACAGGGCGGCGGCAAATCCTCCGACAGATTAATCATACTCATTCCGATTCAGGCGCCTCATTCCTACCGGGCAGAATATCGGGATTGAGCAAATGTGTCCTGAGTTCTCTCTGTGCCTGTCTCGCCTTGAACGCGGCGATTGGGGCGTCGCCGCCTCGTGGCGCGATGCTTTCCGTGATTGAGGAGAATGACGATCTTGTTGCCAACGGCGACCAGCACTACACCCAGGGACTCCGGCTGAGTTTCACCCACTCCGATCAGGGAACACCCCAGTGGGGCGTGCGGTTGGCGGACCTCCTGCCGGAGTTCGGGATGAGAATCGAAGCGCCGCGTCTCGGCTACACGATTGGACAGAGCATTTATACGCCCGATAATCTCCGGGCC
This sequence comes from Limisphaerales bacterium, assembly GCA_022616725.1. Lineage (GTDB taxonomy): Bacteria > Verrucomicrobiota > Verrucomicrobiia > Limisphaerales > JAKEEH01 > JAKEEH01. Next base: position 1,749 of record JAKEEH010000129.1, on the reverse strand, counting down.
GAGGAAATGATCATGGACGACCGGCCGTACGCCGGCTGGCTTTACCTGGGTCTTGTGCTTCAGCGCGAAGGAGTGACTTGGAAGCATGGCATTCCCGCCCTCGATACCTTCCAGTTCCATACCGGGATCATCGGCCCCGAATCCCTGGCGGAAATGTTCCAACACTGGTGGCACGACTCGACCGGCTTCATTATCCCGCGCGGCTGGGATAATCATCTCAAGACTGAACCAGGCTTCGTCTTCAAACACTTGCGTCAATGGAAGTATTCGACCGGTAACGAAGGCTGGGGCGCGGAATTCCTTCCCCACGCCGGGGGCAGCCTGGGCAATGTGGCGACCTTCGCCAATATCGGGGGCATGGCGCGCGTTGGTTACAACATCCCGGATGACTGGGGCGTGCACACCATTGATTCGCTGGGCGTTCAAACCGGAGGCCGCGCCGGGAAAAGATCATTCGGAGCGTATATCTTCGGAGCGTTCGACGGCCGGGCCGTTGCACACAATGCTTTCCTGGACGGCAACACTTTCGCGGGCAGCCATTCGATCGACAAAGAGCTCTTCGTCGGTGAATTTCGGGCCGGGCTTGTCCTGGCATTTCGCCGTTTTGACCTTGGCGCGACCTATTCCTTGCGCACCCGCGAATACGAAGGCCAGCCGCACAACGATTCCTTTGGGTCGATCAGCTTGAACATGAAGTTCTAATGCGCCTGCGCCTTCGAAAGGCGCCTGGCCATCGCTTGACACACGCCACATCGGACGCAGGATTTTTCGGTTGCATTGCGGGCTCGATTGTTCTGATTCTCTGGCTATGAAATCACTCCTGTGCCTTTGCTTCGTGTTGGTTCTGGTTGCGCGCGCCAGTGCTCACATAGCGGTCGATGAGATGGCCGCCGCCGCCGGCGATTTCCTCCGCTCGCTCGAGAAGGAGCAAGCGGCCAAAGCGTCCTTTGAGTTGAAGGACGGGGAGCGGCACAACTGGCATTACATTCCAAAGGAGCGCAAGGGGCTGACCCTCAAGGCCATGTCCGACCAGCAGCGCCGGCTCGCGATGAAGCTCTTGCAATCCGGTCTCAGCCACCATGGCTACAACAAGGCCACCAATATCATCAGCCTGGAAGCCATCCTCAAGGAGTTGGAGGGTCCGACCGGGCGAATGGTCCGCGATCCCGAGTTGTACTATATCTCCGTTTTCGGCAAACCCGACCCTAAAGGGACCTGGGGTTGGCGCGTGGAGGGGCACCATCTGTCGCTAAATTTCACAATCGTCAAAGGCGAATACGTTGCCGGCACGCCCTCGTTCATGGGAAGCAATCCGGCCGAAGTGAAATCCGGCCCGCGCAAAGGCGTCCGAGTCCTCGCCGAAGAAGAGGATTCCGGCCGGCAACTGGTCCAGGCGCTTGATGCCGAACAGCGCAAGACGGCGATTTTCAACGCGACGGCGCCAAGAGAGATTTTCACTGAGGCCGCGCGCAAAGTGAAACCGTTGGAACAGCTTGGCATTCCCGCGACCAGGCTAAACGAGAAGCAGAAGGACATGCTGATGACGCTCATCAAAGCCTACGTAGAACGAAACCGCCCGGAGGTTGCGAAGGAAGATTTGCGCAAGATCCGCGATGCCGGCGTGGAGAAGATCTTTTTCGCGTGGGCAGGCGGCATTGAGAAAGGCGAAGGCCACTACTACCGGGTTCAAGGTCCGACATTCCTCCTCGAATACGACAACACACAGAACAACAACAACCACATCCACGC
>JAKEEH010000010.1 GCA_022616725.1 Limisphaerales bacterium | reverse complement strand
GGGGCCGCGCCGGGTGATTTTTCGGCGACTGCCAACCCGAACGCGGTCACGCCAGGTCAAGGGCAACAGCACCGACGCGCCAAGGAGAAACAGGAGGGCGAACAGGGTGCAAATGGCGACAGAACTGTAAAAGGCCCGGAGTTCGGGCGGCGTCAGGCTGCCGTTGCCGGCAACCGAAAAGAGGAACGCCGGGCTCGGCCAAAGCAGTAGTCTCCTGATGGTCTCGGGCACAGGCTCGACGACCCAATAGATGAGGGGCAGCATCGCCGTAATAAAAAACAGGAACAGAAAGGTCGCGCCCATGCCGCTGCGGCTTTGCACCGCGAGCGCAGACATGAACAGTCCGCAGGTCAGGGACAGGAGTAGTGTCAAGACAAGAATCGCTGACACGCGGCCAAATTGGCCTGCGGTGATCCCGCCGAAAAGAAGAGGCAAAGCCAGGACCGGAAACGCCCCAAGCATGGCATACGCGCTCTTCAAAGACGTGGACGCCAGCTTTCCGAACACAACGTCGTAACCCTTGAGATCCGTGAGGAACAGCAGACCGAGGGTGCCGTCGCGTTTCTCGCTGCTGAGGGAATCGGCGGTCAGAAAAACCCCGGCAGAAAGGCTGAGGAGGAACAAAAGGCTGCTCAGCGCACCGAAGAGCGTCTCGCCGATCTGCGCGGGCGAGGCGTTGCTGTAGCGGCCACCCAAAAGCCCAAGCCAAATCACGACAGCGATGAGCGCGGCGAGGAAGCGCAGTAGCGAGGTGGAAGGTTGCCGCGCTGCGACGCGCAACTCGCGAGCCACAATGGGCAGGAAGGTCATGGCGGAAAATCCTAAGTCCTAATGACGAAATCCGAATTAAACCCGAAGCACGAACCTCAATTGGAGCATTCGGAATTTGGAATTAGGATTTCGTCCTTAGGAATTCGGATTTCTACTGCGTTTCTCCCCTCGTCACGCGCAGGAACACCTCCTCCAGACCGAGTTCGTCTTCGCGCACTTCGAGAACGCGCGCGCCGCCGTGGACGAGCGCCTCAGCGACGATGCTATGGTCAGTTTCATGGTCGGTGAGTGTCACCCTGATCTGGCCGTCCCTCGCGGCCACTTCCGTCACTTCCGACCGGGCCTTCAAAATCTCCATGCCGCCTTGCTGGTCGCTCTTGACGCGCACCCACACCACCCGGCCGGTGGCCATCTGGTCGCGGACGCCCTGCACCGGACCGCTGTAAATGAGTTTGCCGCGCTCGATGATCGCGACCCGGTTGCAAAGGGTCTGCAACTCGCTGAGGATGTGGGATGAGATGATAATAGTTTTGCCCATCTTCTGGAGTTCCTGGAGGATGGCCATCATCTCGATGCGGGCGCGGGGGTCAAGGCCGCTGGCCGGCTCGTCGAGCAGCAGCACTTGCGGATCATGAATGAGCACGCGCGCGAGGCCGAGCCGTTGTTGCATGCCGCGGCTGAGCGCGCCGATCAACGCTCCCTTTTTCTCGCTCAACCCGACGAGTTCGAGGACATCATTGACGGTTTTCTCCCGCTGGGCAGTCGGAATTTTGTAACAGGCGCCGAAGAAATCGAGGTATTCGGTCACCTCCATGTCTTTGTAAACGCCGAAAAAATCCGGCATGTAACCGATGACGTGCCGTACGGCGTCGGCTTCCCGCACAACGTCGTGTCCCAGCACGATAGCCTGGCCTGCCGTCGGCGTCAGGAACGTCGCAAGAATGCGCAGGGTGGTGGTCTTGCCCGCCCCATTGGAGCCGATGAAGCCGAACAGGTCGCCCTTATATACACTAAGATCGAGGGCGTTCAGCGCGACCATTGGACCATAGGTGCGCGTCAACGCGATGGTCTGGACGGCGGGGAGCGGAGGCGCGGAAGCATTCATAGGAAGTCAAGCTAATGAGGATGTTATGAGAAACGACAGAAATCCGAAGCACGAATTCCGAGGTCCGAAGGAACACCGAATACCCAAGCCGCTGCCGATCGTGGTGGAACGAGAGTCGCGTCCCTCGTCCGCCTTCGGGTTTCCCTCGGATTTCGGGGTTCGGCTTTCGGAATTCGAATCGTCGCTCATAATTTCACCGCCACCCGCAACAAGGTGTCCTTGTGCGAACGGCGCGGGTCGAATTTGTGCATTGGCTTGACCGGCGCATAGTCTTCGAGCCAGGCCAGCACTATCGCGAAACCTCGCTCCGTGAGCGGGGTCAAGTCCATCCCCGTCGGGGCGATGAACTGCTGATAGCCGTACTGTTGGGCGGGAGACAATTGCGAAACGAACGATGCCGCCATCGTGCTGTGCGGAATGTCAAAAATCTGCGGTTCGTTGCCGCCGAACGCGTGTTGTCGCTGGTTGACCGCATTCAAGAACCTGTCGCCGTAGCGCTGCAGGAATGATGAGAGCGACTCCGCTGCCTGGCCCACGGTCAGGGCACGGGTCTGCCTGGGTCCGAGTTGGCCAACTTCGAAGATGTTTTCGCCGATAACGACTTTGCAATGCTTGACGCGAGCGTCAAGTCTATTTTCTACCGTGATGGCGTGGCCATCGGCCTGCTCCTTCACCGTCAACTTCAGCGGTGTTGCCGTCTGGCGCCACCAGTCGCTCACGTACAACTGGCTGGTCCAGACCGGCACAGAAATCTCGGCTGTAAAGTTGTTGCCCTTTTGCTCGATGGTGGCGCGGCTGGCCTCCTGCCGTCCGTAGGCCATAAATTCGCCCCGCAACGTTGAGAACAGATGGTCGCCAGCAAGAGCGTAGCGGGCGTTGACGGGAGAATAGATCGAGGCGTAACTGCGTCCGCGCAACTCCGCCTGCTCGCCGAAAGGAATCACATCGACGACATGGAGTTCGTTCCATTCCGACTCACCGGCGCGCAGTTTGTAACCGATCACGTAGATCAGCCCGGAGAAAAGCGCGACATAGATTGGAAAGGTGATCCAGGTGAGCATTTGGCGGTTGATTTTGTTCAGCCAGTAGCGATCCAGCGGTCCGATGACAACGAGGTAGCCGACCAGCAGCACCAGCAACCAGGCGATGGGCAGTTTGCGCACCTGCTTGCTGTCGATCATTGCGCCGAAGACACCGTCGATGCTGTAGCCGCCGCGCTGCTGATACTCTTCACTGGCAAGCCACTCCGGCGGCAGGTCCATCATCTTCGCCCAGAAATACTGCCGATTGGTCCAGGAAACGAAGGGCTCCAGTTCGGGGCTGAATGTCAAAACCGTGAGTTGTCCGCGCCCGCGAGTGGCGGCAATGGCCAGCGGCGCGCTCGCTGAACCGATGAGCACTTCTCCGTCGCGCAGCACGCCCGTAGCAACCTGGAGCGGCGCGGCTTCGAATTTAGGGTCTTCCTTGAATTTGACGTAAGGATTCCCGGCTTCGACCGGCTTTGCTGGTTTTTTCCTGGGACGATTTTGCGGCGTGGTTTCGCGAAAGTCATAAGTTCCGCCGTCACGCCGCCGATCGCTGACAACGAACTCTTGCAACGCAGGATGGCTTTGCTCCATCTGAATGGCCGTCAGTTCGCAGGGCAAAAGCCGTTTCAACCATTCGTTGCCGTTGACGTGCAGCACTTGCTCGACGCCGATGATCAGGTGTCCGCCGGCATGCAGCCATGCCATGAGCGCGTTGACCTGGTTGACTTTGAGGTCGAGCGCCCGCTCGGCCTGGATATAGATTGTGTCAAGGCCCTCCAGGGCGATCGGATTGTCAGGAAACACCGCCGGGAGGAATCGCGCGACGATCGGCTGCAGGTCCGGCTGGTTGGGTTTGACCCTCGGCAGCGACGGCATTGTGCGCGACACGGCGGCAAACATGGGCAATTGCCACGGTGGCGCCTGGCGCACACGCAGGTTGGTCTGTTCGGCGCGCACCTTGCCTCTTTCATCGAGAAGGCGCGCGCTCCAGTTGTTGTAGTAACGGCTGGACGAAAACGCCGGGACAGTAAATCTCTTCAATGTGCCGGTCGGCAGCTCGACGGCCATCACCCGGGTGTGGCTGCTGTCGAAATTTCCGGGTGTGATCTCGACGAGGCCAACAAACGGTGCGCCATCGTTCATCACCTCAAATGTAAGCGGGAACCAGCTTGCCTCCGGAACGATCTGGTCGTGGCCAAGAAAGACATCAAAACGCACCGCGCCGCGCGCGATCGATAACGAAATGAGGAAAATCAGCAAAAATGATGCGTACACGCGAAGGCGCGCTCCCGCATTAACACCCCGCTTCAGCGGGGTGTCTGATGGGGGAGTGGCCATGAGGGATCGGCACAATCTTTCGCCGCTGGGCGGCGAAAGATTGTGCCGGTCCCAATGCTTCTTCTGCGCCAGGTTCATCCGGCTGACGCAGGGTGTTACTGACAGGCCCCGAACAAAGTCGAGCCGCGGGTCTGCCTTCACGATTGGTCGGGGGACCGTCAAGCGACCATCCTGTTCGGCGCGAGCTTTCAAGCGGCTTTGTTATAAAGAGAGCACCAAACGGCTCAAAGTTCAAACTTTCAGTAAGGCCCAGCATGCGGGTCCTGTCGCGAATTCGCGCGAATGGCCTCTTTCAACGATTTGCCCCTTCGGCCATGATCCGCCCGCCATGAAGCCCGATTTCTCGCCTCCGCCGCCGTACGGGACAACGCGCTTGCCGCGCTTCCCGGGCTGGTGGGCGGCGCTCGGGCCGGGGATCATCTGGATGGCGCTGGCACAAGGATCGGGCGAACTCATCTGGTGGCCCTACTTGTGTGCCAAATACGGATTGGCGTTCCTATTTATTCTCACGCCTGCGTGTTTGCTCCAATACGCGGTCACGTTCGAGATCGGCCGCTACTCGGCTATGACCGGCGAGAGCATCTGGCGCGGGTTCGTGCGCCTGCACCCGTGGTTCGGGTTCGTGCTGTGGATCCTGATGGCGGTTTCGTTCCTCTGGTTCGGCGCGTTTGCTTCGGCGGGCGGCACTGCCGTGGCAAAGCTTGTGGACTGGCCGCCGTTCGAGGAGAAAGGCCAAAGCCTCTTCTGGGCCGTGCTGATGATGGCCATCTTTGCTTTCGCGCTGTTGACACAGAAGCGCACGTATCTGCTCATCGAACGCGTCATGTGGGTGGTCGCCGGCGCGACCGTGCTCGGCCTGGTCATCAGTTGTCTGACCTCATCATTGCGGGAATATTGGCCTTCGTTCCTCCAGGCGATAGTGCAGCCGCCCGGGCTGGCGCGCGACTGGGACCCGCGGGACACAGACCGCCTTTTGACCGCGGT
>JAKEEH010000576.1 GCA_022616725.1 Limisphaerales bacterium | reverse complement strand
CGTACGGCCCTTCGGGGTTGAACAATCAACAAAATTTACTCAGCATGCCAACGACGTTAACTACCGACGATGAAGAATGTTCGACGAGTCATTGCGCCGCGTTCCCTATGAACCGCCGCCGCTTCCTCAGAGGCACTGCCGCTCTTCCCGTTCTTTCCATCCTGGCCGGCTGCAAAACCACGGCGCCCAAACGCATTTTCCGCGCGCGTCCAGGTTCTCCCGACTGGCCTTCCGCAGCGGACTGGGACCAACTTTCCCGCGCTGTTGGAGGTCGCCTCATCAAGATCGATTCGCCTTTGGTCGCCTGTCAGAAGGATTCGGCCGGTTCCGCCTGCGCCGAGCTGTTCGCGAGGCTCAAGAACCCATTCTATATTGGCGGTCATCCTGCTCTCACTCAAACCTCCGGCTGGGTCGATGCATGGACCTCCCGGCCAAGTGTCTTCGCTGTCAACGCCGCGAACAGCCGGGACGTTGTCGCAGCCGTCAACTTCGCCCGCCAACACAACCTCCGCCTCGTCATCAAAGGCGGTGGTCACAGCTACCAGGGCACCTCTAATTCAGCCGGCTCCCTCCTCGTTTGGACCCGCGCCATGAATGCCATCGCCGTGCACGATGATTTCGTGCCGCGCAATTGTTCCGGCAAAGTTCCGCCGCAACCCGCAGTCACCGTCGGCGCCGGCGCCATTTGGCTGCATACCTACGACGCAGTCACCACCCGTGGCGGTCGCTACGTCCAGGGCGGCGGTTGCACCACTGTCGGCGTTGCGGGTCTTATTCAAAGCGGCGGCTTCGGCAGCTTCTCAAAGAGATATGGAATGGCCGCTGCCGCTCTCCTGGAGGCCGAGATTATCACTGCCGATGGTGTCGTGCGCGTCGCCAACCCCCGCATCCATCCCGATTTGTTTTGGGGCATCAAAGGCGGCGGCGGTGGCAGCCTTGGTGTGGTCACCAAGCTCACGCTGCGCACGCGCGAACTCCCGGATTACTTCGGCGCTGTCTTCGCCACGATCAAGGCGCACTCCGGCTCCGCATTCCGCAAACTCACCGCCCACGTTCTCGGCTTCTATCGCGACTACCTCTTCAATCCGCATTGGGGCGAACAGATTATTTTTGACCGCGGTAACACTCTCCACGTTTCGATGGTGTTCCAAGGCCTGGACCGCCACAAGGCGACGGACCTGTGGCAGCCCTTCTTTAACTGGGTCAAGGACTCGCCGCAGGATTTCTCTCTCGAACCGCCCACTATCATCGACGTCCCCGGGCGCCAATTCTGGAATGCTGATTACATCGCGACGCATTATCCCACAGCCATCGTTTCGGATGACCGTCCTGGCGCGCGCGCCAATGATTTCCTCTGGCAGGGTGACCACGGCCAGGTCGGCTGGGTCATCCACGGCTACAGGTCCACCTGGTTGCCCGCCTCACTGTTGAAGACGGATCAACTGCCACGACTCGCCGATGCCCTCTTTGCCAGCCGTCATGCGCGCGTCTCTCTCCATTTCAATAAAGGCCTCGCCGGTGCGCCTGCCGAGGAAATCGACGCGGCGCGCGATACCGCTACCAATCCCGCGGTGCTTGATGCCTTTGCCCTCGCGATCATTGCCGGTGGCGGCCCGCCTGCGTTCCCGGGCATTGCAGGCCGTGAACCGAACGTCGCCGCCGCTCGCCAGCGGCGCCGTGAGATCCACACTGCGATGGACGAACTCCTGAAGGTTGTGAGCGCTCCCGGTTCCTACGTTTCCGAGAGCGATTTCTTCGAAAACGGATGGCAGCAGTCCTTTTGGGGCGCCAACTACCCGCGCCTTGCTGCGATCAAGAACAAATACGACCCCGAAGGCCTCTTCTTTGTGCATCACGGCGTCGGCAGCGAGCACTGGTCTCCGGACGGCTTCACGCAACTGAGTCGGTCGCGAAAGTCGCTGGCGAAAGATTTTGCCGGTTGAGAAGCCTGTACTTGGCCCAGCGTCGAGCCGGAATGCCAGACACTCGTTACCTTCTCCACACACGATCTAGAAAAACGTTGAATTGGATTGACCGGCAGCCGGCTGAAGCCGTAGCGTGTGCCCATGCCTCGACCGACCGAAGTGACGCGTTTCTTGCGCGCGGCCGTCAAGACGGGACTGCGCTTGCAGCGCGCGCACGGCGAGGGCACGGAAACGGTGGCAAGTTTGCAGCGGATCAAAGCGTCGATGCAGAAAACGCGCAGCCGTCGCAAAAGCAAAGGATGAAACAACTGCAGAAGTATTGGCTGAATACGGTGCCGTGGGAATCGGTGCTGGCCCTGAACCAGGCGCTCTGCCAGGCGCAGAAGACGGAACATAAGCCTACCGCCAGGGGCTACGAACCAGCGCGGCAGCTTTGGGCGGCTTCGGTCACCCGGAATATGACGCTGGCGGAAGTGCTCGAGATTTGCCGGAAATGCTTTCAATTTGCGCCGTTCGCATTCAATAACGGGAACACGTTCGCGGCGATTGGAAAAACGCTGGTCGAAGAGTGGCTGAAGACGCTGTCGCCAGTCGAAGCGCAGATCATGCGCACGACGGTGGGCCATTATGTCGCCGGTATGGTGGGGAAAAAGGAACTGATGACAATCCTGAGCCATTTCGAAACATGGTCGAGTGCGGCCGCACGCCCTCAACCGGCGTCCCATCTCATCGAAGAGGGTAAGAATGAGCGAGTGCCGCCCCCGGCGGCGAAGCCGGCCCCGATTCCCTCGATCCAGCCAAGCCATTGAGTGACCGCGAGGGCGTCGTGACCAATTACATGATTGCTCAATTGGACGAAATTCCCGCGACGCGCTGTCCGTGCGGGTTTGCGCGGCGGGCGTTTGCGACTCCCGGAGAAACCGTCGCGAGCATGCACGTGGTCGATATTGAAGCGGACTCACGCGCGCATTATCACAAGAAAATGACGGAGATTTACCTGGTTCTGGAGGGCGAAGGGCAGATGGAACTCGACGGCAAGTTGTTTCCGGTCCGGCCGATGACAGCGATTTATATTCGCCCAGGTTGCCGGCACCGCGCGATTGGCAAGTTGAAGATCCTCAATATCCCGGTCCCGGCATTTGACGAGGCCGATGAGTGGTTTGATTAGCTCGGGAAGCGGCGAAGAGCCCCTACACGTCGGGACATAAGTAAAGGGACATTTGGTTGACCGGGGGTTTCGCGTGTGCCAGACTCCCGGACATGCGTGCACGAATCCTGCGGTTACATTTT
>JAKEEH010000575.1 GCA_022616725.1 Limisphaerales bacterium | reverse complement strand
GCCCAAAAACCCATGGTATAATGGGCGCATGAGCAACAAATCTCATGTAGCGCCGGCGTGCGCGCCTGCGGGTTCGGCCAGCGTCTCACCGGCAGGAACGGGTCTGCATTGCGGACGAGGTCAGACAAAAATTGCGAATCCCGGAGCGTCTCGCGTTGTAAAGCCTTTAGAAGCAACAACTTACAATCGCCGGTCGCGCGCCTTGTTCCATTTTGCCCCTCACACGCCGCGGTTCGCCCAGCAGAGGAGGCAATTCGCCCCCGAACGTTGGCATTACCCCGCCTCTCCCCTATTCTGGCATAATGATCCAAGTCGATGGCTACGGCGCGACACCTTTGCGCCGCCTTATCCGTGGACGAACGGGCCAAAACTTCCATAAAATGCTGAGTTGATGAGCAACGACGAACCAACCGCGCCTCCGGCGCGCAAGTACGTGCGTGCGGTTGGCCCGCGCCTGCGCGTGCTCCTGCTATTCATCTTCGGCCTGGTGGCGTTGCTGGGCGCGAATTCGGTCTATCTGGCCAGCATTACATTCCTCGGCTGGATCAACGGAGTGACCACCGGGCAAGCCGTCACTTACGAGAATTACTTTTATCAATACATGTTCCTGGGGCACCTGGTTCTTGGCCTGGTCTTGCTCCTGCCTTTCATAATATTCGGCGCGCTGCACATTCGGAATGCCTACAACCGTCCCAACCGCCGCGCCGTCTGCGTGGGTTACCTCTTGTTTACGATTTCGGTCGTGGTGCTGATTTCAGGAGTTGCGCTGATGCGCGTCGAAGGGTTCGAAATCAGGAACCCAAACGCCCGGTCGATCACCTATTGGGCCCATGTCATCACGCCGTTGCTGGCGGTCTGGCTTTACATATTGCACCGCCTGGCCGGGCCACGCATTAAATGGAAAGTCGGCGTCACCTGGGCGGGAGCGGTGGGCGTGATCGTGGCCGGCATGGTCGCGCTGCACTCGCATGACCCGCGCAAATGGAACCAAGTCGGTCCGGCGGAAGGCACAAATTATTTTCATCCCTCCCTTGCGCGGACGACAACCGGAAATTTCGTACCCGCGCGCACGATGATGATGGACGACTATTGCCTGAAGTGTCACGAGGACGCGTATCAAGGCTGGTTTCACAGCGCCCATCATTTCAGTTCGTTCAACAACGACCCGTATCTCTTCAGCATTAAAGAGACCCGCAAGGTCGCGCTGGAACGGGACGGTAACGTGAAGGCCTCGCGCTGGTGTGCCGGCTGCCACGACGTGGTGCCGTTCTTCAGCGGAGCGTTTGATGATCCGAATTTCGATATCGAAAAGCATCCGACTGCCCACGCGGGAATCACCTGCACCGCCTGCCACGCCATCACGCACATCAACAGCACGCGCGGCAACGCGGATTATACGATTGATGAGCCGGTGCATTACCCCTTTGCGTTCAGCTCCAACAAAGCGTTGCGCTATATCAACGAGCAATTGGTCAAGGCCAAGCCCGATTTTCACAAGAAAACGTTCCTCAAGCCGCTGCACAAAACCGCGGAGTTTTGTTCGACGTGCCACAAAGTCAGCCTGCCCGCCGAACTGACCAAGTACAAAGACTTTCTGCGTGGCCAGAATCATTACGACACGTTCCTTCTCAGTGGCGTGTCGGGACATAACGCCAAGAGCTTCTACTACCCCGAAAAGGCGCGGGCCAACTGCGCCGAATGCCACATGCCCTTGCAGGCGTCGGGCGATTTTGGGGCGAGATTCTTTGGCACGAACGTTCTAAGCATTCACAATCACCTCTTTCCAGCCGCAAACACTGGCGTGGCGCATCTGCGCGGCCGGACGGATATCGTCGAGGCGCATCAGGCCTTTCTCAAAGGCTGCCTGCGCGTCGATCTGTTCGGCGTCAAGGAGGGCGGAACAATCGACGGCAAATTGACGGCGCCGTTGCGGCCCGAAGTGCCCCGGCTCAAGCGGGGGCAGCGGTATTTGTTTGAGGTCGTGGTCCGGACCTTGACCCTTGGGCATCCCTTCACGCAAGGCACAGCGGACTCGAATGAAGTCTGGGTCGATGCCACCGTGCGGAGCGGCGGGCGGGTGGTTGGGCGGAGCGGCGGAATGGGCGATTACAACGAAGTCGATCCCTGGGCCCACTTCATCAACGTCTATATGCTGGATCGGAACGGCAATCGCATCGACCGCCGCAATCCGCAGGACATTTTTACGCCGCTTTACAACCACCAAATCCCGCCCGGCGCCGCGCAGGTGGTGCATTACGATTTCACCGTGCCTTCGGACGCGGCCGACACCGTTACGGTTGATGTCAAGGTGAACTATCGGAAGTTCGACACAAAGTATCTGCAGTATGTGTTCGGCAAAACCTTCACCAACGATCTGCCGGTGACGGTGATCGCTTCGGACCGCGTCGTGTTCCCGGTTGAAGACGCGGCGACAGCGGCGAGCGAACCGTCCAAAATTCCGCCATGGCAACGCTGGAACGATTACGGAATCGGCCTGCTGCTCGAAGGCGACAAGGGGAGCGAAAAAGGCGAGCTGATCCAGGCGGCGCACGCGTTTGAGACGGTCGAGAAGTTCGGGCGCGCCGACGGGCCACTCAACCTGGCGCGGGTCTATTTCAAGGAGGGTCGGCTGGAGGACGCGGTGGCAGCGCTGCAACGGGCCGCCAAGTGTGATCCGCCCGCGCCGCGCTGGACGATGGCGTGGCTCAATGGGCTGGTGAACAAGCAGAACGGATTTCTTGACAAGGCGATTTCAGAGTTCAAGAGCATACTTGAAGACCGCTACCCTGACCTGGACCGGCGCGGATTCGATTTCAGCCAGGATTACGAGGTGATTAACGAGCTTGGGCAAACGCTCTTCGAGCGCGCCAAAGTGGAACGCGGCGCCGAAAACAAAACCCGGCGCGACGAGTTTTTAGAGGCGGCAGCGGAACAGTTCCGCCGAACCCTGACGCTCGATTCGGAGAACCTCACGGCGCATTACAACCTTTCGCTTATTTACGCGCAGCTTGGGAACGAAGAGCGCGCCGCGGAACACCGGCGCGAGCACGAACGCTATCGCCCGGACGACAATGCGCGCGATCGCGCGATCGCCATCCATCGGCGCAACAATCCCGCCGCTGATCATGCCGCGCAGGCCATTGTCATCTACTCATTACAACGCCCCGGCGCGCCCGAGTTGCAGACGCCGGCCAATCTCACCACTGCCAAAGCCCGGGACTGATTTCATGAAACAGGACAACTTGGACAAACAAAAAACTGCCGTGCTGGATGAATCTGAAGAGACGGTTCATCTCGACGATGCCGTTATTGGCCGGGCATTCCGCGGCTCGGTCATAGCGTTGGTCGCGATCGTATTGATCGCGGGCGGCGCGATCTGGTACGCCAAGCGCAAACCGAAACCAGGGCCAGCGAAGCTCACCACGCTCGCCTCGCCCGTGTCTCCACAGCACGCGACCGAGCAGATGCCGACCGTGAAGTTCACCGACATCACCGCAGCAGCCGGGATCAATTTCATTCATAACAATGGCGCTTACGGCGATAAGCTCCTGCCGGAGACCATGGGTAGCGGCGTCGCGGTTCTCGACTTCGACAATGACGGTGACCAGGACCTGCTGTTTGTGAATTCCACCTACTGGCCCGGGAAAGTTCCCGACGGGCGCAAGCCCACGACTCCCGCGCTTTATCGGAATGAGGGTGGCGCGAAATTCTCAGATGTGACCGCTGGCTCGGGCATGGACGTGAGCTTTTACGGCATGGGTGTTGCCGCGGGCGATTACGACAACGATGGCCGCGTCGATCTGCTTTTCACCGCCGTCGGTGAGAACCGGTTGTTTCACAACGAGGGCGCAGGCAAATTCAAAGAGGTAACGCGCGAAGCCGGTGTTGCCGGGACGCCGTCCCAATGGAGCACGGCGGCGGCATGGCTCGACTACGACAACGATGGCGACCTTGATCTTTACGTGGGACGGTACGTGAAATGGTCGCGGGGCATCGACTTCGAAGTCGGCTATAAACTGGTGGGCATCGGCCGCGCTTACGGTCCGCCCATGAACTTCGAGGGCGCGTTTGCCTCCTTCTATCGCAACGAGGGTGGCGGGCGGTTTACCGACGTTTCAAAGGAAGCCGGCGTGGAGATTCGCAACCCGTCAACCGGCGTGCCCGCGGCGAAAACCCTCGGCGTGGCGCCGATCGATCTCGACGATGATGGATGGATCGACCTCGTGGTCGCAAATGATACTGTGCAAAACTATGTTTTTCACAACCAGAAGAATGGCGCCTTCAAGGAGATCGGCGCCGCTTCCGGGGTTGCGTTCGACAGCTACGGCAACACACGCGGCGCGATGGGCATAGACGCCGCCCGTTACCGCGACGGCAAAACGGTCGGCATCGCAATAGGCAATTTCGCCAACGAGATGACAGCGCTGTATGTGGCGCAGGATAATGCCGGCCTGATCTTCACCGACGAAGCCATCTCCGAGGGCATCGGCCCGATGAGCCGGCTGCCGCTTAAATTCGGCATTGTTTTCTTTGACTTTGATCTGGACGGGCGGCTCGACGTTCTCTCCGTCAATGGCCATCTCGAAGAGGAGATCAGCAAAATTCAACAAAGCCAGAAATACGCGCAGCCGGCCCAACTCTTCTGGAACACGGGCGCGCGCTCCGGCGCCGGCTTCGCGCTCCTGCCGCCGGAACGCAGCGGACCGGATATTGTCAGGCCAATTGTTGGCCGCGGCTCTGCCTTTGGCGACCTCGACAATGACGGCGACCTCGACACGGTCTTTACCCAGACCGGCGGTGCGCCGCTCGTCCTCCGCAACGACCAGGGCTTGAATCACCATTGGCTCCGCCTGAAACTGGTCGGAAAAAGGGCGAATCGTGATGCGATCGGGGCCTGGATTCGCGTGAAAGTGGGCGACCAGGTAATCGCCAGGCAAGTCATGCCAACCCGCAGTTATCTCTCCCAATCTGAACTGCCTGTCACCGTCGGGCTTGGTTCCGAAAGGCAATTCACCGATCTCGAAGTCGTCTGGCCCGGCGGACAGGTTCAGAAAGTCGCCAACGCTCGCGTTGATTCATTGACCGTGGTGGAGCAAGCCCAGTAGCTCGCCAGCATGAATCGGGTGACGGTCTGCCAGATGGTCTGCCCTGGAGTTTGCAATTCGCCTTTGCCGGCCTACATTAAGTTGATTAACAGAAGAGGTGGCTATGAAGAAGCAAGGCAACAAGTCGGTCGAACAACCGGCCCCATTCACTCCGGGCATTACCAAAGGAATGGTGCGGCAGCATGCGTTGGAATTGTATCGCGATAAGCTGACCCATAACGGCGTTCTGACGCTGGAAGACTGGGTGATGGCCGAGAAGGACCTGGTGAATTCGATGGCGGCCGAAGATCTGCCACAGCGCTGAGTAGTGGATCGACCGGCTTGTCAATTGCGCGCTGACTCGGAGCCGAGGGCCGCCGCGGCGCGCCGCACCAGGGCCGGCACGATCTCGCGGTTGTTGGCGTGTCCGGTGGTAAATGTGACGAGCACGAATCTTTCGCCAGAAGGCAGTTCGACGTAAGCGGCGTCATGGCGCGCAGTGCTGGTCCAGCCCGCTTTGGACCAGAGTTTCGCCCCGTCCGGCAAGCCGCCGCTGGTAAAGCCCGAGCCCTGGTCGTTGGCGCCCCGTTTTTTGGATAAGTCACGCTTTAGCAACTCCATCATCTCTGCGCTGCGGGCGGCGGAGATCGAACGGGCGGTGGCGATCTCCACCAGCAATCGGGCAGTCGCATCGGTGGTCAATGCGTTGCGATTTTCATAGTTGGTCCCCACCCACACACGCTCGCGACCATATGGCCCTTCGCACCACGGCTTTTGGTTTACATTGATTCCCTCGAAGCCGACGCTGTGGAAATATCGGTTAACCGCATTCCGACGGTGCGACCACTCGGTCATATCGGCTTCGGGCAGTTCCGGGCCGCTCGTCGTCCCGGTGAGCAAATCGACGACGTAATGCGTGGGTTCATTGCCGGAATCGACGATCATGTCGCGCATGGCGCGGCGCAATTCGGCGGTGTCTTTAATCCGCCCGTCCTCCATCCAGCGGTGGGCGGCCACGAGGTAAAAGAGCTTGACCACGCTGGCGGGATAAATCGGTTCGGCACCGCGATAATGCCCCTTCGCTTCCGGCTTATCCTTCGGGAAGAGCACGAGCGTGACGGCGAGTTGATTTGATTTCAATGCGGGGAACTCGACGAATGTTTCGGAGACGATTCGGTTGAGGATCTGCTGCGCAAAATTTGTCTCTTCTCCACGAGCGCAAAGGGTCAGCATTGCGAGCAGGACACAAAGAGGTCGGGCCATGGAAATGAGCCTTTGGTCGAAGCACCGGAAAATGCAACAGAAACTTCAGGAACTGGCGCTGGTGTAATGCTTCAAGGAGAACCGCCAGACGGCTTCGGAAACGAGAACGCAGCCAAACCCGAGGGCTAGCAGCAGCGCGATGTCGCCGGGCGAGCTGAGTTTGTTCAGCAGGACTTTAGCCGGCACGTTCACGACGAGGAGCATTGGCAGTGCGAACGTGAAGAATAATTTGAAGAACCCGCGGAAAGCCGCATCGGGCAGTCGAGCGATGTTGAACAAGCTGTAGTAGCCCCAGACAATTCCCTGGGCGCGCACCGTCCAGAAGCTGATGCTGGCAAGGGTGAACATCAGGGCGTAATGGATGAGAGCGCCAGCGACAACAAGACCCAGAAACCCGGCGATTTGCGTCGGCGAGGGCGGGTAACCCAACTGGCGCAGGGAATAAGCAATGACGGCGACCGCGGACGCGGCATTGACGAACCCGCCAAGGTCCACTTGCCGCAGGGAGACGATAAAACGCGCGTTGACCGGAAGCAGGAGCATGAAATCGAGTTTACCCGTCCGAATGTATTCGGAGATTTGCACACAATTGGTGAGGAAAAACGCCTGAAAAATCTGCTGAATGAAATGCGCCGCCCCCATCAGGAGCACGACCTGCCATTTCGACCAATCGCCGATGCGATTGGTGTGCTGATAAATGACGGTGATAAACGCAATGTGCAGGGCGAACCAGAGCAATTCGACAACGATCCAGAGCAAGAAATTGCTTTTGAATCCCATCTCGCGAACGACTGAATTCTTCCAAAGCTCGGCGTAGATGCGGGCGTAACGGCGGAGCCCGCGCGGGCGACTGGTTTGTTCAGCTAATTCCATTTTTCATCCTCCAACTGCGGAGTATTTGCGAATACCGCGTTTCCAAACCAATTGCGCAACCACGAATGCGGCGACCACCCACGCGGCCTGGATGATCAAGCCGTTGTAGAGAGCCGCGCCCGTCGTCTTGCCAATGTAGATGCTGACGGGAAAAAACATCTGGTACGGGAAAGGCGTGAACGCCATCACCTTCGCGATGGCCGGCGGCAATATGTCCAGCGGAAACAGGTGGCCTCCGGCGATATACTCGAAGGCAAATACAATGAAAATCACCGTTGAGATTTCGAGGAGCCAAAACGCCATCAGCGCGAGCGCGTAGGAGATTAGAAATTGCAACGCAGCGGTCAGCACCACCGAAACGGCAAACCAGCCGAAGGTCGTCCAGTTTGCCGGCGCGACAAAATAATCGCGCTGCAAGAGAATAAACAGCACCACAGGGATGAACGCCACCGCGGTGTAAATGAGCCGCCCCGCTCCGAACAGGCATACCCGGTAGCCCAGGTAATCAATTGGCTTGAGCAGGAACTGGCTGATGCGCCCGTCCTTGATGTCGGCAGCAATTTGCCAGTCATCCTCCGTGACGGCGGTGAGCGCATCGACAATGGTAACGATCAGGTAATAGGAAACCATCTGGGCGATGGTGTAACCCGCGACGTTTCCCTCTTTGCCGGAGTAAATCGCCCGCCAGAGGGAAATCGTGGCCGTCAACGGAATGAGCGCAAAGACACTGCGAAAGAGAAAGTTCACGCGATAGACCAGCGTGTTCTGGATTCCGATGTTGATGACGTGCAAGTATTTCTTCACGGACAGGAAATTGAAGAAGTAAAATCGCCAATTGCAAATTGCAAAATCCGATTCCTCCGATTCCG
>JAKEEH010000009.1 GCA_022616725.1 Limisphaerales bacterium | reverse complement strand
TTCGGATTTAGCATGATTGCGTTTGTTCATTACATTGGTGGGTGTAGCGCTTCGGCGCTCGCCCGCCAATACTCATGTCATCTCCACGACCTGGCGGAAATTCAACGGCCCGTGAGGATGCGCTTGCGTCCTGGAGTGCGCCTGTCCTCTGCCGCTTTTCACGCTTACTCTCGACTCTCAACTCAGAACCCTCAACTCTTGATTGGATTGTTCACGCACGGTTTAATCGCGCATGCTCGCATTATGAAACGGACTACACTGTTGTTTGGGGTCGTGGCGGGCTTCGCGCTCCCCTGCCTCTCCGCTGGCCGGCAGCTCACCGGCGTTTACACGCCCGCCCAGACCCCGCCCTTGAAACCGGCCGAGGCGGAGAAGAAGTTCTCGGTTCCGGATGGGTTCGAGGTGCGTATTTTTGCGTCGGAGCCCGATGTGGTAAACCCGGTCGGCATGACCTGGGACGAGCGCGGCCGGCTTTGGGTAGTCGAGCTTTACGAGTATCCCCTCGGGGCCAAGCCCGGGGAGAAGCCCCGCGACCGCATCAAGATTCTTGAGGACGCGGACGCGGACGGGCGGGTTGACAAGGTCACCGTGTTTGCAGACGGGTTTAATCTTGCCACTGGCATTTTGATTGGTAACAGCGGCGTGTATCTCGGCCAGGCGCCTGACTTTCTTTTTTTGGAGGATACCGACGGAGACGACAAGGCGGACAAACGAACGGTGCTGAAAACCGGCTTCGGTCTCCAGGACAGGCATGAGTTGCTCAACGGATTCGCTTGGGGTCCGGACGGCTGGCTGTATATGACCCACGGCGTGTTCACGTATTCGATGGTCAAGGATCCCAACAATCCCAATGACGATGGCGTAAGGGTGGATGCCGCGGTGGCGCGTTTTCACCCGCGCAAGAAGCAATTTGAGGTGTTCGGCGACGGCACCAGCAATCCGTGGGGAGTGGATTTCGACCGCGCCGGCAACGCATTCATCAGCGCTTGCGTCATCGATCATTTGTTTCATATCACGCCCGGGGGATTGTATGTGCGCCAGGGGGGCACGCCGGCAAATCCGTACGCCTACCAACTCCTGCCCTCGATTGTGGACCACAAGCATTTTCGAGCGGCCTACGCGGGCGCGCAGGTTTACCAGGGCAACATGTATCCCGAGAAATACAAGGGCACGATCATGATGGGCAACATCCACCAGAGCGCCATCAATCACGACACGCTCACGCCGAACGGCTCGAGTTTCCTTGCCACGACGAACCGCGATTTCCTGGTCGCCAACGACGGCTGGTTTCGCCCGGTCAGCACGCAAGTGGGGCCGGACGGCGCGCTCTGGATCATGGATTGGTACGACAAATATCCCTGTTACCAAAACGCGAACGCCGATCCCGAGGGCGTGGACCGCGAACATGGCCGCATTTGGCGCGTGGTGTACACCGGCGGCAAACCGGGCGCCAAAGTGCCGAGCCGACCGTCGCGCGACATGAATCTTGCCAAATTGAACACCTCAGAATTGGTGGAAATGCTCGGCCACCCGAACGTCTGGCATCGTCGCGTGGCCCAACGACTGTTGAGCGAGCGTCGCGATGCTTCGGCGAAGATTGCGCTGACCGACCTCCTCGCCAACGGGAAGACACTCGAAGCACGCCTGCACGCCTTGTGGACACTGCACGGCGCTGAACTCCTGAACGACGACATTCTTGACTCTTACATCGGCGATAAGGAACCCGCCGTGCGCGCCTGGGTGGCGCGCCTCACGGGCGAGCGCCGCATCGTGGACGAAAAGTCATTAGACCGCCTGAAAAATCTCGCCGCCGACAAGGACCCGACCGTTCGCCTCGCGGTTGCGGCCGCCTGCCGGCAATATTCCTCCGGCTCTCTTACCATCGACACGCCCGTTCCCGGCGACGTGCGCGATTTCAGGGCCGGCGCGATCCTGGAAGTGCTCGTGCGCCATTCGGCAGACGCGAAAGACCCGTTGATTCCATTTATGATCTGGATGGCCTCGGAGCCGAGAATGGCCGAGAGCCCCGCCTACTCCCTGAAATGGCTGCTGGACAGTGGCGCCGATACGATGCCGCTCAGTGGGCAACTCGCCACGAAAGTGATGCGCCGCATTTGCGACCTGCGCTCGGAGGAAACGATGAACATGGCAGTTGATTTTCTCGACAAGCTCACCGCCCGCCACGCCGAACTGGGCAGCGCCGCGCTCGACGGTCTTATCCAGGGAAGCAAGGGCGCTAAGCCGCCGAGTGTCGCCGTTGGACCGGTGCTCGCAAAATTGACCTTCACTCCGCAAATGACGGAGCGCGCGCAGCGCCTGGGCGCGTTATGGGGCGATGCCGCCGCGACCGAAAAGCTTCTGGCGCGCCTGAACGACCCTGCGGCTTCCGATGTTGAGAAATTGCAGGCGATTCAATCCGCTCGCCAACTGAAAACCGACGCTGCCCGCGAGGCACTTTTGCATCTGTTTAACGATTCAACGATTCAACGATTCAACGACTCAACGGTTCAACGATCCAACGATTCAACGATTCAACGATTCAACGACTCAACGGTTCTCCTCGAGACCATTCGCGCTCTTGGCGAGGTCGGTGGTGACGACGTCGCGGAGCGCATCCTGAAGCGCTGGCCTGCGCTTTCCCCGGCTGCGCGCCGGACCGCGGGCGAAGTGCTCGTGTCGCGCAATCGCTGGGCCAACTCGCTCTTGCGTGCCGTGGCAGAGGCGAAGGTATCGCCAACCGATATTTCGGCCAGCGCCGTTCGCTCGCTGAACCAGAGTTCCGATGCTTCGATCCGCGAACGCGCCTCTAAACTCATTGGCCGTTATCGCGCCAGCGATGCCGACAAGCTGAAACTCATCGCCGAAAAACGCAAAGTTGCTTTGACTGGCACGCCGGACCTGAAGGCCGGTTATGAAGTCGCAAAGAAAACCTGCTTCGTCTGCCACAAGCTTCACGGCGAAGGCGCCGACGTCGGTCCCGATCTCACCGGCGTGGGCCGCTCCACCCTCGACATGCTGCTGGCTCATATCATCGACCCGAACCAGATCGTCGGCATCGGCTACGAAAATGTGGAAATCGAGACCAAGGACGGCCGGACCGTCAGCGGCCGTCGCGTTGAGGAGACGCCCTCGCGGGTCAAGCTCCTGGCCTCGGGTCCCAAGGAGGAAATCGTCGCGCGCTCGGATATCGCGAGCCTGCGTGTCAGCGAACTGTCGGTCATGCCCGAAGGCCTGGAACAAATGCCGGACGAGGATTTCCGCAACATGGTCTGGTACATTCTCAACCCGCCGCAGGACAACCGGCCTATGAGCCCTGCCCTGCGCAAGGAGTTGATCGGCGAAGAAACTCCGCAAAAGAAAGCGGACCTTAGGCCGAAGCCTTCCGCACCGCCGCAGAGCTAAGGGGGCACAACCGCCCGGCCTCAAGCCCAGCTTGGAGTTCACAGCGCGAATGGGTTTCTTTCTGAGATGCCGGGGCTTCTCGCTGAAATGCAACGGCGATCTATTTCGCAGTGCGCGGCAATATATCCGCTGAGCTCACCTCGATCATTTTGCCGTCGCGTGTGCGGATCGTGCAGAAGCTTCCCGTTTGCATGGCCACCCGGCCCAGGACCACGCGGCCATCGCGCAAACGAATCAGATCTGGTTGACTCGCCAACTTTGGATTCTCGTTGGCGGTCCAGGACGCTGGCACGACTCGTTTGCCGTCACAGATATAGCACACTTGCGTCCCCTGACCATTGCACGTTTTGCACTTCACCTTTGTCGTTCCAAGGCAGGTTTGACATTTGCCGGCGTTCCGCGCGACACCGCCCTCTACCACGACAACCTCGCCGACGTGGCTATGATTCCAGGCGACAGTTCTGCCAGGGCCATTTGGAAATTTCTGCCAAAGTTCGTCGGGTTTGTGGCCGGCGACGTCCATGTGTTCCCATTTCCCGCGGCTCAACTTCAGACATGGCGATGGACATTCTGATTGGCCGGCCTGGCAATCGCCAGCACCACAAGCCAGGTGGCCGATTGCTTTACATTGGAAGCAGAGTTGCTCGTCCTTTCCAGGCTTCGCCGGAGCGACTTGTCCAGCAGCGGTAGAGGATTCGCGAGCCCGAGTGGGAAGAAAGCTTCCCGGCTTGCAGCCAGAGAGCAACTGAGCGGCCAAAAGCGCGATAAGAAGTTTGTGCATCGCGTGGACGTAAGCATTTCCCAGGCCGACGTCAGGGGGGCGATGGGTGAGAAAGCAGTGGTTAGTGAGTTTTGCGACCGCTCCGGTCAAAACCTGGCTCGCATAGGCGTTTCGCTCTCACATATACCAAGTTCCGCTTCCCTTCTGGCGCCTGGATCTGATTAAAGAGCGCTCGATGAATATAAACGAATCTGTTGCCGCCGAAGGCCGCAACACTCCCGTCCCGGTGAAACTAGCGGAAGAGCATGCGGCGCTGTTGATAGACGCTGTAGCGGTTTGCCGCCAGCGTGGGATCCGCGTGACGGTGTCGGCTTTAGCGCGAACGCTGCTTCAGCACTTTCTGTCGGCAGGTCAACTTAACGGTAAACGCGGTGTCGCCATGGAAAGCGGCCCACTCGCGCAGACTGAGCTAAAGAAAATGCTCAGTAATCCCGATTTTCGCGCCCGCTGCCGTGATCTCGAGGAGACTGGAGAGGCCGAAATCTTCTTTCGCAAGACGATCGAAGGGTGGTTTGTGGGGGTCTGGTGCTCGCATCGCTACTTGAGAGCGCGGGTTGTCTTTGACCTGGAGGAGCGAGCAGTTGCAGCCGAACGTCGAAAAAGTAAGCCGACTCACGTGGTAACCATCTGCCTGACTAAGAGCGAAAAAGAGGCCCTGAGGAACCTGATAAGCACGGCGGCGCCACTCGGACTTCGGCGCTCGAAGACAGGCGAGTCCCGCTTGGCGCGTCTGGCGCTGGAACGCCTCCTTGCCTTCGCGTTGTATGTCGGTGTGGCGGATGGCCTGAGCGACGTCCTAGCTGCGAACGCTAACCCCGCGACAAAGCCCTGCGATTCGCATGCCTAACCGAATCATCCGAGGGGGCTGGGTGGACAGCGACGCCATCAACTCGCTCTCGTGCGAAGCGGAGCGCTTTTTCCTGCGCCTTTGCCTGGTGGCCGATGATTATGGCCGGTTCGACGCCCGTCCTCAGGTCCTCAAATCGGCGCTTTTCCCCCTGGGGGAAACGCTTCGTAGCACCGACATCGCCGCCTGGCTCGCCGAGTGCGAGAAAGCCGGGTTGGTTCGCTGCTACGAAGTGGACTCTAAACCGTACGTGGTCATCCCCAAATTCCGGCAGCGGCTGCGCGCCCACCGAGCGAGGTTCCCTCAACCCCCGTGGCCGTCAGATGGCGGTCATGCGCCTGACATGCGCCCGCCTGAAGAGGAAGTAGAAGTAGAAAAAGAAAGAGAAGAAGAAACCGAAACTGAAGCGAAGCAGAAGGACGCGCCCGCTCCCCCGCACATCCCTTCGGTCAAGGAGGTGGAGGATTACGGGGGCATGCACGGCGTGCCAGCGGAGTATTGCCGGCATTACCACGCCGTTTGCTCCGAGAAACATCGTTGGCTGGTCGGCAAGCCCGGCCAGGAACGTCTCATCGGCTGGCCAAGCGAGCTCAAGCGCTGGTGGGAAAAGGACCGCGCGACGTGGAAAGGCGCCGGCAAGCGGACCCAGAGCCGGGAAATCCAGGAAGAGATCAAGGTGAAGAAATTATGAACAACGGGCGCGGGGACACCAAACGGCCCGCGCTCCTGAGTATTGAATTATGAACAACGACACAAAAACCCTCGCCAATGTGAAATCAGCGGCGGAAATTCTGGCCGCCGCCGAATTCAAGCTGACGCTGCCTTCGCCCGAACAAACCGCCGCATGGCAGAAAGAGGACGCAGAGCGGGCCGAAGTGAAACGCCTGAATGACGTGAAGAGGCTCATAGCGCGAGCGAGTCTCCCCAAGCGGCAGCGTGAGTTGGCCACGCTGGACCGCGGCGGCGAGTTCGGGGAGGCGGAAAGCAAGCTCCGCAGCCTTTCAGGGACCGGGTTTTTGGCGGCTCTTGTCGGCGGTGTGGGTCCGGGCAAATCGCAGTTGGGCGTAGAACTCATCGTTCATCATGTTGAGACTCACGTGCAGCCAGCTCTGTTCGTGACGCTGACGGAACTGTTCATGCATTTGAGGGCTTCCTTTAGGAATGACTCTCCGAAGACAGAGCTTGAGATCCTGAAAGAGTTCCGCAGGTACCGACTGCTGGTCATTGATGAACTCTCGAAAATAGCCGCCACGGACTGGGAACGGCGCATGTTCTTTGAGCTGTTGAATAAACGCTACGAAGATATGACGGACACGCTGCTCATCGCTAACATGTCCGCCAGCGACTTGATCGGCTTCATCGGCCCGGCCCTCGCCAGCCGCATGAACCAGACCGGCGGTATCATCGTCTGCGATTGGCCCAGCTTCCGTAACCCTTGATCGGACGCGGGAAAATGAAACTACAACGAGGAAACCACGGATCACACGGATGGCACGGATTTGTGAAACGGGCCGAAACCAGTATATCCGTGCAATCCGTGAAATCGGTGGTTGCCCTTCAAATCAGCAGAGCGTCCGAGATGAACGGTAACACGCGCTGCCTGACACGACGGAGTCGGCTGAAGCCGGGACACCAAACTTTAGCGAAATGCGAAAATCCAGGTGATCGTGATTACCGCCACAAAAATCACCGACGCAATCGAATCAGCCATCGGATTCATCCTGCTATTTGACACCGTTTGGTGTCCACCCTTTAGGGTGCCGAGGCTCAGAAGCAGGCCCAGGATTACCCCGCTGAGAAAACCGCCGATGTGGGCGACAAGGTCGGTGCGGGGATCAGGGCTCAATCCCAACAAGACGAGCAAGAGAAATCCACCGCACAGCGCGCGCACGATCAAATCCCGCGCGACGACTCCGCGGGGGCCAATCGACTGCACGGTGATCAATCCGAGAGCGCCCATTACTACCCCGGACGCACCGAGGCTCCGGTGATTGGAGGCATAGAGCAGCAACCCCGCCAGGTTGCCGCCGACACCCGCCAGGAACGTGGCAAGTAACCCCAACCCGGCCCCATACGCGCCCATGGTGAGTCCGATGAGCAGGAATCCCGTGGTCAGATTGATGGCCAAATGCGCCACATCAGCGTGCAATGTCGTCGCGGTAAACAGGCGCCACCATTCACCTTGCCGCACGAGCGTGTTGCTCATCAGGCCTTCGGTTTGCCAGGCGCCGCGGCTCGCAGCGTCGAGAAAAAAGATTGCGATGAGTGCGATCACCCACGCTGCGGCTCGCCAATCGAACAGCATCCCCGACCAGGGAATTTCGCGCACCCAGGCGCCGCGGTTTTCTATGTGAAATTGCCGAATCGCGCGAATGGCGCGCTGGTATTCGGATCGCGCGACGACCAATTGCCATTGCTGCGTTTCCGGCGGACACTCGATGGTACTCTCGATGCCCTGGCTGACGAGCACGAGACTCCAATCCATTGCCTGTTTCTCGGAGCGCGCGGTGATGATGCCGAGTTCGGGCTGCACGGGAACAGACTGACACGAATTTGCTGAAATTCCAGCGCGGGCGACCTGAGGGAAATCCTAAATTCTAATGACGAATCCCTAATTAATTAAGGTCTTAGTCATTAGGGCCTTAGGATTTCTCTCAGGGCAACCACGGATTTCGCGGATTGCACGGATATGCTGGTTTCGGCCCGTTTCACAAATCCGTGCCATCCGTGTTATCCGTGGTCAATACAGCGCGATTCGCGATTTTGCGATGGCCCTTTGTATGCTGTTTAGCAAGGGTCAATGATCGGTCGCCGGGCGTCGCATTATAGCATTGACGACGCAAAAAAATTGGCGACAGAATCAGAAAGTGATCGAAAATTTTCTCCTGTTCGGGCCGGGCATTGTCGCCGCCCTGACCAGAAACTTATGGAATCATTCTGTGTCACGGAAACGCGAATAGGGCGCATGGCTCAGCTCGAGGGAGGACGCGGAGGGTGGTTCACCGCGTCGGAAGGGTTTTGTGACTGGGTTGTTTGCCAGGCCCTTTGCCCGGTGCTTGCCGCCCTCCGTCAAGCAAGGATTTACGATTTACGATTGGCGATTGGCCAGTCTTCAACCGCACATCGGCAATGGCTGCGCGCCGAGCGCTCCGGAAGCTCAACAGGAGCAAACAGAGACAACAGAGATGAAGACCAATTCCTCTGTTCCCTCCGTTTCCTCCTGTTCACCTTCAGTTTGAGCCGCCGGCCCACGCCGGCGGATGTGTCAATTGATATAACATTTCCCCTGCCTTCGGCACTAACAGAACGCCTTTGTCCTCGCGATCAGCGAAGTCCTCAAACCGGATGGTGGCCGGATCGCGGTAACCAAGGTTGATGTGCTCGCAGATCTCGCGTGAGATTCCAGTGGCCAGAGTGACTTTGGCGCGCGGTTTTTCCACGCCATCCTCGAAGGTGCCGATGCCATAGACATGAGTCGAGTGCGCCAGCACGCCCCACGGGTGATGTCGGAAGCGGTCCCACTGCTTCAGGAAATAATCGCGGCAATGATAACCCACCTCCATGATTGTTTTCCCGTGGGAGACGCAGATTTCCGTGATGTGCGGCGCATAAATGATCAACTCCCCGCCATCCGCAAGCACCGGTTCCAGTTTGTACATGCACTTGCCGCCGGTCCAAAGCTCGTCGTACATCTTCGGCGCGCACGACAGGATAGTGTCAAACGGATGGTCCTTATACGTGATGTGAAGCTGGCGCGAAAGCTCGCTCGCCGCGTCCCAGGCGTTTTCCGGCGTGCCGGCGTAAAGTCCCGCCATCCCCTGCCCTTCGACGACCATGCAGAAGCAAAGCTTCTCGACCCCGACCATCCCCCCTGCCCTGTCCACCACCTTGCGCACGGGCGTCCACTTGTTGCCGATGATCATCGGATTGGTGACTACGGCCCCGAGCCAATGAAAAAAATTCAGGATTTCGGGACCAGCTACGCCGGGAAACAAATATTTATTGCCGCCCGAGAAACCAACAACCTCATGCGGAAACACCGGCCCCGCAATGATGATTTGATCGTAAGCAAACACGCGCCGATTTATCTCCACCGGCACCTCCATCGAAAACAACCCGTTCGTCAGAGACGCGATGTCGGAGGCCGGAATGGTTCCGATATTTTGCAGCGCGGCGGGATTATTCCACTCGTGGTTGAAAAAGCGGACGCTCGCGAAAGCACGTTTCCGCTGCTCCAACGAGATCTCCAGTCGCTGGCAGATCGCCTCTTCGCTCATCGGTTGATGCGTCCCTAACGCAATCATCACATCGAACGCCCCCGTCACCCCGCCAATCTGCGC
>JAKEEH010000128.1 GCA_022616725.1 Limisphaerales bacterium | reverse complement strand
AAGCACCACAACCCGTAGTGTTCTTTGACAATTTAGATATCGCAGCGCGCTTTCGGGCGTCAGATTCCGAGCTTGCCTTTCAGGCGCGGCTGGGCAAGGTTAGTCCAACGCGTTTGAGACGCGTCCGGTCCGCGGGAAGGACGGAGTCCGCTCACATTAAGAACGTGTTGACGAACATTCTTTCTGCCTGCGCGTGCGGACATCAGGCGAATTGGAAAGGACGTTCGTATGAGAAGAGAACTGCCGTCGCAGCCGAATCTTGACCAGCTCAGGATTCAAGCGAAGGAACTTCGCAAAGCCCACCACTTGGCCAACCCGGAAGCCCTTCAACGCATCCGCGAGAGCCATCCCCGGCTAACCCAGGCGACCGATGAGCAACTGCGCGCCGCGCCATTCCGGCTGAGCGATGCACAACTGGTGCTCGCCCGGGAGTACGGGTTCGCGAGTTGGCCGAAGCTGAAAGCGCACATCGAAGCGCTCGAATTCGAGTCGAATGATCCGATGACGTTGTTTCACAACGCGTTCAAGGCGGATAATGCCGCAGCCGTTCGCCGGTTGCTGGCTCGGTTTCCTGAATTCAAGGCCAAAGTCAACGAACCAGTGCCCGATTGCGGCGGTCCAATCATTACGGTGGCCCGCAGCCGCGAGATGCTGGATGTGCTGGTCGAAGCCGGAGCGGACATAAACGCCAAATCCAACTGGTGGGCCGGCGGTTTCGGCCTGTTGCACAGTGCCAAGCCTGATCTGGCCAGGCACGCCATCGCGCGCGGAGCCAAAGTCGATGCCCACGCTGCGGCCCGCCTTGGCCTGATGGAAGAACTGTGCGCACTGGTCTCGGCTCGGCCGGAAGTCGTGAACGAACGCGGCGGCGACGGCCAGACGCCGCTGCACTTTGCGAGCACGGTCGAGATCGCGGCCTACCTGCTCGATCACGGCGCAGACATCGACGCCCGCGACGTCGATCACGAGTCCACGCCCGCCCAATACATGACGGGCGACCGGCGGGATGTCGCGCGATATCTGATTCGACGCGGGTGCAGGACGGATATTCTGATGGCGACAGCCCTCGGCGATGCCGAACTGGTTCGTGCCCATCTCGACCGCGATCCCGAATCGATCCGCATGCAGGTGAGCGACGAGCATTTTCCGATGGTGGGCGGAAAGGCTGGAGGAACTATTTATCAGTGGACACTTGGTTGGTATGTCTCCGCCCATCAGGTGGCGAAAAAGTTTGGGCACGACGAAATCTTCAGACTGCTTATGGAGCGCAGCCCGGCGGATGTCGCGTTCATCGCCGCATTGTGGCTCGGCGATGAGGCCCGGATTGGTTCAATTCGCGCCGCGCACCCGGATATCGTCTCGACACTGACGCCGGCAGACCGCCGTCATTTGGCTCATGCCGCGCGCAACAACGACACGGCCGCGGCGAAGCGGATGCTCGCGGCTGGCTTGCCAGTGGATTCGCGCAGCCAGCACGGCGCGACGCCGTTGCACTGGGCCGCGTGGCACGGAAACATTGAGCTGGTGCGAACGATCCTCGATCATCGCCCTCCGCTCGAAGACAAGCAGAATGACTTCGAGGGGACGCCGCTTCGTTGGGCGGTCCATGGGTCGATGAACGGTTGGTATCGCAAAACCGGCGATTACGGCGCCACCGTCACCGCGCTCTTGCAGGCTGGCGCGAAGCCACCCGAGAAACTCGACGGCACCGAAACCGTCCGCGAAGTCTTGAGACGCCATGGGGTGAGCAAATAGTCGATGTTCAAGGTTGAAGGGTTGAAGCGTTACAGTGTTGTCAAGGATTTTATAACGCTTCAGCGCATCACCCTTCAACCCCGTTACTTTGGTGTTTCTCTGAGGTTTGCTTTTTGGTATTTGTCATTTCAGACCATGCATTCCTACGAACTATTGCGGGAAGTCTTCCAAACGTGCAGCGCCAAGCAAGTCGCCAGCGACCTCGGTTTGTCGCTCTCGATGATTTACAAGTGGGCCGAGCCGCCCGAGGAAGGCGCGGGCAGCGGCGCCTCCAACCCGCTCGACCGCATCGCCGCGCTGCTCCGTTGCACCGACGATCCGCGCCTCGTGCAATGGATTTGCCAGAAAGCCGGCGGCTTTTTCATTCGCAATCCCAAGCTGCACAACCCGCATCCGGATTACCTGATCCCGGCGACCAATGAGATTATCCAGGAATTTGCCGACCTGCTCGCCGTCGTCGCTAACGCAGCCGCCGACGATTCGATCAGCCACGAAGAAGCCCGCAAAATTCGCGCCCGGTGGGAGGAACTCAAAACCGTCACCGAGTGCTTCGTGCACTGTTGCGAGGAGGGCAATTTTCGGCGTCTCAAGGAGACCATGCCGCACGACGTTCACAACCGCAACAAAACCAGCTAAGGGCCGGTTTTGTCCGGTGGCGCTGAATAGCCGGTGCGCTGGCGCAGGTGCTCCTGCTGCGCCGGCGGTAGCAGGCTTGGACTCCCCGGACTGGCCGGTTTCAGCAGCTCCTCGAGGACCGGCCGCTTTATTTCCTCGAAGGGCGGCAGCGTGACCGCGTCGCCGGGCCGGTACACGCGTTGCATGTAAAAGTTCCACACGCTAAGGGCGTAGCGCTCCAGCCCCTGCGCGCGATCATCTTCGTCGAAAGCCAGGGCGATAAAATATTGGGTGAGCAGACCTTCGATGAGCGCTTTCGTGCGGTCATGGCCCATTTGCGTCAGGTTCTCGCTGAGCCGCTCGAGAGCATATTCCTCCGCGGTAATGCCGGGTCTGACTGCATCCGGGTATGTTTGGCGGAGGCGATTCAACCATGCATTGGCCTCTGCGACGCGGTTATGCGTATAAAAGTGCTGCACCAGCTCACCGAGGAAGCTTTTATGCGCCGTTTGCACCGCGTACTTCATCTCGGTTTCTTCGGCGATCATCTTCTCGTAGCCGGCGTTGGCCGCCTCCGCTTTCGACAGATCGGGCCCGAATCGCAGCGGCTCAATGGACACAAGCCGGCCACGACGGACGGACATAGCGAGAGACTGGTATATGGCGCGGCGCAAGGTGATCAAATCGCTCTTCTTTGAACGCTGCAAGCCGACGTGGGCCCAATAGATCGCGTGCGCTTCGGGCAGGCGCCATTCGAGCGGACCATAAAGCCGGTCGGCCTCGCGCATGACTGCGGGGTCCATTTTGTATTTTTCCCGCAGCGTTTGCGCGCGGGCGCGGGCTTCGGGGGTCGAAGGGTTGGTTAGCTCCTCGAAGTTCGGCTGCGGGCCGCCGAAGGCGTTGGTCATCAACATTGCCCACTCGCGTTTATAATAGAGGTGCGCGTCGTCGAGGTTCTGCCCCATCTTGTGCTGGAAGAACCACGCCAGCTCGCGATATAGCAACGCCTCGTGTGGATTGTAACGCAACCCGTCGTCCCGGAGCAGCTCGATGCCCCGTTGCACCCAGCGCCAGCGGTCGGCCCGGTCGGGAAATTTGACCGAGATGTTATAGGCCATGTTCCAGGCCTGGACGATCCAGACCTGGACAAAAGTTGGCTCCAGCTTCGTGATCCAATCCGCCAACTGGACCATTTCGAAATATTTGCCCTGTTCCTGGAGTTGATTGGCCCGGATCCAAAGGCTGTTCGCGATGAGGCCGCGGAATCCGCCAAGAGCCACTGTGGTAAACGCCAGGAGTGGCGGGGCATTTTCCAGCGGCGTAACGCGGGTTATAGTCTGGCGCTGCTGGTTGAGTTGACGTTGCATCAGCGCCGAGCCCAGGAGCATCACCGCCATCACGCCCAGGAGCATGACCTTATACCAGCGCCCGCGCATAATCAGACCTGGGGTTGAGCGGTTGCCAGCTCACGGCGAGTTAGAATTATCATACCGGCGGCTGCCGCAATGCCGCCCAGGAAGAGCACGATTTGGCCGATGGCGCGAAAAACCTGAAACCAGGTGATGCTTCGACCTGTGCTGAGCGCGTCCACCGGCGAAAAACCTTTCACAAGATTGATGATCGAAAGCATGCCCTTGAAGATTGGAAGGAGGACTAAATCGAGCCATCCGGCGGCGGCCTTCCCTGATTCATGGTCCAATCCAAATACAGTTCCTTCCGTCACGACGTTAGAGAGCGTTCCGCTCGACAAAATGACGAACAGCAGACTCGCGGAAAAAAATGCCGCCACGGGAAAGGAGAGAAATGTCGCGGATGCGAGGCCGATGGCTGCGAGCAACGCCAGCCAGCATGCAATAATCAGCAGACCCCGGATAAAGTTCAGCCCGAAACCGCCTTCCCGATAAAGCACCTCAAACCCATCCTCCAGCGGGACGACCAGCGTGGTGTTCTCGCGATTGATCAGCCGCACGAACAGCCGGCCCTGGTCATCAAAGAGGTTCGGCGGGATCGCGAATTCGTGGTACGACTCAGCCGCCATCGGCATAGTCATCGTGCGGATCTGACCCGGCGGCCCAATTTGCCACGTGCAGACATAGGTGCCGCTGGCATTGGTTTGCGCGACGTAGAACTTCAGGCGAACGAACAGGGGTTCGTCCCGAAGGACCGCCTTGCGGAAGCCGAGGTCGAGAGTCCAATTCTTCGCCACGCCGGGCCCGATCGCCTGCACACCCAGCTTAAACATCTCGCGAAGCTGCTTCTTGAGTTCTTCCTGCTCGGCCGGGGGCACTGCGTTTTCACGCACGCGCTCCTCAAAAGCGCGCTGCACGTATGGTTCGAGGTCGGGCGTCGGCGGCTTCATCGACGCGCGCGCGACCATGATTTCGTTGCGGAGAATGGCTCGTTCCCTTTCAGGCAGGCGGCTCGAACGCCAGTGCAATAACGCGTAAACACTTGACCCCGCCACTGCCAGCAAAGTCAGGTCCAGTACGACCAGTCCAAGCCATTTTCCAAGCCAGATTTGCCAGCGCGGGATTGGTTTCACCGCGACTATCTGCAACTGGCATTCCTCGATGTCCCGAGCCAGGATGCCGCAGGCCAGCCACAGCGTCGCGAGCCCAAGCAGCGCGGTGATCGTGCTCAGCGTATATGTCAATAGAATCTGAGTAAACCCGCGGGCTGTGCCATCGTCCTTGAGCAACAGCGGCAGCAACACCACTGAGCCGAGCAGCAGGCTAGTCAGCACCCAAAACAGGCGAAAACGGAAAGCCGCCTTCCATGTCAGCGCGGCTATGGCCAGACAGCGTTGCACGGCTTACTTTGGTTTGTTGACGAGCGCTGCGAGCTTTTCGTTCGCTTGCGAAAGGTCCGCGGGCTTCTCGGCGTCGCCGCGTTTCTCTTGTGGTGGCGGCGCGCTTGGCGGCGTCGGGCGGCTTAGAGCCTCGAGGCGCTGCCGGTCAACGGCGGGCTCGGGTTCTGGAGTCGGTTCCACCGGCCGGGGCGCCGGCGCAGGGGCCGCCAGGCGATCCAGGATCTTATTCGTCACCGGCTCGGCTTCGGCTTCCCCGCGCAGGTAGGCCGCGACGCGATTGCCCGAAGTCGCGCCTGAAGTTTCGGCTGACTGACGCGCGCGTTGCACGACGTCAAGGAAATAGCTTTCCAGATTTTGCGTTGGCGTGTCGATGCGCACGCGGTCCTCGGCCGCGTCGCGGCGAATCAATTCGAGGACGCGCTGCATGGTTTCCTTCGGCAGGGGCGGCATAGTGATGCGCACCGTGTCCGGTTTCGCCAGAAGCTCTTTCAATGCTCCGAGCGCCTGCACCTTTCCGCCGTAGAGAATGACTACCCGGTCGCAAACGTCCTCCACATCCGCGAGCAGATGACTGCTCAGGATCACCGTCTTGCCACGCCGCGCCAGCGCGAGGATCAA
Organism: Limisphaerales bacterium; assembly: GCA_022616725.1. Taxonomy (GTDB): domain Bacteria; phylum Verrucomicrobiota; class Verrucomicrobiia; order Limisphaerales; family JAKEEH01; genus JAKEEH01. Next base: position 12,979 of record JAKEEH010000128.1, on the reverse strand, counting down.
GTCCTTGACTTCGCGGCATCCGATCGGGTCGAGGCCGGCGGTCGGCTCATCGAGAATGATCAGGTCCGGGTCATTGATCAGCGCCTGCGCCAGACCAATGCGCCGCTGCATTCCTTTGGAGAACTCGCCGACAGCGCGCGTCCGGGTTTGCGTCAGGCCAACCATGTCGAGCAACTGCTCGGTGCGGGTTGCGCGGTCCTTTTTCGGCAGCGTGAAAAGGTTGCCGAAGAAATCGAGCGTTTCGCGGGAGTTCAGATAGCGATATAAATACGATTCCTCAGGCAGATAACCGATGCGGGCCTTGGTCCGCACGTGGCGTGGCGAATGGCCGAACACCTCGATGTGACCGCGCGTGGGATAAAGCAGACCCAGCAGCATCTTAACGGTCGTGGATTTGCCCGAGCCATTCGGCCCGAGCAAGCCGAACACTTCACCCCGGCACACCTCGAAATCGACGTTGTCCACCGCGCGCGCTTTGGACCGGCCCCAGAAGTCTTTGAACACCTTTGTCAACCCGCGGACCGCGATCACGACTTCGGTGGAATCCGTAGTCGGGGGATTGGATGGCTCGGCGGTGGCTATCATGCGAGCTGCGGCTTCAGTTCCGGCGATTGTTCGCGTGGTGCTCTGGCCGGTTCTGATGCCGCCGCGGCCGTCGCCGGTTGATAAGGCTCAAGGTCTTCGCCCTGCCGCACAAGCCGCGCGCTGTTGAAGATCACGATAAAAGAGCCCGCATTGTGCATAATCGCGGCAACGACCGGGTTTAGGTATCCAAACGCCGCCAGCGTCAGCCCTCCGATAATAAAGAAAATTCCGACCAGGAAATTCTGGTTAATGACGGAGCGCGTGCTGCGGGAAAGACGGACCAGGAAGGGCAGGCGGCGCAAATCATTGTTCATCAGCGCGATGGTCGCGCTGTGAATCGCTACTTCGCTGCCCGCGGCGCCCATGGCGATGCCGATGTCGCCGGCGGCCAGCGCGGGTGCGTCATTCACGCCATCGCCAACCACGGCCACACGATAGCCGCGCGCCTTCGTTTGCCGCACGAACTCGACTTTGTTTTGCGGGAGGCATTCACCCACCGCCTCTTCACACGCGATTTCTCGCGCGACGCGCGTGGCGACCGGCTGCCGGTCACCGGAGACCATCGCCACGCGGCGCACGCCGGCCTGTTTCAAATCCGCCAGCCCCTCGCGCGCCTCGGCGCGAGTCTGGTCCTGCAAGCCAAGCCAGCCGATAAACTGACGATTGCGGGCCGCGAAAATCAGGCTGAACCCCTCCGTCTCGTTGAGGTCAACTGATTTCATCAAATCCTCGGTGACACCGTTATCTTTCAACCATTGGGCGCGACCTACGACAATCGTCGCGCCGTCCACGTCCGCCTTGATGCCGCGGCCCGGTGCCTCCGCGAAATTGTTCGGCTCCACTAATGGCACGCCGGCTTCCTGCGCCAATTGACCGAGGGCCTTGGCGGTCGGATGATTGCTGTATTTTTCCGCCGACGCTGCGAGCCGCAGCAACTCGGCGGGCTGCGTGCCGTCGCGAGGCGCCAGACGGCTGACGGCCAGGCGGCCGGTCGTCAACGTTCCTGTTTTATCGAAAATGAACGCATTGATTCGCGCGGCGAGCTCGATGTCGCTGACGTTTTTGATCAAAATCCCCAGGCGGGCCGCCGCGGACAACGCAGCCACCATCGCCGTCGGAGTCGCGAGAATAAACGCGCAGGGGCACGCGACCACCAGCACCGCGATCACGCGGTTCAGCTTCTCGCCCAGGCTACCGGTCGTAAACGCCCAGACCAGCGCCGCAATGGCCAGCACCAGCGGCGTGTAATAGACCATGTACTGATCGATCAGACGCATGATCGGCAGCTTGGTTTTTTCGGCGGCCAGGATCAGTTCCCGCACGCGCCCGAGTGTCGTGTCCTGGCCTGCGCGCGTTACCTTCACCTCGAGCACGCCCGTGAGATTCTGCGTGCCGGCAAAAACTTCGTCACCCGCCTTCTTATCCACCGGCAACGATTCGCCCGTGATGTTGGCCTGGTTGAACGAGCCTTGCCCGGTAACGATCACTCCATCGGCAGCCACATTGTCGCCGGGCCGAATGCGAATCACATCGTTGATCGCCAGTTCCCGCGCCGGCACTTCCTCCTCGCCTTTGGCGGTGATCCGCCGCGCTTTGGTCGGCGTCAGTTTGATCAGCGATTCGATGGATGCCCGGGCTCCTTCGGCGGTCCGCGTCTCGATGATCTCGCCCATCAACATGAAAAACGCGACCAGCCCCGCGGTCTTGTAATCGCCCGAGGCGAACGCCGCGAGCACGGCGATGCCGACCAGTTCGTTAATGCTTAAAATCCCGTGCTTCAGGTCTTTGATCGCTGTCCAAACAATCGGGTAACCGAGCAGGATAGCGCCAAACATCGCGCTGGCGCTGGCGACCATCGTCCCCTTTTCGAACACCCAATCGACGATGAAAGCGTTGGCGACAAACACCAGGCCGATCAACGTTTGGATCAGACGCACCGGCGTGTGCGAATGATCGTGCCCGCACGCCGAACAGGACTCATCGTGCTCATGATCGTGATCATGGTCACCGTGCTCGTGTTGGTGTCTCTTGCGGCTCAATAACGACGTAACCTGCATAACCCTCAATTATAGCTTACCTGTGTCCACTTTCAAAACCGTTTGCCTGCCTCATGTTAGTGTTCCTCCGCTTTTTGCGGCTGGACCGTCCTCGGTTTCTCGCGTTCCCGCTCGATTTGCACCCGGATTTCAGGCGGCTTGCCGCCACTCGATGTTGGCAACATGATTTTCTCCACTTGCGCGTTGGTGAAGATTCGCTGGAGCGTTTCGAGTTGACGCATCCTCCGAAACAGCTCCGGGTTTTTCTCATATTCCGGCAGCAGACCGCTGAAGCGCCTCGCCTCAGCGGCCACGAATTCCACCCGCCGGGTCTTATCGGATTGCCCTGTGGCAACACGGATCGCAGCTTCGCCTTTGGCCCGATTGACGATTTCGCTGGCGTAACTCCGCGCTTCATCCAGTTCTTTCCCGCGTTTGGCCTCCGCTTCAGATACCGCCACGAAGACGGGCGCAAGTTTCACTGGCGGCGCCCGATCCACGCCGACTTGATCGACCAAAATGCCCAGCTTGTCGCGCGCGATCGTTGCCTCCAACCTCGTACGCACACGCTCGCGAAAGCCCGAGACATCACGAGTCAGGGCGTCATCCACTCTGTAGCTGGCGCTGGCGTAGATGAGGGCATTATTAAATGCGTTCAGGACAGTGTTGGATGCATTCGCAAAATTAAACGCAAACTGCAGGCCCGGCTCAGCGATTCGATACCGGAGCGTCCCGCGCACGTGCATGATATTGCCGTCTCCTGTAAGGGCGTAACCGTCCACCGCAGGATTCAGCGACTCCTGGGGCAGCGGCGGCGTTCCGGCGGCTTCCATTGCGGCGCTGGTCTGGTACCAGCCAACGGCAGTTCGAATGGTTTGCACCTGGCCCACAGGAATTCGCACGACCTCGTCAATCGGATAAGGAAACGCCCAGTGCGCACCCGGCCCAAGCAGGGCCTTCTCGTCTTTGCCGACCGGCTTCCCCAACCTGAGAATGATCGCCTTCTCCTGCGTCCCAACAATGAAAAAACCCGATCCCAGGAACACCAGCACCATGATGATCAGCACGATTTTGACGATCGCAAAGCTGCTCTTCAGTGCCTCCGACAACGCCTGGGAGCCAACGTCTTCGGGCAGCTCCGGCGGCGGGCTTTCGGGCGCCGATTTTCGCGGCGGGTCCAAAATGTCGGTCGAGTCACTCATGGGACTAATGTCAAAATCCGAATGACGAAATCCGAAACAAATCCGAAGCCCGAAAAACCCAAACCTTTGCGCGCATTCGGGTTTCTTTCGGAATTCGTCATTCGGCGTTCGGGTTTCATTCTGCCCCTCCGGTCGATGTCACTTTTTGCCCCGATCCCGCCGGTCCCCCGGTGCCCATACTGCTGCCGTTCAGGAGGTTCAGCGGAAGCGTCTGCGTATCCAAAATCAGCGTGGCCCGTTCCTTGAGAAAATCCTCGAGCGCTCGCAAGCTCATGAGATAGTTCGCAAGCCCCGGGTTTTGCTGAAAGACCTGCAACGATTGGGCCTGCGCGGCGTCGCCCTCGCCGCGAATGCGCGTGGCTTGCGCGTCCGCCGCCGCGATCAGGTTCGCGCTCTCCAGATTGGCCGCGGACCGAATATCGCTCGCGTCGCGCTGTGCTTCCGATTCGATGCGCCGCACCTGAAGCTGGCGCTCGGATTGCATCCGCTCAAACACCAGCTTCGTCACGCTCTCCGGTAAGCCGATACGTTTGATTCCCAGGAACTTCACCTCCACTCCGTAGCCGTTTGCGGTCACGTCGTTCTGCACGCGCTTGAGAATTTCAGATTCAATTTCGAGGAAACGCAGTTGCCTTTCGTCCGTCGATATGAAATGGCCAAAGGGATGCGTGCCGACCACGCCGCTGTATGCGTTGCGCACCAGCCCTTCGAGCGCCTCTTCCAATCGCGCCGTCGAATCGCCGAACCGTGGGAAGAACAGTCTCGGCTGCGTAATGCTCCACCCGGCATAGACCATGATCAGGAGACTGTGTCCGTCCGCGGTAAAGACCTGCTCAAATTTGCTCTCGAAATTATGAATGCGCTTGTCGAATTTATAAACGTTGTTGATCGGCGGGGGCCACCGCAGATACGCACCCGGTTCAACCACCTCACGCTTCGGCTGCCCGAACGTGGTTACGACTGCCACCTCAGTGGTGCGCACCTGGAAGAAAAACAGCAGCAGCCCGAATATAAGCAGTAACAACAGGCCAATGATGATGATGGGATTGCGTTTCATAGGAAATTATCTCCTCGCCGGCGCAGTCGGCACCGGCAGGTTTAGAATATCGCCCGCGCTCAGCCGCTCGGGAAAGTTGAGCAAATACACGTCCTGGGTATTCGTCCCCGTTTTGATGAATTTCCGCACGCCGGCGCTGTGCCGGTTGAGCGTCTGGAAATACACCAGGTTCGAATAAACGCTCGGCGCAGCGGCAAAGGCTGGAATTTGATTCGTAAATTGCGCGGCTCCCGCCGCCGCCAGCGCCCGAGTCCTTTCCCGGCTGGCTTCTGCGTCTCGCCGTCGCCGCGTCGCCTCGGCTTGAGACCAGGCGTTGGTGCCAACCGCATCCGCTTGCGCGTTCAGTTTCTCCGCTTCGGCCTTCTGTTTCGCGCCAATGACTGACTCGTAAGATGCGGCCACGCTTACCGGCGGATGCACGTCCTGCAGACCGACGAAAATGATCTGCACCCCGAGATTCAGGTCGGCGGCTTGCTGCTGAATTCGACGGCGCAACTCCTCAGCCGCCTTGAACCGTCCGCTCGACATAAACTCGAATAGATCAACCCCCACCAGGTAGCGAACGACTTCACGCGTCCCGATTTCTTCGAGCAACTTCGCCGGATTGACGTGGTTGTAAGTCCAGGCGACCAGATTGCTGATCTGAAACTGAACCGGGATGCTCACCGACAGCAGGTTCACCGGCGGAATCTTCTTTCCATCCACATTGTTCGTCGCGCCGCCGGAATCGCGGCTGGCCACGAGCAAATTAAACTCTTCCTTATAGTGACTGACCGTCCAAAGCACGGTCTGCTCTTCGGGCCGATCACGGTGCTCGCCACCCTCGTCGTGGACAAAACCGACGTTGAACGTCTGAATCTGTTCGGTGCGAAACCGGTGCACGCGGTCAATTGGCCAGAACCATTTCACGTGGAACCCGGCGCGCAACACCGGTCGGTTCTTCGCGGGCTTGCCAAATCGCTCGAGCAGCGCTTCTTCACCCGCTTCGATGAAGACCAGGCACGACGACAGCAGCAGAATTGACAGTTGTCCGCCCACGACCCACGGGAACCACCGCCGGAAATCGCGATAGAATTGCGTCTCGGAAACCTTGAATCCGAACTGGTAATCCAGCACGTGCGCGGCGGTCGAGAACAACCCTTCAGGGTGGCTAAGCAACCCGATCAGCCGGCTCTCGTACAAGAGGCGGGCGCGCTTCCCCTTCACGCGCGGGCGGTAAAGTTCGAGGATCAGCCCGAGGAGCGTTTCGAACGCGACCAGGCCAAGCAACGCCGCGCCTGCGAGGGCCGTGTAATGATCGACCGCCGGGAAATTCGCCCACGCCGCGACAATCGTCAGCACGACGACCGCGGAAGCGTAAGCGGAAAGCAGCAAATGATTCGCCCCCGGACGCAACAACCGGTCATCCCGCAATCGCGCCAGGCCCGACGAAAACCGTCCGATGAGGAACAGGACCAGGAAGAACACCCCGAAGATCGCCAGCGCTACTGCCGGACGGTGCAACGGAAGCCGTTGCGTCCCCGTCAGCCAGCGCCAGAGCATCCACGCCCCGAACCCCTGCGCCAACATCAGCACCACGGTGATCCCGGGCACGAAGAACCTCTCGAACTGTTCTCGTGACCGGCGGGCAGGGAACACTTCGGATTCCGCCTGGTTAAATAACCCTCCCGTGGACAGCGATTTCGTCAGCTCGTCAAACTCCATTTGCTCCAGCCGCTCGCGTTCCTCGAGGCGCATCTGGAACCAGATCACGATCGCCACCACGAAACCAAATCCAATAAAAGCCGCCGCCACCTGCCCCGTCAGCGAATGGGCGTATCGCGCCGCTGCATACGCCGCCGCCGCGCTGACGAGCAGGATCAGTGCGTTCAGAAGACCGTTTTTGTTCGTGTTCGCCTCCATACTACGTCAGTTCCCGGTCTTCAAACAGGCACAGCGCCAGCGCCAGCGCCGCCCCGACATAGGCGACCATATATCCGCAGGCCGTACCGAGATAACGGGTGGGGATGCCTCCTTTCCCCTCCTCCAGCGCGTCAGCCATCCACAAGAGCTGCCAGTTCGGGAGAAGGCCGTAAAAGACGTGCGCCCACCACGAGCCTGCCTCCGCCCTACGGCCAAACAGATAGTCCGACATTAGTCCCAGCAGGAAGAATCCCGAACAGACCGCCAGCGTTGCGATCATTTCCAGGCGCGTCGAACAGGCCAGAGCCAGCCCCGCCAAGACCCAGAATGCAAACAGCACCAGGACTGCCGCCGATAGCATCCGCCAATCGATGCCCTCGCCAAATGCCTGCGGTTTACCCTCTTTGCTGATGAAATTGATGACCACGAAGCCAATGGTAGCCATCACCGCAAATGCCATCACCGCGTCCGAAACAAACGGTCGCCGCAGGAAGAAGTTGCTGAATCCCCCCAGCCCGTAGGCGATAAGCACACACCCGAAAAACAGGCCCAGGCCGATCCAGTCGGTATCGCCATACGCGTCGAAAGCCATCCGGCTGGCCAGCAGGCAGGCGATCAGGTCCACATACGCCAGCACCGCCAGCCCGGCGGCCAGTCCGGCGAATTTGGCCAGTAAAAACTGCGCCCGTCCAACCGGTTTGGCCAGGACCGCCAGCGCCGTCCCTGCGTGAATTTCACGCGTTACTGAGTTAGAAGCACTCAGTACCGACGCCAGCAGACCCGTCAGTAGCATCACCGCCAGCACGCTGTCCTTCACCAGCTTGGGATCATCCCCAAAACCGAAGTAGGAGATGCTCGACAAAAACACGATAAATAGCGCAGACGCAGTCATTAGCAGCAGAAAAATCGGCTGCCGAATCAGCTCCATAAACGCATTCGTCGCGATGGTTAAAAACTGCCGCATCGGCTCTTAAGCTGCCAAGATGGCGAATCCTCCGCCCCATGGCAAACCGTTATATATAAAGTTACATCGCAGCGCCCGTGCCAGTTCAAACGCGGAGCTTCACTTTCTTGCTTCTTGGAAGGCGCGTGTCCCATTACAATTCGCCCATGACCACCGCGGAAGTGATGAGAGCGCTCGAAACACTCGGCTCAGCGCAAACCAAAAAGACCTATCTGCGGCACGGCTGTCCGGAGCCCTTTTTCGGGGTGAAGATTGCCGACATGAAGGCACTCATCCGGAAGTTCAAAATCCAGGACGATACAGCGCTGGCCAGAGAACTGTATCGCACCGGCAACAGCGACGCCATGTACCTCGCGGGAATGATCTGTGATGGCGGCAAACTCACCCGCCGTGAGCTCGACGATTGGGCCAGGCAGGCAACATGGCACATGATCAGCGAGTCCACCGTCCCCGCCCTTGCGGTGGAGCATCCGGAAGGATGGCAGGCCGCCCTGAAGTGGATTGATTCACCGCAGGAAAAGGTTTCGCTGGCCGGGTGGACGACCGCTGCCGGGATTGCGGCGGTGCGCGATGACAAGGACCTGGACCTGAAAACCCTCGAAACGCTGCTCGATCGCGTCGAAAAGACCATCCACCAGGCGCCGAATTACACCCGTTCCGCGATGAACGGCTTTGTGATCGCTATGGGCAGTTACGTCAAGCCGTTGGCGGCGAAGGCGCAGGCGGTGGCCGAGACGATCGGTGAGGTAAAGGTGGACATGGGCGACACGGCGTGCAAGGTGCCTCTCGCAAGCGCGTACATCAAAAAGGTCATCGCAAAGGGCCGTCAGGGGATGAAGCGAAGACAATGAAGTGTTAATACTGGCTCCTTTGAAAGAACCAGCGGTTACAGGCGTTTAAGTAACCAGTATGCGGGGAAGATTCTGGTTGTGCGGCATCCTTGTTCTCTCATTGACCATCAGATCCACGGCGCAGATGGTGCCTGCGTGGACAGCCCGTTACGACAGTGGCGCGGCTGTGGGGGATTTCGCCACGACTGTCAAGCTGGATACGGCAGGCAACGCTTACGTGTCGGGGTTGGTGTCCGCCGAAGCGGGCGCCTCCGACCTCGCCCTCGTCAAGTACGGCCCTTCCGGGAACCAGCTTTGGGCGGCCCGTTACACGCTGCCGGGCACCTTCGACGTCGGCGCTGGTCTGGCTTTGGACGCCTCGGGCAATAGCTACGTCGCTGGGAGCATCTATGACACGAACAACAGCGATGTCATCATTTTGAAATACAATACCGCCGGGGTCTTGCAATGGGCGCGACGCTTCGATGGCGGGGGGAATGACTACGCCTACGCCGTCGCGGCTGATGCGCTGGGCAATGTCTATGTGGCGGCTTCACAGGTGTACGGACCCGGCTCAGCCGATTATCTCACCTTAAAGTACACTACCGGCGGCAGTTTGCTCTGGGCGCGAACGTATTCGGTGACAGAGGACAACCAGGACACGCCGCGCGCCGTGGCCGTGGACACCTCCGGTAATGTTTACGTGTCAGGAACAGCCTTTACCGGAACCGCCACCGTCGTTCCGACAGTCAAGTACGATCCCAATGGGAATACGCTGTGGGCCGCCTTATACCGGGCTGGACCGGGGGTTAACTTCGATGGGGTCGCGGGCGTCATGGTGGACGGCGGAGGCGATGTCTATGTCGGCACCTCCGCATTCACAAACGGCGCCTTCGACATGGTCGTCGTGAAATATAATTCATCAGGAGCGGAGCAATGGGCGAGCCGCTACGACAGCGGACGCACGGACGATCTGTTCCGTGAACTCACACTCGACGCCAGCGGAAACGTTTATGTCACCGGGACGAGCACCGGTGTTGGGCAAGACATCGTGGCAATAAAGTTCGGGCCTGACGGCGCGAAACAATGGTCCAGCCGATATAGCGGCGCCGGGAACGCGGGCGACGTCGCCGCCAGCGTGAGAGTGGATGGTTCCGGCAACGTTTATGTGGGCGGAACCGCCACCGGTGCGGGAAGTCAGCGTGATTTTGTGGCGATCATGTACGACGCCAGTGGCAACCAGCAATGGTTGGCTCAGTATGACAACGCGGGCAACGTCGATGACGTCGCTGGGATGGAACTCGGCGCTGGTCCGAGCCTGATTTTGGCTGGCTCATCGTTCTTTGCCGACACGCAACACGACTTCCTGACCATCAAATATTTGCCCGACCCGATCGCCGGACGACCACAGATACTCTCGGCTCCGCAGGATCGATCAGTGGCAGTTGGGCTGGCGCCCACCAACGTTGAGTTTTCAGTCACGGTCTCCGGCCCGGAACCGATTGACTACCGTTGGCGGCAGAACGGGGCATTCATTCCGGGCGCGACAGGACCGACGCTGCAAATCACCGACGTGCAGGAGCATCATCGTGGAGGGTACTCGGTCGTGGTCAGCAACGGAGCGGGCGAGACGGTTACGCCCGAGGCGCAACTGATCGTGAACGTCGCTCCCAGAATCGTCTATTTATTTCCAACCAGCGAAACAGTCGCGGAGGGTAAGTCCGTTATCTTTTATTCCTCAGTCACGGGTGATCTTCCCATCACACTTCAATGGCAACATAACGGCGTCGATCTGCCCGGCCAGACAAACAGTTATCTCGACATGATCCTGCTCTCCACGAATGCGTCAGGTCTCTATCGCCTCCGCGCCAGCAATCCCTTCGGCGAAGCGATCAGCGAACCGGTCCGCCTCAGTGTCGTGCCGCGGACCACTATCGACCGCTGGACATGGCGACACCCGCTTCCGCAGGGAAATGATCTGTACGGTGTTGCGTTCGGCAACGGGCGATTCGTCGCTGTGGGCGAAGGCGGCACGATCATTTCCTCCACCGATGGCACCAACTGGATCAATTCCTCCCTCGAAGTAAGCGACATTAACGGCATTGTCTATGGCAACGGGCTGTTTCTCGCCATATCGCTCGGATACGGGTACACGTCCCCGGATGGATTGACCTGGACCCAGCAACCGCTACCTCCCTTTTCGCCATTCCTCGCCGACGTCGTCAGCGTTGCGTATGGGGCCGGCGTGTTTGTTACGACCGGTGGCGGTATCTTCGTCTCAAGTAACGCCGTGGATTGGGTTGACCGCACGGGCGGGATACAGCGGTTTTTTCCCTCGGTGACCTACGGCAATGGCCGTTTCGTAGCTTCGGCTAACGCGCTGGAAACTTACGTCTCCACCAACGGTTGGGACTGGATTGGCGCAACCAACGGCCTGACTTTTCCCGTCGAAAATGTTGCCTTTGGCAACGGGGTGTTCGTCGGCAGTTATAACAACGTTGTGACTGTATCTCAGGATGGCCTGATGTGGAGTCCGCACCAGATCCTGACGAATACAATGATTTATAATCTTGCTTTTGCCGGCGGACATTTCCTGGGCCTCGGCCAGGAGATCGTAACCTCGCCCGACGGCTCGAACTGGACCAAGCGTCTCAATGCCCCGGGTGCGGTCTTCACTCACGCGGCATTTGGCAACGGACTGACCGTCGTTGTGGGCCATGGCGGCAACATCCTGACATCATCCGAACCCGCATCCTGGAACTGGATCAGTACCGGCACGGACAACAATTTGCGGGGTATCGTCCACGCAAAAAACCGCTTCGTGGTGGTGGGCAACGATGGCGCCGCCTGGGTGTCCTTTGACGGCCTTTCGTGGAGCAATCGCATGGCGCTTACCACCAATAACCTGCGCGCGATTGCCTTTGGCCACGACCTTTTCGTTATTGCCGGCTCGGGCGGGACATTGCTCAGCTCCAGCGAAGGCTTGCAGTGGGAAAGCCATGCCGTCGTGACCAATGACCTGTATGGACTGGTGTTCATCAATGGGCGGTTTGTAGCAGTCGGCGATCAGGGGCGCATTGTCGTCTCGACGAATGGCCGCGAATGGCTGGCCACAAGCGCCGGGACGCTGCGACGTCTGCAGGGGATTACTTATGGCGGCGGCCTCTATGTCGCCACAGGCCAGCGTGGGATTCGGGCGCGCTCCTACAATGCCACAAACTGGGTAGTTACGGCCCATGACGGCTTGGGCTATTCCGAAGCCGTGATCTACACCAACGGGCTCTTCGTCGCGGTCGGCAACGGCAGCATCAACACCTCAAGCGATGGCACAAACTGGGTCATTCAAACTTTTAGTAACCCGGAACTCGAATCCATTATCTACGCCGAAGGCATGTTCATCGCCGGCGGCGACCGCGGGCTGATTTATACATCTACAAATGCCGTTGAATGGGTGCGCCGGAGCTCGCCGAGCACCAGATCGCTGCGCCAGCTCATTTACGTGAACGGATCGGTGTGGGCCGTGGGCAATAACGAGGCCATTTTGCAATCGGGCCAGTTCCGCCCCCACCTGACCATCGACTCGTTCGGTTCCGCCGGCGCGCAGCTTTCCGTACGCGCCGAACCAGGCCAACTCGTGCGCATCCAAGCCTCCAGCAATCTGATGAATTGGGCCACCCTGATAACCGAAACGGTGGGACCGACCGACATTTTCAGGTATCTCGATAATTCCGGCGGACAGGCGCAGCGCTTCTATCGCGCCAACGTCCCGTAGGCAGAAATGAAAGCCCTCGTTAGCTCTCCGCCTGCCAGGGAGCCGCTGTTCCATGACGACGTAATGCGCGCGCAAGCCACCATTTTCATCTGATTCTGCCGCGTCGAGACCCCGGCACTCAGTGTCCGCCTCGCGCTTCAACCTTCAGGCCATTTAACTCTTTTAACTATTTTAACTAATATGTAATATATAGTCTTGTTTTCGAAGCAAATTTGTGATATAATACTAATGTGAGAGTGGAAACTATAACAACAATCGCTCCGGTCGAAGAAGTTGCCATGTGGACCGGCGTGGCGGGCCATGCCGGGGGCGGTTGGGTCGGATTGGCACACCGGACGAGTCCGGATAAAAATTGAACGAAATTGAAAAATTGAAAGAAGTTGAAAGGAAATGACGGGAGCTGTAAGCGCCGACCTGGCGACGTATGAAAACTGACACAAAAGTGATACAAAACTGCTACACAACCCGGGGGGTGGGTGTGTCATTGCCGCTTCAACCCTTCAACCCCCAAACCTAACACGCCCTATGAACACCAAAGCAGCCAACCACCGAAATCGGGAACCAAAAGTGCACCGTTTTGGCACCGATTTTCGAGGGCGTTCTTCAAAAAACTCAATGAAATCAGCCCTTT
>JAKEEH010000127.1 GCA_022616725.1 Limisphaerales bacterium | reverse complement strand
GGGGTGAATTTCACTGAATATGTCTCGCGCGTGAGGATCGAAAAGGCGCGCAACCTGTTGCTTAATCCCAATCTGCGCATCAGCGAAATTGCCTACGAGGTCGGGTTCCAATCTCTGACACATTTCAACCGCGTCTTTAAAAAGCTCCTCGGTCAATCCCCGACAGAATTTCGGGCCCGACTCAAGGTCGCGTAGCCCGACTGCCCCAGGCAATTCCCGCTTGCGATGAGGAAGGCAGTTTTGAAAGTTCCGCGTGATGAAACACCGGGCGGGATCCTCATCACACTTACCTTCTCCTGTCGGACGGCAGAAGGCCGGGGGCAGGGGGCGGCAGTCGGCTCGCGATCTCGTTCGCGAGGCTGCGGAGCGGCTGCGGGCCATCCTGCAAACGGCCGTCGAGGGAATCATCACTATAGACGAGCGCGGGATTATCGAATCGCTCAACCCGACCGCCGAGAGAATCTTTGGGTATGGTGCCGCCGAATTGATCGGCAAGAACGTGAGCGTGCTCATGCCCTCCCCTTATCGGCAGCAGCATGATGCCTATATTGCAAATTATCTCCGCACGGGTCGCGGCCGGATCATCGGCATTGGTCGCGAGGTGGTGGGACAACGCAAAGATCGAGCCGTTTTTCCAATGGACCTCGCGGTGGGTGAAGTGAAACTGAAGGACCGGCGGCTGTTTACCGGCTTTGTGCGCGACATCACCGAGCGCAAACGGCTGGAGCAGGAGATTCTCGAAATCAGCAATCGCGAGCAGCGGCGGATTGGCCAGGATCTGCACGACGGATTGTGCCAGGAACTGGCCGGGATTGAGTTGCTCGCCCAGGTCCTCGAGCAGGACCTCCAGAAAAGCTCCAAACGTGATGCTGCGCAGGCGGGCAGGATCGCCGAGCACGTTCGGCGGGCGATTGCCCACACGCGAATGCTGGCACGCGGCCTCTCGCCGGTCGAACTCGAGGCCCATGGCCTGATGTCAGCCTTGCACGAATTGGCCAGGCACACCGAAGAGCTGTTTGACATTTCGTGCCGCTTCCAATGCCCGGCCCCGGTATTGGTACGCGATAACGATGTCGCCACGCACGTCTATCGCATCGCGCAAGAAGCCATCAACAACGTCATCAAGCACGGCCGCGCGACCCGGGTTACGATCAGCCTCACCGCCAAAGGCGCATCAGCCACGTTGCGCATTGCCGATAACGGCCGCGGGTTCCAGAATCCTGAACCAGGCCATACGGGGATGGGTCTGCGCATCATGAAGTATCGTTCGAACGTTATCGGGGGTACGCTGGCCGTTGAACCGGTCAACGGCGGCGGCACTTCAGTGGCGTGCATATTCCAACCCGGCTTATGAAACGCGCCGCGGGAAATAGTCGCGAGCGCGTCAAAAAACAAATCCTCATCGTCGATGACCACCCAATGGTGCGCGAGGGCCTGGCCCAACTCATCGCCCGAGAGCCAGAACTGGCCGTGTGCGGCGAAGCCGGCACGGCGCAGGAGGGCCTCGCCAAAGCAGCCGAACTGAAGCCCGATCTGATCCTGGTGGATATTACATTGCCCGGCCGCAGCGGCCTGGAACTGATCAAAGACATCCTGGCAATCCGTCCGGAGACCCGCGTCCTCGTCGTCTCGATGCACGAGGAAAGTTTATACGCCGAGCGTGTCCTTCGCGCGGGCGGGCGTGGCTACATCATGAAACAGGAGGGCGGCAGGAAGCTGGTCGAGGCCATCCGCCAAGTACTCGCCGGTCAAGTGTATGTCAGCCCGTCGATGTCGGCGCGCCTCCTCGATTCACTTTCAGGCGCTCGTGCTCAGGACGCGCGCTCGCCGGTCGAAGGTCTCACTGATCGTGAGTTCGAGATTTTCCGGCTTATCGGCGAAGGGTTAAGCACACGCGACATCGCGCAGAAACTGCATCTGAGTGTCAAGACCATCGAAGTGCATCGATTGAACATCAAGACCAAACTGAAGCTTGCCAGTTCATCCGAGTTAGTTCACCGCGCCGTGCGGTGGATGCAGGCACAAACGCCCGGCGCGGTCTAATGACCTGCATTCTCCATCTCGCGGGTGTAGCTGCCGGACCGAGCCGCGCTGTTGCAGCGGGCGCGGTGATGCAGCGCGGCCTGCGCGGCGGGAACATTCTCGGCGCACCCCTTCCATCGGCTAAGAGCCGGCGCCTGTAAGGCTCGGCCAAAGGAAAAGCTCAATTCCCACGGCGCTTTGCCGCGACGGTTTATGGCATTGAGCCGCTCGGTGGCTTCGACATCACTTTGGCCTCCGGAGAGGAACACAATGCCAGGCACGGCCGCCGGAACATGCCGCAACATGCACGCGCGGGTCGCGTCGGCAATTTCCTCATCGCCAGCCCGCGCCGGAGACTCCTTTCCCGGCAGCACCATGTTCGGTTTCAGCAGCATCGCTTCGAACCGCACTTTGTGCCGCCACAGCGCATCGAAGACACACTCGAGGACCGCTTCGGTGACCTCCATGTGACGCTCCAACGCATGATCGCCATCCATCAACACCTCCGGCTCGACAATCGGCACCAGGCCCGCCTCCTGGCTCAAAGCCGCGAATCGCCCCAAAGCTTCCGCATTGCTTTCAATGCAGGTTCGGCTCGGGATTTGCGGACCCACGGCAAAAACAGCGCGCCACTTGCTGAATTGCGCTCCGAGTTTTCCATATTCAGCGAACCGATCTCTAAGGCCGTCGAGTCCTTCCGTGATCTTATCGCCTCGAAAACCGGCCAGCGGTTTTGCCCCTTTATCCACCTTTATTCCCGGGATTACCCCCTGCTTTTGCAGCAACTCCCGAAACGCTGTGCCGTCGTCGCTCTTCTGTCGCAAGGTTTCGTCAAACAAAATCACCCCACTGATGAACTCGCCCAGCCCCCGTGTCGAGAACAGCAAATTCCGATAAGCCCGCCGATTCGGTTCCGTGGATTCGACTCCGATGCTCTTGAACCGTTTCTCGATGGTTGGCAGGCTCTCATCCGCCGCCAG
>JAKEEH010000574.1 GCA_022616725.1 Limisphaerales bacterium | reverse complement strand
TGGGTTCCGCGGTTTGGGGAGCCTTTGCGAGAATATCGAATCTCTGGGAATCGATCCAACCGGGACCGCCTGAGATGTACATGTCGCAGGCCCCGCCGCAGGGGATATCATAGGCAAACGCAATGAGCTGTTTCAGACTCAAATTCGTTATATTGAGGCCGCCTCCCGGTGTGAGTTGAAACGACACATTCCGGGAGTCAGGACCCGCTGGCTTGATCGAGGCGACCTCGAAGGTCAGCGACTCGGATTTCGATTGAGCCCGGCCACGGGGCGAATTCACAATTCCGATGAGAATCGGGCCCGTGACGGCCATCGTTGCGGCGGTGGCCAGCAGGAGCTTCCTTGCAAGGGTCAAATTGTGCGAGATGCGATGCGTCATAATTGCCTCGATTCGTTTCTTGAGATCTGCGCCGGTCACTCCGGATGTACAGGCCAATGGCGATTCCAGATAGAACTTGCAGACGTTCAGGATGCCTTCCGCGTATGCCTGTGGCTCACTTCCCAGGCGCACTACCTCTTCATCGCAGGCTCGCTCGCGCTCTTCAATCAGCCTCGACCCGATCCACCACACCAGGGGGTGGAACCAGAAGATCGCCTCGACCACCATGTGAACAGCCGCGGCCAGATTGTCGCGGCGGCGGACATGGCACATCTCGTGCGCGAGGATCGCCCTGAGCTGCGCCGGAGTCAGGCGGTTCGCGATGCCTTCCGGTAGCAACAAGACCGGCCGGAAGACGCCGAACACACCGGGTTCCAGGCGCATGGGAGAGGACATCACTGCAATCGGGGCTTGAATTGGCAGGGGCGACGCCGCCCGCACAGCCGTCCGTATGAGTCTCCAGCGCACCCACCACACGGCAAGGACCACTCCGCAACCGCACAACCACGCCACAAGCAGTAGCACCGGCTCTGCGGGAGAGGCCGCGGGCGCCGCTAGCGCGGGCATCGTCGGCGCAAATGGCTGGCTGATCTGTTCGATCGCCAGTGACAACGGAGGTGCGATGTCGGGCGCCGTGCCCCATCTGACCTGGTTGCCTACAGTGACCAGCAGAGAGAAAGGGATCAGAAACTTAACCGACGCGGCCATCCAGAGCCAATAGCGTAATTGCGCGCGGTTCTTGCTCAACGCCAGCGTCAGCAGCAACGCCGCCCCCGCAAACAGGGTCGATTGCCAAAGATGGTTGGCGAACGGCAACAAGTCGACCGGGATCATTGCGATTTCTCCTTTCTCGCGAGTTTTCGAAGGAGTTCCTCGGTCTCCTGTACGTCGTCCAGAGTGAGCTTGCCGGACTCAACCAGGTGCGCCATGACCGGCTGCGTCCGGCCGCCGAACAGGCTCAACAGGTCATCGATCAGTTTGCCGCGGGCCGCATCGCGAGACACGACGGACTCGAAAATATGGGCGTTGCTGATCTTCTTGGCACGCCTCAACGCCTTTTTGCCTTCCAGGCGGTAGACGGTGGTTTGTACGGTTGAGTACGCCGGCCGGTCCTCCTCGGGAAACGCTTCCTGAATCTCTCGAATGGACAGCGCCCCTCGGCTCCAGAGCGCCTCCATAATCTGTAGTTCCAGTTTGGTCAGCTTTGGCAGGGCCATATCGATCTACTATGCCTGTTTGTAAGACTACTATGAGTATGTTTGGTTAGCAAGAATTTTTGATCGACTCAGTCGTAGCTACCCTCGATAAACCACTGCCCCTGCAAATCATCCTGATAGATACGGGACACACCCATGCCCTGAATCTCGACATCCCATTCCTGGTGACACCAAACCTCGCCAGTCCACCAATCGCCAGAAGTTCGCCAGGGACCGGCACATGCTACGACTCTGCCTCCTCCTTTGGACGAGAAAATCCTCACGGGCTTGCCGTGGTCTGTGCGCCACACCTGCGCATGACAAGGCGGGCGGAATCTACGGAGTGCCAGTTTCGGACGGAGAGGGAGGATCACTCCTTTGGCGGTAGTGAGCGGCCCCATGCGAAAGGCGCCGGGGCGATGCGTATCCATCAGTTCCGCTGCGCCGACGTTGGCCGCTCCGGCCAGCCCGCGAATCCGGGCTAGCGTGATCTCCAGTTTTTCTGGCTCTGGTGATGAAGGCAGAAATAAGCCGTGCTGAGTGGCGCGCGGCTTCACCGGCATCAATTCAAGCCGAATTTTCTCCACCGGGGCTTGCGGAGGTCTGTCGTTCAGTTCTAATTGCAGCAGTTTCAGCAGTACTTTGGAGTCGAGCATGGGAGCGGGCAGACTCAGCCTGGCGGTGTGGCTCAATGCCCGTTCCAATCCCAGCCGCAAGCGGATTTCATTGGCGGACAATGCATAAATATACAGACGCTTGCATAATTCATTAATCATCTGCGACAGCAAAAACAACAATGGCTCCAGAAGGTCCACCGGATCTTCGAGTTCCTTCTCTTCGCGAAACACCTGGGGGTCCACGCAAAGACGCAACTGGCGATTGCCTGCTCCGCGCGCAAGTTGCTGCATATAAACGCCTTCCTCACCTAGACGCGCAGCAACGCCCAACGGCGGCAGACCGGCAAACTCCCCGAACGTGTAAATGCCCCAGAGATCCATGGTTCGCGCAAATTCAGACGATCCGCCCAGCAGATACAGCGGCAAGGGCGCGAGAATGGCGGCTTCCTGGCCTTGAGGAAGAATCGTCGCGCCGTGAATTCCTCGTGCGGCGTGGACAGCCGCGTCCGGGTTCGAGGCGATCGCCAGACTGGCGGGGATACCTACCCTGCGCTGAATCTCCGGGACGATTTGTTCAAGCGTGCCGTAAATCCATCGAAGGCCACGAATATCGAACACCGTTGTATCGGGCGAGGTTTCCTCGATCAGCGGAGAGAAATACCCGGCGCATTCCACTAGCAGAGGGAGGTTTCCAGGAGCATGCAGACAGGCGAACATACAATTACACGGAAACCGTAAACCGGCGCTCTTGCGTCTGGTGATTCCAGCTGCGTTTAGCCGTGACCTCGAAGCTATCCAGAAGACCTCGCCACAAGACGCGGTTCCGGCTGAGTTCGATTTTGAGGGCAGAGCAGGGGTGCGTGAGAACCTGCTGCGTCAACACAGCCAGTACGGTTCTGGTATTCTCCACGGCGTGACGCAAACGGAACCAGGTCACCAGCGGAATGCGGCGGCTGATATTTACCGGCGTATCGCCGAGATCGATAGCAACCAACCCGAAACCTCCAGCCTGAGCTAGCAGGTCCGATGCCTTGATCGTATGCTCGACGTTACCTCCACAGCGAACCCACAGGACTTGTGAGAGTCGTACTCCGGCTGCGGCGGCGCTCTCCGGGTCGAAGGTGTCTTCGGCATCCAGGAGCGCGCAAAATTCTTGCTCAGCGGAAGCGGCGGCGAGTAAGGAATAGAGCAGAGAAGTGCGCCCGGAAGAAGCAGGGCCGGCGATTTCCGTCAACGCTCCGCGTGGAATCTCCCCGGCGAGCGATGGCAAGGTCTCCCGGGCCGTTTTCCGGGTGAGGAACGTGGCTTCAAAGCGAGAGCCAAGAGTGGTTTGAAGTCGTTCTCGCAGGAGAGCCGCAGTTCCCATGTGTTCGCCTTATCTTCGCCTATACTGAAGGTGATGTCAAACTCCGGTTACATAGAGCTTCACGCCCGCTCGGCCTTCAGCTTCCTTCACGGAGCTTGCGTCCCGGAGGAGTACGCGTCCTATTGCACGAAGTCAGGACAACGGGGAATGGCATTACTCGATATCGACGGGGTCTATGGCGCACCTCGTTTTCATCAAGCCATGAAGAAAGTAGCATGCGTGCCCTATTTGGGTTCGGAGGTCACTTGTACGGACGGAGCGCGTTATCCATTGCTGGTCACCAGCCAACGCGGATATCAGAACCTTTGCCAGATGATCTCGCGCATGAAGTTACGGACAGCGAAGCACCCCAAGCCGGGCAAGGAGGCCGCGGTCACTCGTGAAGAGCTGGCCGAGTTTTCCGATGGACTATTGTGCTTGACCGGAGCCGAAGATGGGCCTCTCGCGCAGGGACTCGGGAAGAAGGAAGGGCGCGCGACAGTCGAGCGATTGCAGCAAATCTTCGGCCCAAAGAACGTCTACCTGGAATTGCAGCGCCACTTTCACCGGGACGAAGAAGCCCGCAATCAGGCGGTGATTGAGCTGGGGCGCAGCCTGGGCATTCCTTTAGTCGCCACCAATGGCGTGTGTTACGCCGAGCCTCGCCATCGCGAACTACTCGACGTATTCACCTGCCTTCGCCACCATACGACTTTAGCCTGCGCGGGCAAACTCCTGGAGCGAAACTCCGAACGGTATCCCAAGTCCACGGAGGAGATGGTCCGTCTGTTCGCCGACGTGCCGGACGCCATTGCGAATACGGTGCATGTCGCTTCCCGGCTTCAGTTCACTCTTGCCGACCTGGGGTATCAGTTCCCTCACTATCCG
>JAKEEH010000126.1 GCA_022616725.1 Limisphaerales bacterium | reverse complement strand
GACGCGATGACGAGTCGGTCCTCAGCGGCAAAACCATGAAGCAAATTGCCGTCGGCAGCAGCCGTGTCTGGCAATCCAGTCGCGTGCGGCAAATCCGAAATCCGAAATCCGAAACTCGAAAGAATTCCGAAGGCCGAAGACCTGATTCGGGTATTCGAATTTTCGGGCCTCCTTCGGCTTTCGTCATTCGGCCTTCGGAATTATCCCGCCTCCCGCGCCAGTCCCCCGCATATGTCAGCCCCATGAAGGCGTTGCTCGTGCGCAATCCACCGCCGCGCGACAACTGGCTTTTCGAGATCAAATGGGACGGCTACCGGGCCATCGCAGTGAAGACCGCGGGGAAGGTCAAACTCTATTCACGCCGGCACCGTGACATAACCGACGACTTCAAGGTGGTCGCCGAGGCCGTGGCGGCGCTCTCGCCGAAGAATGTCGTCCTCGACGGCGAAATCGTGGCCCTCGACAATCGGGGCCGCCCTTCGTTTCAACTTTTGCAGAACTTTCGCCATGCGCATTCGCAACGCGGATCGACGCTCTGCTACTATGTTTTTGACATTCTCAATTACGACAGCCGCGACCTCAAAAAGCTGCCCTTGGAAACGCGCCGCCGAATCCTGGAATCCTTGCTGGCGGGCGCCAAAGATCCGATACGGCTTTCGGCGACCATTGCGGGAGAGCCCGAGCAACTGGTCGCGCAGGCCAAACGCAACGGCATCGAAGGCCTGGTCGCCAAACGCGCCAATTCCATCTATGAGCCGGACCGGCGCAGCGGTTCGTGGCTCAAGATCAAGACCGTGCTGGAACAGGAGTTCGTCATTGGCGGATATACCGCGCCCAAGGGTTCACGCGAGCATTTCGGTTCGCTCCTCGTGGGCTATTATAAGGCACGAGAGCTGATCTTCGCCTCCAAGGTTGGCACGGGTTTCAACGCGCAGTCGCTCGAGTCGTTGCACAACCGATTCAAAAAGCTGGAAACCACTGTCTGCCCGTTTGTGAATCTCCCCAGCAAAGGTCCGAACGGCCTGAGTCGTTCCGAAATGAAGCGCTGCACCTGGTTGCTTCCCACGCTGGTCTGCCAGGTCGGTTTCACCGAATGGACCGGCGACGGCGGTTTACGACATCCGGTTTTTCTGGGCTTGCGCGATGACAAGCGCCCAAGCGAGGTTGTCCGCGAGACCCCGCAATGAGTCACGCCACCTGGACAATTCGTCGTCGCACCGTCTGTCCATCGGCATCGCAAAGGAAATATCCTTTCTGGGTGGTGTTGTCGTGATTGCCCCGCTTCAGGGCGCAGCACACATTCGTCGTCAATAGGGTTTCGCCTTTCCGCCGTTCCGTGTAGCCATGAAAGTGGCCCGAGAAAACGGCCCGCAAATTAAAGTCGCGACATCTCTCCAACAGCTCGTCCGCGTTCACTGGCCGGTACTTCACGTTCGTCCCGAGGGGGAAATGAGTGAAGATCACCGTCGGTTTCGAGAGATCGAGTTTACGGAGATTGCGGTCCAGCCATTCCAACGTGGCTGGCTGAACTCGGGTGTTCTCGGCCAGCATTCCCTCGCTCGTGTCCAAACCGACGAATTGCCAGCCTTTGTGAGCAAAGGAATAATTAATCTGCCCCGGAAATGTCGTCTCATACCCCTGGCGGTCCGTTTGCGACGCATAATCGTGATTCCCGATCACCACGTGAACCGGGACCTCGGCCTGCCGGAACACCTCATGAACAGCGGCTAGATGCTCCGGTTTCCCCAATTCCGTGAGGTCGCCAGCGACAAGGCAAAAGTCCGGCTTCGCCGCCCTGATTCGTTCCATCACCCGCCCCAGCCACGCGCCGCACTCCTCGCAAATATAGTGTGTGTCATTCACCACGACGAAACGGAACTTCCCGCCCTCCTGCCCTTTCGCGGTGCCCGGCCAGAGGCCCAACGCGAGGAGGCTGCCTGCGCCGACCCGCTGTAACGCTGCCCGGCGTGAAATATTGAACTCGGGTCTCATACCCATATTGCAGCAGAAACCCGAGCAAGCTGCAATCTTTTCACCCCGGTCGTCGTGATTCCCACTTGCGCCCGTCGTTTCCCGTTGCACTATGCCGCCCATGACAAACGAGGCCAAGCCCCCTCGCAAGCGAGGTTGTTTCTTCTATGGTTGTTTGACGCTGATCATAGCGACGCTGATTGCGGCACTGGCGCTGGTCGTGGCCCTGCGCTACGCCCAACGCACCATCAAGCAGGCCATCAACGATTACACTGATCCCGCCCCGGCGCAGCTCGAGAAAGGCGATACATCACCCGCCCGGCTCAAGGCCGTGCAGGAAAAGATCGCCGCCTTCAACGAGGCCATTCAGACGCAAAAGACCTCGCAGGAACTGGTCCTCACGGCAGATGAAATTAATACCCTTTTCGCAGCAGAACCCAGCCTGCAGACCTGGGCTGACCGGCTGTTTCTCTTCATCGAAGGCGACCAGCTCAAAGCGCGCATTAGTTGGCCTTTGGAGGATATCGGACCCTTCAAACTGAAAGGAAGATACTTGAATGGCGTTGCCAATCTAAAATTGTCAATCGAAAAGGGGAGATTACATGCCCATATGGAATCCGTGACAGCCAAGGACAAACCGGTGCCACCCCAAATTCTTGAATTCCTCCGGACAATTGATATTGGGGAAATTATTCAGCAGAACCTTCAGAGCACGGTGGCCTTGAACGAGGTCCAAAGCATCGAGATCAAGGACGGCAATGCAATCATCCGCAGTAAACCCCCGCCCCAATGAGCGCACGGGCATCCGCGCCTGAACGCTTCTTGTGCGCCGTCACCGGTTTTAACGATTTAGCGATTCAACGATTCAACGATTTCTTTATACTGCGCGGGTGGATGCGGAAAAGCTAAAGACGTTGCAGATCAAGCCCGAGGCCAGGCGGCGCTCTCAAAGCTCTTTTTGGATTATTCTCATTGGTGTGGTGGTGATAACCGGAGTGGCCGTTTACCTGGCCTGGCTGCGCAAAGAAGGCCCACGGCGGCTTTTCGGAACTGCGAACCGTCCGCAGGCCACGAATGTTGCCACTGTTCCGACTCCCAAAGGTCAAAACGACGCGATCCTCACCGTCAGCGGGTACATCGTGAATCGCGAGCGCATCGAGCTCAGCCCCCGTTACCTGGGGGTTGTCAAGTGGATCGGCGTTAAAAAGGGCGATCCCGTCACGAACGGACAGGTCATCGTCCTGCTCGACGATGCCGAGCATCGCGCGCGCCTCGTCGAAGCCGAAGGCCGTTTGGCCAATGCAAGGGTAGCCGTGGAGAAAGCCGAGATCGATTATCGCCGAGTCGAAAAACTTATCGCCGACAGAATTGAGACACAACAAAACGTAGATGACCTGCGCCTTAGGCTCGAAGCGGCTCGCGCGACTTTGCGCGAGGTGCAGGGCACGGTCGATTTGGCTCGCACTTACGTCGAATGGACCGTGATCCGCTCGCCCATTAACGGGGTCGTCGTTGAAAGGCTGGTCGATGCCGGCGAGTTGGTCACGCCCCAGAGTTTTGGCGGCACGCGCGGACCGAGCACCGCCCTGGTCGCGGTCGCTGACCCGAAGGATTTGCAGGTCGAGATCGAAATGAACGAGTCCGACCTTGCCAAAGTCTCGCTCAACCAGAAATGCCGCGTCAGCCCCGAAGCGTATCCCGACCGCCATTATGCGGGCCACGTCGCGGAGATGGCGCCCGAAGCCAACCGGCAGAAGGGAACCCTCCAGATCAAAGTGCAGATCGAACAGCCGGACAAGTTCCTCACCCCGGAACTAAGCGCCAAGGTGGATTTCCTGGCGACGACGCGCCCAGTGCGAACTCCCTCCACAAATTTCGATTCTCCAGCAGCCGGCGCTACGCGTTGAAAGGGGAATCCTGTTTGCGCTCACGTGTTGACGGAATCTGACGGACGGTTGGTTGAAGATTTTTGGGGCGTGCCAAGCAGTTGACATCATCGCATCAATGCATCATATTCGGCTGATGAGGACTACTTTAAATCTGCGCGCCGAAGCGATGCTACTGATCAAATCGAGGGCGCGGCAGCGTCGAGTATCGCTGGGGGAAGCCGCGTCGGAGTTGATTTGTAATGGTGCCAGTGGCAGAACACTCCGCGTCAAAGTGAAAAACGGAATTCCGCTGGCGCGCAATGATGGAGTTCCTATGACATCTGAGGAGGTTGCCGCCGCCACTGGGGCGGAATGACCTATCTTTTGGATGCGAACTGTCTGGTCGCCCTGGTGGTGCCTCAACACGAGCACCACGACCGGGCAAGGCGTTTTTTCGCGCGCCGAACATTCGCCGTTTCACCCTTGACACAAGTGGCTCTGTTGCAAGTGCTGACAAGACCAAGGCGGATGGACCAACGAATCCTGCCGCCGCTCCACACACCTCCGGAGGCGCTTCGCTTGCTGCGATTGTTGTGCAACACGCGCGGGCGGCTGTTCCTCCAAGCCGATCTGGATTGCTCCGGCCAGATGCCGTTCAGTCATGTAACCGGTCACCGTCAATGGAACGATTTTTATCTGGCCGCCCTGGCACAGAAGCACGGGTACCTTCTGGCCACGTTCGACGAAGCGTTGGTGGAACATTTCCCGCAGATCTGTAAAATGGTTCCCTGATCTTTGAAACTCGAACAAATCGTGTATTGAACGGAAACTACTTTGCAGCCCCCTGCAGCGACGCCATTAACTGCTGAAATTCCGGCAGCGCGCGCAATGGATTGAAGCGGCCATCGGACTGCGCGTTCGAGTAGAGATTCGGGGCAGCGGGGTTTTTCTCCAACCGCTGCGCGCTGCGGGTCAGCGCCTCGCGCAGGGAAGCCATCGCCTCGGTCTGTTTGCTCCCCTGTAATGCCTGCACGCCCGCGAGGTCGTACCACGCCTCCACATTGTCTGGAGACAATTTTACCAACCGGATCAGCGACTGCTCCACTTTCCCAAGATCGCCAAGCTGGTTCGCCATGTTAGCGACGAACAGAAGCGAGTTGGCATCGGCCTGCGGGTGAGAGAGCAGTTGATCGATTCGCGCGAGCGCCTTGTCACGCTGTTGCGCTTGCACATGCTGCAGAATAAGGGAATGGAGCAATTGCAGATTGTTCGGCTGCGCGGCGACCTGCTTCTCGATTTGCGCAATTTGCGCCTCGGCAGCGACCGAAGGTTGCCCCGCGACGGGCGGAAGCATCGGGGCCATAGTGCCCTGCTGCTTTTTGATCCGCTCCAGTTCCTGGACCAGGCTTTGCAACTGCGAGTTGTAGGGATCGAGCTTCTGCGAAGTCGTGGCGATCAACACCGCGTCATTGATGCGTCCCAGGCTGATCAACAGATTGATGTAACGAAACACCGCTTCGGGGCTGTAGGGACAGAAAGCATACGCTTGCTTAAACGCAAACTCTGCCTCGCGCAGCATGCGTTGCTGTTCGGCCGGGGTCTTTGATGCCCCGATCCGAAAATTGTAAACGCCGGAAATCGAACTGCGCAATTTCGAGAAGGCTTTCTGCCCGTCGTCGTCGCGAATGAATTTCGGGTC
>JAKEEH010000573.1 GCA_022616725.1 Limisphaerales bacterium | reverse complement strand
GCTTCTCGTCTCTGATATAGCCACGCAGCCGACTGAAATCGGTGAGTTCAGACAGCGAGAAGCTTTCGCCACGCGCGCGCCCCAGCGCCTCTTGCCACACTTGGCATTCCAGAACCACCGAGTTGCGGTCGAACAAATGTTCCTCTGCCCATTGCACGGCCTCAGCCACGGACACACCTTTCTCCTGGGATGGACTTTGCGCGGCCGGATTTCGGAGGCGACTGATTTCCTCGCGCTGGTCTCGCGTCAATTGTGATTCCCACAAGCCGAGCAATTCATCCTGGCTCAAGTCCCTTTGCTTTCGCGCCCGCTCGGCCGTCGCAAGCAGCCGGCGCGTGGCCATCACGTCGCCAGCCGCGATCTCTGGTTTCTCCTCCAGTAGTTTTGCCAGCGCCTTTTCAATCTCCGCATGGCGCTTTGAAAAACGGTCGCAGAGTTCATCGGAGACTCCCACGATTTGAAAATCGCCGCGCGCGTGGTTGCGAATCCGGTAGCCGAAACTCCGCAGTTCGCGAACAAGCTCGTGATAGTAGGCATTCTCGGCAAACTTTCTGGCCCGCAGCAGTTCATAGTTTTGGAGCGCCTTCCACCGGTTCTCCGTTGAATCGAAGGTCGCGTTGAAAACAATGCAATGGGTATGGATGTGCGGGTCGAGTGCGCGAGACGTGTCGTGTGTGAACAGCGCCCCCGCGAAGTTGCCCGTCAGACGATCATTCTGCGCGCCGCCGGTCCGAATACGAGTTGCCGCAAACGCCTCGAACTCGCGTAATGCTGTTTTGACCGCCCGCCCATGTGCTTCAAGAATCCGTCCGTCTCGGCCGAGGAAAGCGGCGAGGGAAACCGACTTCGGAGGAGAGAATGTGAAGTCGAAGAATATACGCCGATTGGCGGCGCTCTTATCACCTTCCGTCCGCGTGGTGTTCAGTCGCTGCGTGAGAGTCTCGCCTGTGGAGGGATTTTGATTCTCGCAGAGCCGCAGGAAATCATCGGCGCGAACCTTGCCGGACAACCCGAGCCGTTCTGCTCCAAGGCCGACCCATTCGCCGGCCACGCGTTCCCCTTCATTGTAGTAGTCGCCGACGCACAGATGTTCCTCAAAGTATTCGCGCGCGTTCTTGAGGTTGTATTGCGTCTTTGCAGTGACCACACGCGGACAGTACACGGACTGTGCGCGCATCTTGTGTAGCTGATACACCGTTCTCCGAATCACCTGTGCTCAACTACAACCATGAGCACGACAGCGACTCTGAAATCCGGCAACCAGCTCTGGGGAATCTTTTTCACTGACCGTGAGTATGCCCGCGAGATTGGTGATCCATTGCGCACCGTAGTCGAAGCCCCGACGAAAATCGCCGCTGAGGAAGCTGCAATGCGACTCGGCTTCGGCGATCCCTGGGCACATCCGGTTACTGCTGAACAAGTTCGAAACGCGCAATGGCTTCCACCACGGAAGCGACATCCACAGCAATTGCCAGCGCGCAAGCATTCACGCGGCATCCATATCTGACCATGCGAACTCCAACAACAGCCCAGGTCCGCACTGCCATTGAAGTGCTGAAGAAACTCGAAGAGCGCATAGACAATCACGCGACCTTCAACACGATGCAGTCGCCGGAAACGCGAGGAGGAGATGACGCAGCCGCACGCATCGAAGCGCAAACCATCGAGCAAATCGCTCGCGTTAAGACAGTCATGGCGCAACTGGAAAGCTGGCGAGACGAACTCAGACAAGACAGGAGGCACTATGTTGCACAGCATATCTAAGACAGGGCACGCGTTACCCCTTCGTGCCGAAGGTTTCTGTGTCCGCGAAGCAATCGCGGTGAACCCACAAAACAGCCACGCAATATGAATTGCTTACTACCACAAACGTGGCAAATCCGCGAACACGAACAGGCACAGGACAGGTCGCAGCCGCGATCTATTCATGTCCGCGAACAGTTCGCATCCGCGTCCTTTCCGCGCCAAAAGGCGACGCAGCAATCAGTCCGCAGTCGCAATCAAGGCACGATTTCGACTGGCAGCAACACGGTCGCGGCAAAGGACTCGGACGGTCCACAGCCAGACCACAAATCAGAATTTTCCACGTCCGAGGTCGCGACCCCGACCGGCAATGGCCGCGAATTGAAACCGACCGCGAGTCGTCCGCGCTGCGTTATCGTCGTAGCCATTGCTCCGCCCACAATCTTTCCCGTTCACATCCGCAGGATTTCGTCCCATGTCCTCATTTGATCCAGCCACAGTCCGCAAGGCAGTCGAGGAATTCACGCCGCGCCGTCCGCAGAAGTTCCAAGATTTGCTCCCGGCGAAGGATGTCATCGTGGAATTGCGGCAGAAGCGCGCGTCGTATCGCTCCATTGCCGATCTCCTCACGCAACATTGCTTACCGACAAGCAAGACAGCCATCGCGATGTTCTGTCATCAGGTGCTCGGCGAAAACGTCCGGCCAAGGAAGCGGCCAGGACGAAGGAAACCATCCGTCCCATCAGTATCCACTGAGGACACCGCACGTGATCAAGCAACGGGCGCGAACCAATCTTTCGAGTCGCCAGCAAATGCCAACGGCGATGAAACGCAGCCAACTCGCACTCGCGGCCCGCGCATCGCCCAAGTGCGAATGCTCAAACCTCAAAGCACATGAAACGCCTCGATCTCATCCTCAACGGAAAGGGCGGCGTCGGCAAAAGCTTCTTCGCCGTCAATTTCGTCCAGTTCCTCAAGGACAAGGGCATCGCCCACGTCGCGATTGATTCAGACAATGAGAACTCGACGTTGAAGCGGTTTCACCCGGATACGCAGTTTCTCGATTTGGACAACCGCCGTGAATTGGACGGCATCTTCGCCGCGCTGGAAAAAGCGAATCTGGTCGTCATGGATTGCCGCGCCGCATCCACCGACCTGTTCATTGATTACTTCAGTGAGATCGAGCTGGCCGAGATGTTCACGATGCAGCGTTACCTGCAACCGGATGATTTGAAGAAACACAATCTGCATCACTTCGATTCATGGGCGGCGACGTTTGGCGAGCCGGTTACGGCGATGGAGCTTTCACCCGATGGCGCGGGCTACCGTTTGAACACGCGCTTCGCCCGCTTTATCAATGTGCCGGAGTTGATGCAGATTTTCCGTCAATCCGCCGATGTGCAGACCGCCGCGATGCTCAATCTGCCACGGCCAAAACTCGACGGCGAAAAACCAGCCGTCCGCAATGCACCCGCGACACCCGAGCTGAAGGCGTTTGTCCAGGAACTCGCCAAGCGGGCTGAAAGGTTGAAGACCAATCGTGTTGATCCGAGCGAGGACAACATGCTGAAAATCACGTCGGAGGGACGGAAGGCGGCATTAGATCTTCGACTGATGAAACCAACCGCGCCGGACGACCCACAGGGCAAGGTCAATCAAGCGGTCGAAAACATTTTCCGCATCTGGCAGGAGTCGAAACCGGAGCGTTCCTCACAGCTTGTCTTTTGCGACCTCTCGACGCCGAAGGACAAGGGTTTCTCGGTGTATCGCGACGCGGCGGACAAGCTTGAGCGGCTTGGCGTGCCGAGTGGAGACATTGCTTTCATCCAGGACTACGATTCGGACGCTGCGAAACTTTCCCTATTCCGCGACGTGCGGGCAGGCAAGGTCCGCGTCCTTTTCGGCAGCACGCAGAAAATGGGTTCGGGCACGAATGTTCAGGAGCGCCTCATCGCTTTACACCATTTCGATGCCCCGTGGCGACCGGCAGACGTGGAACAACGCGAAGGACGTATTCTGCGCCAGGGAAATAAGAACGAAGTCGTCTCGATTTACCGCTACGTCACCGAAGGCTCGTTCGACGCCTATATGTGGCAGACGTTGGAGACGAAGGCGAAGTTCATCGCGCAAGTGATGAGCGGCGACATGACGATCCGCCGTCTTGAGGATTTAGACTCGGCCGCGTTGACCTACGCCGAAGTGAAGGCCATCGCGTCAGGCAATCCCCTCGTCATTGAGAAGGCCCAGGTGGACGCGGAGTTGATTCGACTCACGCGACTGCGCTCCGCGCACGCCGAGGAGCAATACCGCATTCGCACCAATCTCCGGCGCTCGCACGAGGACGCCGAGGCGTTCACGGGACGGCTCACAAACTTGCGGCAAGACATCGCGGCGCGACAGGACACTTCGGGTGACAAGTTCATCATTGAACTCGACGGGCAAACGCTCGACAACCGGGGAATTGCTGGCGAGTTGATTGTTCGTCGCGCCGAGAAGATCAAAAACCGCTTCGGCGACGACGTGCGGATTGGACGTTTTGCCGGTTTCGATTTGTTCCTGCGCCCCAGCTTCAACAATACCGTCGAAATGATTGTGCGGGGCAAAAACAGCTATGCCGCGCGGGTGACGGACACAGCGCAAGGCACGATTCGTTCGCTCGAAGCGAACGTCCAAAGTTTCGAGGAACGTGCGTCTAAACTTGAATACGATATTGCCGACGCCACTAAGCGGGGGAAAGAATTGGAAACCAAAGTCGGGGCGCACTTCGAGCGCGAGGAGCGTTACCAGCAGTTGACCCGTCGCCAGAGTGAGATCGAAGAAAAGTTGGACCTCACCAAGAACCAAGCTCCGAGCCAGGCTGAAACTGTTTCCGCCGATGAAAACGAATTAAAGAATAGCGAAGCCAAGAAGCTTAGCGAATCCGCGCGACGCAAACCGCGAGTCAGGGCAACAGTGAAGCCCTAAAGCCAACGGTAAATCGTGAATCCTGCAAACGCGGCCCAAACTTGACTCATACACTCATCGGGGAAATATTGGCTGAAGAACACTGCTCAAAGTGATAACAGATCCGATTCTATACGTTGGAAAGCTGGAGCATTGGCTCACCGAGTTTATTCATGAGCACGGTTTTTATCTGTTCATGGTGTTCGCCTTCCTCTGCTTTCTCGCCATTGCCTGGCTCGTGTTGCGCCCGCGCAGATCGCCGCCGCCAGAACCTTCTTCGGCGAGAACGCGCGCAATTATAGGAACGATGCTCGCTTCGCCAGGCATGTCTTCAGAAGCTGATGGCGGTCGCACCCGTTTGATCATGGGCAAGTCCCCAAGCCAGAGGGACTGACGGTAACAGGCGGCTTCTCGCTAATTCCTTCCATCGCGATGGTTCTGCCAGCGTTACAACTCGCGCACAGTGTCCTTGGATTCAGTGAGTTTTGCATCGGTAATTCGCTGGTAGTTCCCGTGTATTCAACACACCTGCGAATCGTTGATTTGTGTTACGAATTGGGAGTATGAACGCAATAGCGCAACAAACTGAATTTCTGAGTTGGAAGATTGTCCCAGCCCGTCTCGACGCGCTGCAAGCGGCTTGGTTTCTCGGTTTTGAGCCGCATGAGATTCCCATGCTTATCGCGGCGGGCCTGCTGAAACCGCTTGGCCATCCCGCCCGAAACAGCACGAAATTCTTTGCCACAGAAAGTCTGGAGCAATTCCGCCGCGACGAGAAGTGGCTTGCCCGCGCCAGCGATGCGATTCGCAACTACTGGCGCGAACGAAACGCCCGTAAGAAAAGTGGCGGGCGCAAACCGAAGGCGAGCGCCAGTCAGCCAACCTTGTGACCCGCACGGCCGTTCGTGTGCTTCTCGGATGACAGTGATGGCAACTGAATGATTTGCCCTTCGGCAGCTTGCCGTTCGTAACTTTCCAAGGAAGGCAGCTTCACTTGTGCTCGCCGCGCGTAGGCTCGATGCACTGCCTTGCTGTTGTGGCCGAGGGCTTCTTGAGCGAAACGCTCCGGGTAGCCGCATTGCTTGGCGCGCTCCGCCCAGGCGTATCGATAGGAGTGAAGCGAGATGCCCTTGATGCCAAGCCCGTCACACCGCTGCTTAAACTCTGTAGCCCGGTCGCCGGCGCGAACGGTCTGCAGATACGGAAACAAGAATCCCGTCGCCGGTAGCCGCCGCAAAACCGCCTCAATGTCCGGTCCGAAATGAATCATTGCGAGACTTCCGGTTTTCTGACGGGCGTAGGCGATGGTCTGATTGCGCCAGTCAATGTCTTCGCCTTTGAGGTTGGCGATGTCAGTTTGCGAGCCGCCAAGATGCCAGCACAGTTCGTAAAAGCTGCGACGCTCCGGATTCTTCTCCCGCTCCATGATGAGCAGATGCTCATCAAACGTGATGCCGCGCTTCGGTTGGAAGCGAATTTCTGGCCACAGCCGCTTCGGGATGATCGGCCACGGCAGCCAGTTCATCGCCAGACAAAAGTTGTGAAGCTTCCGCAAATGAACATTGGTGCTGACCGTGCCCGCCTTGAGGCACGCAAGAAGTTCTTCCGCTTGCGTCTCGATGATGACCCGGCCTCGGACCGAATCCAGCGCCTTCTCCTTGGCGGCGCGTTGCCAGCGGTCCTTGGTTGACCCGCTCTTGGATTCGACGATGGTGTCGAGGGCTTGTTGCCACGTCCGGGTTGCAACCCCTGAATCTGTTCCTGCCAGATAGGCCTTGGCGATCTGGAGATTCAACTGCGGTTGCCGCGCCGCTTCGTTGCGGGCGTTGAGAAGGCACTTGGCTTCGGCGCGGTCTTTCGTCCCGAGGCTTTCTTGCTTTTTGGTTTGGGAATCCTCGACGTAGAACATCCCGCCAACTTTGCGGCGGTAGAGGATGAAACGCTGTTTCATAGCACAGACTTTTGCGTCCGATGCTATGAGGCCGTGTGCGGCTTTGGGTGTATCAGCTACACCAGACAGGCTGCGAATCCGGTCATTCCCAGTGGTTGCCGAGTACTGCCGGGGTTTTCGATGCGTAATGCCCCGGTTTTGATTTCACTGGCACTTTCACTGGCACTTGCCTCCTCTGGTTTCTGCAACCGGTTGCCATTCGGCAACTTGAAAGTTGGAGGCGGAGGTCGGAATCGAACAAATCTTTCCGCCATCCAAAACCCGCCTAAACCATTCGGCAGCGGCAACTTCTCTAAGTGCTGCGCTGGCAAAG
>JAKEEH010000572.1 GCA_022616725.1 Limisphaerales bacterium | reverse complement strand
CTTCTTTCATGTGTGGCTCTTGTTTTTGGTTTTTGCTTCGCGTGGTTGGTACCACGCCAAGAGCCACTCCTCAATTTTCAACTAATTTCAGGATATCCTCTAGGAGAAGTTGTGTAATCGACATACCAGCCGGGAATAACGAGTAGGCCAGAAACCCAGATCGATTGATCTGCGGTCGAATCCCTCAAATATTTAGCGAGCCAGCGCGCATTCGCCTCCGCTTGTATTACTGCCTTGTCATCGCGATACGACGGAAAAATCAAAACCTTTCCGTCATACAGCACTTGCTCGTCCCTCTTGCCTGGAGGTGCTCTGGCGTTTGCTTCGTGTCTTTGTCTCAATTGCGAATACGCCCCCAGGGCCGACAGCGACATGATCAATGTTCCAGTCTTTGCCCGCGGGAAAATCATGGAAGGATCGGTTCCCAGCATTGCGACTTCCATGAGCGCTTCCGCGACAGCCTGCTCTCCTCGCAGCCCGAGGTGTAGGAAACGAATCTCGCGAACGAGAGTGAGGCACCGCGCAAGACCGAATAAAGCGCCGCATAAACCCGCCAGCATCCACGGGATTGTGCGCGACGGCATTCCTTTCGCAGAGGTAATCGAAAAGGGAAGACAAGGCCGAAAGCTTTCGCCGGATGGTCGCCGGCGAAAGTGTCCGGCCTTCCAAAGACTTTCGCCAGGCGATCACGTGCGCCCGCGTGACCACTCGAAATTCCTCGGGCTGCACGATTCCCACGAATCCCATGAAGTCCTTAATGTCAATTTGGTAGGCGAGGCGTGTCCGGGGATTGTCGATGTTGGCAAACCATTCAGTCTCTGGCGGCACATGGGCCAGCCCCTGAAATTCTCGCGCTGTCAAGACACGCCGGTCAACGTTGGCGATTTCGCGTGACTGAACGTTTTCGCTTTTAACGCGCTTTCGGGGTCTCCTCATCACCCCACTTTAGTGGAGATAAAATACATTATCCACACTAGCCGTGTGGATAGTGTCCGAAGGGAATTTAGATCCAGCAGGCGAACGAGTTCGGAAACAAAATGCCTTCGAGGTCAAGCGGTCGCCCGGGCCCCTCCAAACCCGTCCTACACCATTTTTGAAATGTAGGACGCGTCCCCGCGCCCCGGCCTTGCGCCGCTGCCATCGGTCCCAAACGCCCTCAGGCGTCTTCGCCGCTTCCAACCTACCCCGAAGCGCGCGGACGGCCAGGACCTGCCCTGTCGTTTGAAATTCAGCCTTCAGAATCGGAAATATCTCCCCCCAGTAGGGTGATATAGACCAGTTCGGGCGGGTTTGGATTCGACGTTCAATAAACCGCATAAACAAAGGGCTTCTTTACCGGCTTTCGCATTGAAAATAACGGATACGATCGGGTGCCAGCCGTTCGGATATGCCCAGAATTAGGCGCCGGTGTCCTCGCCATCAAGTTGAGCTGGCTCGGTGCCAGTTCGTGGCGAGGGCTTTCAAAGAGAGAAAGGTTTCGCATGAAACTATCGGCGAGCGGTTGGACGGAGAAGGGCAGAACAGCACGGTTTGACTTGGAGTTGGGCGATATTGCAGCCCGCAAAGTTGAAAAGATTACAGGCTGGGGCGCGGGGCTGGGGCAAGGGCGATTAGGGGAGGAGGTTGACACCCTGCCAGACATCGCCAGTGACATTGAGGCAGAGCAATACAACGGCAAATGCATTCTCGCCTTAGCTGGCGGACGCGGGTGGTTCGCCAGCCAGCCCGTCGGGCTTAACTCCAGCGGCGCGGCAGCACGGGCAGCGCGTTATCTCTTGTCTAAGCGTGGCATTAGACCTTCGTCATCGTCGCTGGAGGAAGCGGCCAGCGCGGCATCGGCAACCATGGCCATTGCTGTCCGACGATGGGACAAGGTGAAGCGGGAGCATTGGAGCAATGGACGGCTGGCCCGGTATCTGTTTCGCGTCGGCTGGCGCGCCGCGTTCCGGGCTATCGTGGCCAATGAGTTTACCGGCGACAGAGCCAGTGAAGTGGCCGAAAACGTGCCTTTGGCATCGGGAACACTGGAAGTGGAACAAGCCAGCCTGGATGCCTGGGCGAATCAGTCCGGGGTGATGCCGGACAGTGCGCAGGAGGAGGCGCGGCGTGCCGTGGCGTCGTTTATCTGGCGCACGCTCGTTTACTCCTGCCGTGGCAGAGGAAAGCAGAGCGTGCGCGCTGCGCGGCAGCGGGCGCGGGTTCTGATTCGTTTGCTGCATGGCCAATCCTTTGCCGATGCAGCGCGGCTGGCCGGTTACGGCGCGGGCTGCCGTTGAATCGCTGCGTTCCGGGAAGGTGTTCGCCACGTTGAGAACAGCCGCAGCCAAAGAATCAGCCTGTTTACCGGGTTTGGTTCACATGGCGCGCAGTGCGGGCAAAGCCGGGCGGACGGTGCGCAGCGTGATTCGGTTTCAGCGTTCCTTGAATCCATTGCGCTGGCCGTGTCTATGGTCACAAGCCTTGCAATGGCGCGCTGCGGCCATTGAATGGGCGCGGTTCTGTCAGGCGCGACTGGCCAAGGCACGGGCTGAGCACAGCACCGCGTGGGAACGCGCGGTAGCGGGCTGGCGTCGCGGCTGGCTGCGTTAAGCATTCCACGTCTAACAGCAAGGCGCGTTGTCCAAAGGCAACGCGCCTTTTCTTATCTCTGCGCTAAAGGTGTGATCGTTTCATTCTGATTCGCGACAGTTCGCGCTGTTTCGGAGGTCTGCGCAATTCAAGCATAAGTAGTGAGGCATGGTTGCCTCAATCCTCGCAGACAGCCCGACCGGCTGCCTCAACCTCCACCTTCGGGGAATGACCGAAATGGGTTTTCAAACATTCCCCGGACGTGGATGCTGAACGCATCCAGTGTCTCGGAATGGACCGTTGGTCCCAAGGTTATACGCCAGAAATGCGCGATGCTCTGGTCCACCGGCCACTCCGAGTCGGAGTAATTTATCGGCTCTAACGTGTGTTTCCGCCGATAAGGTTTTCTGCCGGGCTCCGGTAAACCGCTCTTGCAATGGCAAGTCTGGTTTACCTGCTACAGGCACGAAACCCAACGGGCGCGGGCAAAGCCCACTACCGAAAGTGAAACATGCAAATCCTCCCTATCGACACGTTGCGCGGCATGACTGCCGACGAACTGGACGCGCTCGCCCGTCAGGCGGTGAAACTGGAAAAAACAGCCAAGGACGCCACCGGGGCGCATAAATCCAGCTTCCCGGCAGTCGGCAAGGTGGTCTGCGCGATTGAAGAACGCTTGAACGCTCTGAAAGCGCAACGCCAGATTGCCAGCAACACTTCACTGGCTGCCGCCGGAGATCTTTCTCCGTAACTCATCAACGAACGCCAGAAACGGCGTTCACACAAAACTCCCATGAAACAACTCCAAACCTCTCATTGAAAAGCACGGCGCCTGTTTCTGGGCGCTGTATGACGGCGAACAGATGATCTGTGTGACCGTTTACAAGAAAGGCGCTCTGGAAGTTGCCCGGCGCCTTTGGCCCCATCTCTATGAACAAACGCTTCAACCCACTCCCGGCGATCACGCCGAAACCACGCCGCATTCAGCGTTGGTCCCCAGCCAAAGAGTTTCAAGCTGAGATCATTGATAAACGCAAAAATACCCTGCTCACCTTAAAGGTGAGACGCACACTGAACGGCATTTCGCTCTTCCTGAAATCTGAACCGTTGGAATGCGTCTTCCAAACCATGGCCTCGGGCCGGGAGGATCACAGCCAGGACAGCCGCTGGCCCAAAATCTCCGGCTATCGGCTGGATTCAAGTCATGAGCTCGCGCGGCATCTGAGCGGTTGCAATCTAATCTTCAACAAATGGGGCGAGCGCCTCGATACCGGCGGGTATTACAACTTCTCTATCGTGCGGGCGGTCGGGCTCTCCAAAGGGGTGACCATCGAAATGGCAGGGCCGTATTCCAGCGCCTTTATCAAGGAATGGATCAATCAGTTGAAATCGTGGACCAAGAATCTCTACCGAGATTTTCTCGCTCCGATCGATTTGCAATTAACGATCACGACCAAAGAAGAACCTTATGCCCGGAATTGATCGGATCGGCCTGGAACTGGAGGGCGGCTGGGACGTACGTCCGCCCTCCACCATCAAAAGCGACGGTTCGGTGGATGTGTGCGCCTCTTATGTGGGCGAAATCGTCTCGCCGCCGCTCAAACCAGGCAAGTGCCAGGCTGGTTGCGGGAAAGGAAGAATTGCTCGACGTTTGAACGAACTGGCTGTCACCACGAAAACTGGCGCAGGCAAAATCATCCACTACAAACTCAGCCCGCGCTGGCCGGAAGGACGGATTGTAATTACCAAGGGCAAATGGCAGAGCGGCAATGTCGCTCGTGTCTTAAACAGCAACCACACAAGAAGAATTCTCGTGAGGGGCACTGGGGAAAGGGCGATTTAGACCTGGTGAAGGCGACAATCGGTTAGAAGGGAATGCGCTTGAGAACGATTGCTGCCATGTTGCGAATGAACTCATCAGTGTCATGCCGCTCCTTTAAGGCTTGTGTCCGAATCCTTGATTACGAAGCGCGCCTTGAGCCGTGCGACTTCACTTGCGAGTCCGGCGGCTTTCACTGAATCGAGAACGGCGTCGAAGTCTTTGTATGCGGCGGGGGCTTCGTCCTTCGGATACAAGCGGCAGTTTGAGAGGATGTCATGTGCGACGAACTCGTCGTCCACGGTCTTCTGATCGAGGGCGCGGCCGGCGGCCTTGCGGCCCATGCAACGGCCCGCACCGTGGTTCACTGAGTAGGCGCCCTTCTCGGCGCCTTTGTCGGCAACCATGATCACGCTGCCGGCGCAAGGATTGCCCGGAAGCAAGATTGGATGGCCCGTTTCCGCGAAAGGTGTGCCCTTGAGTGATGGATGGCCTGCGGGAAAAGCACGCGTCGCACCTTTGCGATGCACCCAGCCTTCGCCGGCAAACCCGCCGTGGCAATCCGGCAGCAATTCTTTGCGCGCGATATTATGGCTGATAAAATACACCAGCGAACCCTTCACGCCCGGAATGATTTCCTGAAACGCTTCCAGCACGAGCGCGTTGATGAGCAGATGATTCACCGTGGCGAAGTTTGCACCGAGCGCCATGTCGTCGAGATACGCGTCAGCCTCGGGCGTGCCGAGCGGCGCATAGACCAGTTCCTTGTCGTCGCCCGGCAACGGGATGTCCCATGCGGCGAACTTCTGCTGAAGTGCGCGGAATTGTCCGCTCGCCAGCGCGTGACCGAAGCCGCGCGAGCCACAGTGCGACAGGAAACCCACGCAACGATCGCGCAGGCCGAACACTTCGGCCGTACGGCGCGCGCGATCGTTGTCGAGCAGGCGCACCACTTCGCATTCGCCGAAATGATTACCGCCGCCATACGAACCAAGCTGGGTGATTTTTTCGAGGAAGTTTGAAAACTGGTTGGCGCGCACCCATTCGAGACGCAGCGCGAGCGCGGCATTCGTTCCGTCGTGACCGACGTGGGCCGCATCCTCGCAACGCTCCGCCCAATCCAGCGGAATCCCGAGTGCGTGCAATACTTCAGGCGATGCGCCGTCTGTGGCCACTTTCACGCCGAGCGCTTCGCCGACTTTGCGGGCCTTGCGCGCCGAACGCTGACCGCGACCCGGGCCAGTGGGCGTGCGTTCGAGGATTGCGTTGATCAATTCGCGGCGGACGGTTTTGTCAGTGATTTGATCTGCCGGCAGATCCATTTGCAGAAAACTCATCGAGCACTTGATGTCCACGCCGACAGGTCCGGGATAGATGTGGGTCGGCGACGTGAGCACACAGCCGACTGGCGCGCCGTAGCCCGCGTGCGCGTCAGGATTGAGCACGAGATCGGTGACGCCCGGCGCGCTGCGCGCGTTGAGCGCCTGCTGCAAACACGTCGCGTCGAACCCGGCGCGAATCGAGTTCGTGCCGATGACGGTGATGGGCTTGCCCTTGTCGCCTGGCGCGGGAATGAAGCCGGTAGCCTCACCCGTGGCGTGGATTTGAGTTGGGTTGGTATCGTTCATTTCATTTCCGGAGTTCTTGCGTGCCTTCAACTCGTGCAGTTCATCACGAATTGGCATTCTCCTGCTTGGCTCTGATTATTGGAATGCAGCAAAGCCTCAACGTGAGCCACCACGCGTAAAATGCTCCCTCGGTCACCATTTGAGATTCAGCAAGCAAACCAT